>NZ_JBKFGJ010000021.1:0-148945 GCF_051233465.1 Neobacillus solisequens | reverse complement strand
AGTACTGGAGCTATTGCATACAACAAATTGATGGTATTTCACCTCCTTTACAAAAGCTCTTAAATGAACAGGTACCAACAGTAAATGGAAACAAGGTTTTAATCACCACGCGTAATGAAGCAGAAGCGATGACACTAAAGCATAAATATGCCTCTATTATTTCAGATATTTATCAATCAGTGGGATTTCCTCTTTTGTCGATTGATACTGTTATGAACAGCGAAGAAAAAAATGAAGAATATGAACAGTTTTTAATAGCCAAGCAAAAGGAAGACCAAGAACGCGCGTTATTAGCGATGGTGGAAATGCAGAAGCAGGAGGCAGAAAGAGACTCAGCTTCAGGGGATGTTCCTGATGGACCCCTTACCATAGGTCTTACCATTAAGGATGACAGCGACTATCGTAATATGATTGATATTGTCGATGAAGAGAGAAGAGTGGTTGTTGAAGGATATATATTTGCGTCTGAAATTCGTGAACTTAGAAGCGGACGCTCATTATTAACCTTTAAAATTACCGATTACACAAGTTCGATTATGGTGAAAATGTTTTCTCGCGACAAAGAGGATGCCGCCAATTTCCAACGGGTGAAAAAAGGGATGTGGGCTAAGGTAAGAGGAAGTATTCAAAACGATACCTTTGTTCGTGATCTTGTCATGATTGGTAATGACATCAACGAAATGAAACCTGCACAACGCAAAGATACAGCACCAGAGAACGAAAAACGGGTTGAACTGCATTTGCATACACCAATGAGTCAAATGGATGCTGTAACACCGGTCAGCACATTAATCGCCCAAGCGAAAAAATGGGGGCATAAAGCAATTGCAGTTACAGACCACGCTGTTGCCCAATCATTCCCAGAAGCTTACGGCGCAGGAAAGAAAAATGATATTAAAATCCTCTATGGGGTTGAGGCAAATTTAATCGATGACGGCGTACCGATTGCTTATAATGATGCGCATCGTTTGCTGGCGGAAGATACCTTTGTTGTCTTTGACGTTGAGACTACAGGACTTTCCGCTGTATATGACACGATCATTGAGCTTGCAGCGGTTAAGGTAAGAAACGGGGAAATTATCGATCGGTTCGAGTCTTTCGCCAAACCACATCGAAGGTTATCGGCAACGATCATCAATTTAACTGGAATTACCGATGATATGGTGGAAAATGCTCCAGAAGTCAATGAGGTAATAACAAAGTTTCATGATTGGGTAGACGATGCAGTACTGGTTGCCCATAATGCATCATTTGACATGGGATTCTTAAATGTAGGTTATAAAAATATCGGATTGGACAAAGCGAAAAATCCAGTCATTGATACATTAGAACTAGGCCGCTTTTTGTATCCGGAGCTTAAAAATCACCGGTTGAATACATTAGCGAAAAAGTTTGATATTGAATTAACTCAGCACCACCGGGCGATTTATGATACAGAGGCTACTGCCTATTTATTATTAAAAATGTTAAAGGATGCTCTCGAAAAAGGGATACAATATCATGATGAGTTTAATGAAAATATGGGTAAAGGAAATGCCTATCAGCGTGCCCGTCCTTCTCATTGTATCCTTCTTGCTCAAAATGATATTGGTTTGAAAAATTTATTTAAATTAATTTCCATTTCGCATCTCGAATATTTTTACCGTGTTCCGAGGATTCCGAGATCGGTTCTGCAAAAATATCGGGAAGGGATTCTGGTTGGCTCTGCTTGTGATAAGGGCGAAGTCTTCGAAGGTATGATGCAAAAATCTCCAGAAGAGGTCGAAGCCATCGCGGGATTTTATGATTATTTAGAGGTTTTGCCAAAACAGGTGTATGCCCCTTTAATCGAGATGGAATTAATTCGTAATGAAAGAGATTTAGAGGAAATTATCGGTAATATTGTAAAACTGGGCGATAAGCTGGGCATCCCAGTTGTAGCAACTGGAAATGTTCATTATTTAAACGAGAATGATAAAATATACCGCAAAATTCTCATCAGTTCACAGGGAGGAGCCAACCCGCTTAACCGCCATGAACTTCCTGATGTTCATTTTAGAACGACGAATGATATGCTAGATGCCTTCTCTTTTCTAGGTGCAGAAAAGGCAAAGGAAATTGTTGTTACCAATACGAATAAAATCGCTGATATGATTGATACGATTAAACCGATTAAAGATGATTTATACACACCTAAAATTGAAGGTGCAGAAGATGAAATGCGGCAAATGAGTTATGCCATGGCCCATAAAATCTATGGAGACCCACTCCCAGAAATCGTTGAAGCCCGATTGGAGAAAGAACTGAAGAGTATTATCGGTCATGGATTTGCCGTTATTTACTTGATTTCTCACAAACTCGTGAAAAAATCACTCGATGACGGTTATTTAGTAGGTTCACGTGGATCTGTTGGCTCTTCCTTAGTAGCAACTATGACTGAAATTACAGAGGTCAATCCACTTCCACCTCATTATGTCTGCCCATCATGCAAGAATTCGGAATTCTTTAATGATGGATCTGTCGGTTCTGGCTTTGATTTACCAGACAAAGATTGCCCAAATTGCGGAGAAAAATACAAAAAAGACGGACATGATATCCCCTTTGAAACCTTCCTAGGCTTCAAGGGAGACAAGGTTCCAGACATAGATTTGAACTTTTCTGGAGAGTATCAGCCACGAGCCCACAACTATACAAAGGTCTTGTTCGGCGAGGATTATGTTTATCGTGCTGGAACAATTGGAACGGTTGCTGACAAAACGGCATTTGGTTACGTAAAAGCCTATCAACAGGATCATAATCTGCAAATCCGTGGTGCTGAAGTCGAACGCCTAGCATCAGGATGTACAGGGGTTAAACGAACCACTGGTCAGCATCCGGGCGGTATCATTGTTATTCCGGACTATATGGATGTGTATGATTTCACGCCAATTCAGTTTCCGGCAGATGATAAAACATCGGAATGGCGTACAACTCATTTTGACTTCCATTCTATCCATGATAACGTACTAAAGCTAGATATACTGGGGCACGATGATCCTACAGTGATTAGGATGCTTCAGGACCTAAGTGGTATTGATCCAAAAACGATCCCAACTGATGATCCAGAAGTCATGAAGATTTTTAGCGGTACGGAGTCATTGGGTGTAACGGAACAACAAATCATGTGTAAAACGGGTACCCTGGGTATACCGGAATTTGGTACAAGATTTGTTAGACAAATGCTTGAAGACACAAAACCTACAACCTTTTCCGAACTCGTACAAATTTCCGGACTTTCCCATGGAACAGATGTATGGTTAGGAAATGCACAAGAGCTAATCCATAATCGAACATGTACATTAAGTGAAGTAATTGGTTGTCGTGACGACATTATGGTTTATTTGATATATCAAGGACTTGAACCATCATTTGCGTTCAAAATCATGGAATCTGTCCGTAAAGGTAAAGGCTTGTCAGAAGAAATGGAAGCAGAAATGCGTAAAAACGAAGTACCAGAATGGTACATTGATTCCTGTAAAAAAATTAAATATATGTTCCCAAAGGCTCACGCCGCAGCATATGTGTTAATGGCTGTCAGGATTGCCTATTTTAAGGTGCACTTGCCATTGCTATACTATGCAGCCTACTTTACTGTACGGGCCGAAGATTTTGATATTGAAGCAATGGCAAGGGGATCAGAATCGATTCGGGCAAAAATTGAAGAAATCAATGCCAAAGGATTGGATGCCTCAAATAAAGAGAAAAACCTATTAACAGTTCTTGAATTGGCATTGGAAATGACAGAGAGAGGCTTTACCTTCCAAAATTATGATTTATATAAGTCTGCCTCTTCAGAATTTATTATCGAAGGGAATTCATTAATTCCACCATTTAATTCAATTCCTGGTCTTGGGGCGAATGCAGCAGTCAACATAGTCAAAGCTAGGGGAGAAGGGGAATTCTTATCTAAAGAAGACTTGCAGCAACGTGGAAAAGTCTCAAAGACTATTCTCGAGTATCTCGATAAACAAGGTTGTCTCAGAGCATTACCAGAACAAAATCAGCTTTCTCTCTTTTAATATTTGTAAGAGGTGCATCTAGCCTTTATCTGTAAAAGTTTGCATAAATATATTGATTATGGTATAGTTTTAATGGAAATACTAAGAAATACTCTCGTGTACAAGGAGTGGGGAAACCCACTCTTTCGTGTTGTTATAGTGTTTTTTATCTTACTTAAACTTTCCGGAAACTACATAAGGTAAGGGTGGAAAAGGAGGGATTGCATGAGCAAAGTAACCGAGGTTGTAGAACAACTGGCTGCACCAATTGTCGAAGAACTTGGTCTGGAATTAGTGGAAATTGAGTATGTAAAGGAAGGGAAAAATTGGTTCCTTCGCATATACATCGATAAGGATACAGGAGTAGATATAGAAGAATGTGGTCTTGTAAGCGAACGGCTAAGTGAAAAACTTGACGAGGCAGACCCAATTCCTCATCTTTATTTCCTTGAAGTATCTTCACCAGGTGCAGAGCGTCCGCTTAAAAAAGAGAAGGATTTTGAAAAAGCGATTGGGAAAAATATTTTTATTAAAACCTACGAACCGATTGACGGTGAAAAAAGCTTTGAAGGAATCTTAAAAGAATTCGATGGACAAATCGTGAAAATCGAAATCAAAATAAAAACTCGTAAAAAAACAATTGAAATTCCTTATGAAAAAGTGGCGAATGCCCGATTAGCAGTAACTTTTTCATAGAAAATTATATATAAAGGTTAGGGGGATACAAGCTAATGAGCAGCGAATTATTGGATGCTCTTATCATACTTGAGAAAGAAAAAGGTATATCAAGAGATATTTTAATCGAAGCCATTGAAGCTGCACTTATTTCGGCTTACCGCCGAAATTTCAATCAGGCGCAAAATGTTAGAATTGATTTAAATTTAGAAACAGGTTCAATGAGAGTATTCGCTCGTAAAGAAGTAGTGGATGAGGTTTTTGATCCACGCTTAGAGATTTCTTTAGCGGAAGCAAGACATATCAATCCAAATTATCAGGTTGAAGATGTTGTGGAAATGGAGGTTACTCCAAAAGATTTCGGCCGTATTGCTGCACAAACAGCAAAACAGGTTGTAACACAGCGTGTCCGTGAAGCGGAAAGAGGAATTATCTACTCCGAATTTATTGATCGTGAAGAAGATATTATGACTGGAATTGTCCAACGTCTGGATTCCAAATTTATCTATGTTAGCCTAGGTAAAATTGAAGCACTGTTGCCAATAAATGAACAAATGCCGAATGAAAGATATAAGCCACATGATCGGATAAAAGTTTTTATTACGAAAGTAGAAAAAACAACAAAGGGTCCGCAAATTTTTGTTTCACGTACTCATCCTGGTTTGTTAAAAAGACTATTTGAGATTGAAGTTCCAGAAATCTATGATGGGACTGTCGAGATTAAATCAGTGGCACGCGAAGCAGGAGACCGTTCGAAAATTTCCGTCCATTCCGAAAATCCTGAAGTAGACCCGGTTGGTTCTTGCGTTGGTCCAAAAGGAACAAGAGTTCAAGCCGTTGTAAATGAACTAAAAGGTGAAAAAATCGACATTGTCAAATGGTCGGATGATCCAGTAACCTTCGTTGCAAATGCACTTAGTCCATCTAAAGTTCTTGATGTAATGGTGAATGAAGAGGAAAAGGCAACAACAGTAGTGGTTCCTGATTACCAACTGTCTTTAGCAATTGGTAAAAGAGGGCAAAATGCTCGTTTAGCAGCAAAATTAACAGGTTGGAAAATTGATATCAAATCGGAATCAGAGGCTCGTGACTTAGGAATATATCCACGGGAAGAAACAATTAGGCTTTTTGATGATCAAGTAGATTCTGATTTCGAATATGATAATGATCAAGAGTAAGAAGAGGTGAATGATTGTGAACAATCGAAAAAAAGTTCCAATGCGCAAATGTGTTGCAACCGGTGAGATGAAACCGAAAAAAGAACTCGTTCGCATCGTTCGCTCAAAAGAGGGAGACGTGTCAATCGATCTAACCGGAAAAAAATCCGGTAGAGGGGCATACCTTTCAAGGGAAAAAGAAGCTGTTCTACTTGCAAAGAAGAAGAATATTTTATCAAACCATTTAGATGTTGCGATAAATGATTCCTTGTATGATGAACTGCTAGAACTGATAGAGAAGGAGAGCTCGTCATCCAAATGAAACTAAATCAATGGATGTCATTGCTTGGATTAGCCAATCGGGCACGACAAATCATATCAGGTGAGGAGCTAACCGTAAAGCAGATCCGCAGTGGAAATGCAAAGCTCGTTTTATTATCCGCAGATGCATCTCAAAATACGATGAAAAAAATTACAGATAAATGTAAAACGTATGAGGTTCCCATCAAAATGGTGGAAAATCGTTTTCTTCTAGGTCAAGCAATTGGCAAAGAAGCCCGCGTTGTTGTAGCTGTATTGGATGATGGATTTGCCAAGAAACTGGTAACGTTGCTCGATTAAATCTTGCGGGGGTGAAATTAATGAGTAAAATACGTGTTTATGAGTATGCAAAAAAACACAACCTTTCCAGTAAGGAAATTATTACAAAATTAAAAGAAATGAATATAGAGGTTTCAAATCATATGGCAACACTTGAAGACGCTGATGTAAAAAAACTGGATGCTGTTTACAATAAAAAGGAAAACAGTCAATCACAGCCAAAAACCGGAAACACAGCAGGGCAAAATCGACCAAATGGCAATGCTCGTCCTGCACAACAGAAAAATGCACAAAAGCCTCAGGTTCAGGCTAAAACAACTTCTTCTACATTAGAAGATGAAGAGACTTTAGCTGTGTCAAATAAGGTGAAAGTTGCAGTTGCTCCAAAAGCAAAAGAGGGCAAAAAGCACGATCAAGAGTCTCAAACAAAGGAAAATAAGGCTTTCCAACCAGGGAAATCAAAAAATAAGCCACAAAACTTCCAACAAAATCGCAATCATCATCATAATAAAAAGCGAAATCAAGCGCCAGTCCAACAAGTGGCGGCTCCACAAAAGAAGAAAGAAAAAGAACTCCCTACCAAAATTACCTTTAGCGATTCTTTAACAGTTGCTGAACTTGGCAAAAAACTGCACAGAGAGCCATCGGAAATTATTAAAAAGCTCTTTTTACTAGGGGTAATGGCAACAATCAACCAAGAGTTGGATAAAGATGCAATTGAATTAATTGCCGGCGAATATGGGGTCGAAGTTGAAGAAGAAATTAAAGTTGACACCACTGACCTAGAAATTTATTTTACTGAAGATGCTTCGGGGGATTTAATTGAGCGGCCAGCTGTTGTAACCATTATGGGTCACGTTGACCACGGCAAAACGACTCTCTTGGACTCAATTCGTAATACGAAAGTTACCGAGGGAGAAGCAGGTGGGATTACCCAGCATATCGGTGCCTATCAGGTAGTAGAAAATGGAAAGAAAATTACGTTCCTTGATACACCAGGACACGCTGCATTTACAACCATGCGTGCTCGTGGAGCTCAAATCACTGATATTACCATCCTTGTTGTAGCAGCAGATGATGGTGTTATGCCACAAACAGTAGAAGCCATTAACCATGCAAAAGCGGCTGAAGTTCCGATCATTGTTGCTGTCAACAAAATGGATAAACCTGATGCAAATGTAGACCGTGTCATGCAAGAGTTAACAGAGCATGGGTTGGTTTCAGAGGCTTGGGGTGGAGATACCATATTTGTTCCTCTTTCTGCTAAAACAGGCGAAGGAATCGATAATTTGTTAGAAATGATTTTATTAGTCAGTGAAGTGGAAGAATATAAAGCAAATCCAAAACGAAATGCCGTTGGTACTGTTATCGAAGCTAAATTAGATAAGGGCCGTGGATCTGTTGCCACATTGCTTGTGCAAAACGGTACGTTAAAGATTGGAGATCCAATCGTTGTAGGTAACACACATGGTCGTGTTCGTGCAATGGTTAACGATCTTGGGCGCCGCGTAAAAGAGGCTGGTCCATCTACACCTGTTGAAATTACCGGGTTAAGTGATGTACCACAAGCTGGTGACCGATTTGTTGTTTTCGATGATGAAAAAACTGCCCGCCAAGTTGGGGAAGCACGTTCTCAGCAGGCAATTGCTGCACAACGTGGCGAAAAATCCCGCGTCAGCCTTGATAATTTGTTTGAACAATTGAAACAAGGCGAAATGAAGGATCTAAATATTATCATTAAAGCAGATGTTCAAGGATCTGCTGAAGCACTTGCCGCATCCTTGCTAAAAATCGATGTTGAAGGTGTCAATATTAAAATCATTCATAACGGAACAGGTGCGATTAATGAATCAGATATCAGCCTTGCTTCCGCGTCTAATGCAATTGTCATTGGGTTTAATGTTCGTCCTGATGCGAATGCCAAACGGGCTGCAGATGCTGAAAAGGTAGACGTCCGTCTTCATAGAATCATTTATAAAGTGATTGAAGAAATCGAAGCCGCCATGAAGGGTATGCTTGATCCAGAATTTGAAGAAAAAATTATTGGTCAGGCAGAAGTTCGCCAAACATTTAAAGTGTCAAAAGTTGGAACCATTGCTGGTTCATATGTGATTGACGGTAAAATTACCCGCGATAGTGGCGTGCGAGTGATTCGTGATGGTGTCGTCATTTTTGAAGGAACGATTGATGCCTTAAAACGTTATAAAGACGATGCAAAAGAAGTAGCACAAGGCTACGAATGTGGTGTAACCATTAAAAACTTTAATGATATTAAAGAAGGAGATATCATTGAAGCTTATGTAATGGAAGAAATAGAGCGCAAATGATTTTTTGCTCAGTCGTTTGTGAATGTGTCATCTATGATGCACATTCATTAAAGGAAAAACGAGCTGTCCTACAGCGAATCCTCACCCGCTTAAAACAAAAATTTAATATTTCTGTTGCTGAAGTGGATTATCAGGATGTATGGCAAAGGACAAAAATAGCCATAGTAGCAGTAACGGCAGCTCATAGTTCTACTGAGCTGGAGTTGCAAAATGCTCTAAAATTTATTGACTCGTTTCCTGAAATAGAGAGGACGATCACCGAGTTTGAATGGCTTTAAGTTAAGAGGTGAATAGGATGAGCCTTAGAGCGAACCGTGTTGGAGAACAAATGAAAAAGGAATTGAGCGATATTATCGGCCGCAAGCTAAAAGATCCACGGATTGGTTTTGTGACGGTAACGGATGTTCAAGTCAGCGGAGATCTTCAACAGGCAAAAGTGTTTATTTCTGTATTGGGTGATGACGAGCAAAAGGAAAACACCTTAAAAGGATTGGCCAAAGCAAAAGGATTTATCAGAACTGAAATTGGCCATCGGATCCGGCTCCGAAAAACACCTGAAATTATTTTTGAATTTGATGAATCCATAGATTATGGAAATCGAATTGAAACCCTTCTTCATCAACTTCATTCCGATGATAAACCATTGGAAACGACGAATGAAGAAGAGTAGAGTGGATAGACATTTGTCTATCCATTTTTTTCGGTTAGAAAGGAAGTGTTGATGGGTGGAAGGAATTTTGCCATTATATAAGCCTGCCGGGCTGACAAGTCATGATTGTGTATTTAAATTAAGAAAAATTTTAAAAACGAAGAAAGTCGGACATACTGGTACACTTGATCCCGATGTTACAGGGGTTCTTCCTATTTGTATTGGGAAAGCGACAAAAGTGGCAGAATATATCACCGATGCTGGAAAAGCTTATGAAGGTGAAGTAACCCTCGGATTTTCCACAACTACTGAGGATGCTTCTGGAGAAATAGTGGAGAAAAAAAACGTTGATAGAGTGATTCATCGGGAAGATATCAGCAAGGTGCTGGAAGCTCTCACAGGGGAAATCGAACAAACTCCGCCGATGTTTTCAGCCGTAAAGGTTGGGGGAATTCGTCTTTACGAGTACGCTAGAAAAGGAATCGAAGTGGAGCGTCCAACTAGGAAGGTCATGATTTATTCCAACGAACTATTAGATGATCGAACAGAGTTTTCCGGAGAGACAATCAGTTTCCGTTTTCGAGTACATTGTAGTAAAGGTACGTATATTAGAACATTGGCAGTCATGATAGGGGAGGCTTTAGGATACCCTGCACATATGTCTTTTTTAACAAGAATTCAATCGGCCTCCTTTTCCTTAAATGATTGCTTCACATTTTCAGAAATTGAAACTTTAGCGGCAGAAGGTAAAATTGAATCAGTGTTAAAACCATTAGAAACTGCGCTTTCTCATTTGCCGAAATTAATAATTAATGATAAAGTAGCAGAGAAAGTGAAAAATGGTGCACTATTAAGTATTCCAGAACATTTAAAAAATTGTAACGGACCGATTATTGCTGAAACTGATAATGGAATTGCGCTGGCCATTTATGCAAAGCATCCAAATAAGCCAGATCTTTTAAAACCATTGAAGGTTTTAAGGAATGATCAAGAATAAAGGTTACGGATTAGAAAAGGTGAGTTTCTATTGGAAGTGAAGAGGCTTAGTTTTCCATTAAACATAAATACAGATGAATTTCCTCCATTGGTAATGGCCCTGGGTTATTTTGACGGAGTCCACCGTGGTCATCAAGAGGTGATTATGGAGGCCAAAAGGGTTGCAAATGTAAATGGTATGAAAAGTGCGGTTATGACTTTTGATCCCCATCCTTCAGTTGTATTAGGGAAAAATAAACAACATGTTCAGTTTATCACCCCATTACAGGAAAAAATAAATATAATAGAAGGTTTAGGGATTGATTATCTGTTTATTGTTCATTTTACAGAGGAATTTGCCGGTTTGCTGCCTCAGGAGTTTATTGATCAATTTATTATCAGTCTCCATGTAAGACATGTGGTGGCGGGGTTTGATTTTACCTATGGGAGAATGGGGAAGGGGAATATGGAAACCTTACCCTTTCATTCAAGAGATCAATTTACTTTTACAATTGTACCAAAACTGACCGAAGCTCATGAAAAAGTAAGTTCCACCAGAATACGCAATCTGTTAATGGAAGGAAAAACTAATGAGCTCCCCGCATTACTTGGTAGATTTTATACCACGACTGGTGTTGTAGTCCACGGGGATAAACGTGGCAGAACGATAGGCTTCCCTACAGCAAATGTGGATTTAAAGGATCTTTATCTCCTTCCACCGCTGGGTGTTTATGCAGTTAGAATGAAGGTTAGAAATTGCTGGTACAATGGAGTTTGCAACGTGGGCTACAAACCAACCTTTAATAAAGAAGCAGTAAAGCTTTCTATTGAAGTTCATCTTTTTGATTTAAACGAGGATATTTACGGAGAAGTAGTAATAATTGAATGGCACTTATATATAAGAAATGAAAAAAAATTCTCCGGTATCGAAGAACTCGTAAAACAAATTGAATCAGATAAAGAAACAGCCATTGAATACTTTGCAGGTAATCGACAAAATACTAAAAGTTCATGGTAAATATAAGTTTTTCCTACAATATAATCTGTTTTTAACTTGCTTTTTATAAAAAAACATTGTATTCTTAATTACGTATTAAAAATAACCTTTGCTTGGCAAGTCGAGTCACCGACGCTTGCTCGGTAACAGGGGATTGTATATTAGGAGGTGAATATGGATGGCAATCACTCAAGAACGGAAAAACGAACTAATCAATGAGTATAAAACTCATGAGAGCGACACTGGATCTGCAGAAGTTCAAATCGCTGTCCTTACTGAACAAATCAACAACTTGAACGATCACTTACGCGTTCACAAGAAGGACCACCACTCACGTCGCGGTCTTTTGAAAATGGTTGGTAAACGTCGTAATCTTTTGACTTACCTACGTAACAAAGATGTTCAACGTTACCGCGTGTTAATCAATAAGCTTGGTCTACGTCGTTAGTTTACGGAAGCGGGAATTTTCCCGCTTTTTTATTAGCTTTTAAATAGAAAAAAGAATATTTTATACATATTTTTTAATACAAGATTTTTTGTCCATACTATAAGTATTATGGATATCTATAAATTTCTATGTGATATCATCCTACACTTTTTTATAGCTAAAGTGAAATTTTAAATTGTTTGGAAAGATCCTCCTAAGGGATTTAGATAGAGAGGGGTAAAAGTATGGAACAATTGAGACATGAATACTCCATGGATTGGGCTGGCCGCAAATTAACGGTTGAAATCGGCCAATTAGCCAAACAGGCTAGCGGAGCGGCATTGGTACGCTATGGAGATACGGCAGTCCTAAGTACTGCAACAGCATCAAAGGAACCTAAAAACTTAGACTTTTTTCCATTGACAGTCAACTATGAAGAACGTTTATATGCTGTAGGTAAAATACCGGGCGGTTTTATTAAACGTGAAGGCCGACCAAGTGAAAAAGCTATTTTGGCTAGCCGTTTAATTGACCGTCCCATCCGTCCGTTATTTGCAGATGGATTCCGTAATGACGTACAAGTTATTAGTATTGTCATGAGTGTGGATCAGGATTGTTCTACCGAAATGGCTGCGATGTTTGGCTCATCTTTAGCTTTGTGTGTTTCAGATATCCCATTTGAGGGTCCAATCGCTGGGGTAGTTGTTGGCCGTATTAATGGAGAGTTTGTTATTAACCCAACGGTTGAACAGGCTGAAATGAGTGATATTCATTTAACGGTTGCCGGTACGAAAGACGCGATCAACATGGTTGAAGCTGGAGCTAATGAGGTTCCGGAAGAAGTAATGCTTGAAGCCATTATGTTTGGTCATGAAGAGATTAAACGTTTGATTGAGTTCCAAGAGAAAATTGCTTCTGAAATTGGCAAAGAAAAAAGACAGATTGCTTTATATGAAATTGACAAAGAGCTTGAAGCTGAAGTTAGAGAAATGTGTGAAGCAGATATGGTGAAAGCCATTCAAGTTCAAGAAAAGCATGCCCGTGAGGATGCCATTTCTCAAGTGAAAGAGCAGGTATTGGCAAAATATACTGAGCAAGAAGCTACAGATGAAGATTTAAAACAAGTTAAACAAATTTTAGATAAAATGGTTAAAGGTGAAGTTCGCCGCTTAATCACGGTTGAAAAGATTCGCCCGGATGGACGTAAAATTGATGAAATCCGTCCTTTATCGTCTCAAGTAGGAATTTTACCACGGACCCATGGATCAGGATTATTTACCCGTGGACAAACTCAGGCTTTAAGCATTTGTACACTTGGTGCAATGGGAGATGTTCAAATTCTTGATGGATTAGGCATTGAAGAAGAAAAACGTTTCATGCACCATTATAACTTCCCATCCTTTAGTGTGGGTGAAACGGGCCCAATCAGAGGACCAGGCCGTCGTGAAATTGGACATGGAGCACTAGGTGAGCGTGCCTTAGAACCGGTAGTTCCTTCTGAGGTTGATTTCCCTTATACCATCCGTCTGGTATCTGAGGTTTTGGAATCAAATGGTTCTACTTCACAAGCCAGCATTTGTGCCAGCACTTTGGCGATGATGGATGCGGGTGTACCAATTAAAGCTCCAGTTGCCGGTATTGCCATGGGATTGGTAAAATCTGGTGAACACTATACTGTCTTAACAGATATTCAAGGCATGGAAGACCACCTTGGGGATATGGACTTTAAGGTTGCCGGAACATCCAAAGGGGTAACAGCCTTGCAAATGGATATCAAAATTGAAGGTCTTTCCCGTGACATTTTAGAAGAAGCCCTACAACAGGCAAAAGTAGGCAGAATGCAAATTTTGAATTCGATGTTAGCTACATTGGCGCAGCCAAGGGAAGAGCTGTCTCCATTTGCACCGAAGATTCTAACCATGAACATTAATCCGGATAAGATCCGCGACGTAATTGGACCGAGCGGAAAACAAATTAATAAAATCATCGAAGAAACCGGCGTTAAGATTGATATTGAACAAGACGGTACCATTTTTATTGCCTCGGCAGATCAGGAAATGAACCAAAAAGCGAAGAAAATTATCGAAGATATTGTTCGTGAGGTAGAAGTAGGACAAATGTATCTTGGTAAGGTTAAACGGATTGAGAAATTTGGAGCTTTTGTAGAAATCTTTGCTGGCAAAGATGGATTGGTTCACATTTCCGAGCTTGCTGAAGAACGTGTAGGAAAAGTGGAAGATGTTGTTAAAATCGGTGATGAATTATTAGTAAAAGTTACCGAAATTGATAAGCAAGGCCGCGTTAATTTATCACGCAAAGCAGTCTTAAAAGAAGAGCGTGAAAAAGCAGAGCAAAATCAATAATATAAACCAACACCATTGTAGTCAGGGTTTTCCCTGACTTTTTGCATGGTTTAGGCCATACATACACGTTCTACCTTGTCCGCATTTTACATACTCTTTATAGAAGAGGGGGAAAGGTAGAATGAAAAAGGCGTCCATTATTTTTATGATTTTATTTGCTTGGCTAGTAGTAAATAACCCGGTGGTTAATAAATATGTCGGTTCGATAAAGAATCAAGCAATTCCTACCATTAAAAATTCAGACCCACTTTATCAAAGTATTGTAAAAAATGCTTCTACATATGAAATACCACCTTCGGATGCAAAAATTGATCCAGTATGGAAGGCGATCCCTGGCTATAATGGTCTTAAAGTGGATCTTGCTGCTTCTTATAAAAATATGAAACATAAGGGTACCTTCGATGAAAAGAAATTAGTACTAAAACAGGTAAAACCTAAAGTGCAATTGGATGATTTACCACCTTCACCAATATATAAAGGACATCCAGACAAACCGATGGTTACGTTCATCATTAATGTTGCTTGGGGAAATGAATTCTTATCTGACATGCTGGCGACATTGAAAAAACATCATGTATCGGTTAGTTTTTTTCTAGAAGGAAATTGGGTAAAAAAGAATCCTGAATTGGCAAAAATGATTGTAAGCGCCGGACATGAAGTGGGGAACCATTCCTATTCTCATCCAGATATGGCTAAATTAACAGCAGAACAGGCAAGAGAACAGATTAAACGAACCAATGAAATCATCGAGGCTGCAACTGGGGTCAAGTGTTCTTGGTTTGCACCCCCAAGCGGAAGCTATCGAGATGAAACAGTCCGTGTAGCTAATGAATTTAACATGAAAACCGTCATGTGGACGGTAGATACTGTTGATTGGAAAAAGCCGGCACCCGATGTGTTAATCAATCGAGTTATTTCAAAAATCGATAATGGTTCAATGGTCCTGATGCATCCAACAGAATCAACCGCAAAATCGCTTGACCGTCTAATCACTTTAATTGAAAAAAAGAATCTAAAAATCGGTACCGTCTCTGAATTAATGGAAGAAGAACGTATAATGAAATAATCGGAGTAAAAAATACCTAAAAGTTGGAGAAATTAGCCATAATAGGTATAATGGACAATGGAATACTAGCATCTGCTGTTTAAAGACAGGAGGAAGTCGATGATAAATAAATACACTTGCCAAAATGGAGTAAGAATCGTTTTAGAACAAATTCCTACCGTCAGGTCTGTTGCAATTGGGATCTGGATTGGAACAGGATCAAGAAACGAAGATCCACAAACAAATGGAATTTCTCATTTTCTTGAACATATGTTTTTTAAAGGAACCACGACTAAAACAGCAAAAGAAATTGCGGAATCCTTTGACAGTATTGGTGGTCAAGTAAATGCGTTTACCTCAAAGGAATATACTTGCTATTATGCGAAGGTTCTTGATACACATTCTAAATTTGCTTTGGATGTTCTAGCTGATATGTTTTTTAATTCAACTTTTGTTGAAGAGGAATTAAAGAAGGAAAAAAATGTTGTCTTAGAAGAAATAAAAATGTATGAAGATACACCTGATGATATTGTCCATGATTTACTAAGTAGGGCAGTCTATGGTGAACATCCACTTGGATATCCAATCCTTGGAACAGAAGATACCTTAAATACATTTACAGGTGATTCGCTAAAGGAATACATCCACGAGCGTTACACCCCAGAAAATGTCGTCATTTCCATTGCGGGCAATATATCAGAGTCCTTTATTTCAGAAGTGGAACAATATTTTGGGTCTTATCAAGGCGGAAATAACGAGCCTACTGAAAACATTCCAGAATTTCATTCGAATCGAATTTCTCGTAAAAAAGAAACGGAGCAGGCCCATTTATGTATCGGGTTTAATGGATTAAAAGTTGGCCACGATGATATATACAGTTTAATTACTTTAAATAATATTTTAGGCGGAAGCATGAGCTCAAGATTATTCCAAGAGGTACGTGAGCAGCGGGGTTTAGCTTATTCTGTCTTTTCCTATCATTCCGCATACCAGGATAGCGGGATTGTTACTGTTTACGGGGGGACTGGAGCAAAGCAGCTTAATGTGCTTTATGAAACCATCCAGGATACGCTTGAAAAATTAAAACAAAATGGAATTACGGAAAAAGAATTAACTAATAGCAAAGAACAATTAAAAGGTGGCCTAATGCTCAGTTTAGAAAGCACCAATAGCCGGATGAGCCGAAATGGCAAAAACGAACTATTGTTGAAGCGTCACCGTTCCCTAGATGAAATTATTACTGAAATTGACTTGGTAACAAAGAAGAGTGTAGACGACATGGCAAGATCGATCTTTACAGACGAATTTTCTGTATCCTTGATCAGTCCAGACGGTGAATTTCCAGCAAATTTATAAAAAGAAATGAGGTAGTCATATATCTGGCTGCCTCTTTTTCTTTAGTCTATTTTTGTCCGTCTCATTATACACTAATAAAAAAGGTAGAGGAGTGTCAAAGGGAATGCGACTTAGTGAATTAAGCGGAAAAGAAATAGTTGACGTTAAAAAAGCAGAACGACTGGGTGTTCTCGGACAGACGGATTTAGAAATTAATGAAAATACCGGACAAATTCAGGCATTGCTAATCCCATCATTAAAATGGTTTGGTTTTAGAAAGCAAGGGGAAGAATTGCGAGTGCCTTGGACCCACATTAAAAAAATTGGATCCGATATGATCATTATCGATGTACCGGAAGAAGAATAATGGTAAAAAGCTCAAGCAATTTAATAGTTGCTTGGGCTTTTTTTATATATATGCGTATGGAAAACTCACAGATTGAATCCATCATACATAAGATGTTGAAGTGATAATAAGCAAAGGATTCTTCTTAGGATTTTTAAATAAAGAAGGTGAATGTTTTCATGCTGACAGGGTTACAAATAGCCGTTATTGGTGGAGATGCCAGACAGCTGGAAATTATCCGGAAGTTAACTGAATTAGATGCGAGACTTTCGCTCATTGGTTTCGAACAACTTGACCACGCCTTCACGGGTGCTGTTAAGGAAAAATTAGATGAAGTTGACTTCACGAATATAGATGCCATTATTTTACCGGTAGCGGGAACAAATTTAGAAGGCCAAGTAGAAACAATTTTTTCAAATGAAAAAGTAGTATTAACGACAGATATACTTTCCAAGACACCAGAGCATTGCCGGATTTATTCCGGGATTACAAATCCCTATCTAAATGAGATTGTCAAGGAGTCTAACAGACCGCTGGTTCAGTTATTTTCAAGGGATGATGTAGCTATTTACAATTCCATTCCTACAGTGGAAGGGACGATTATGATGGCCATACAGCACACTGACTTTACAATCCATGGTTCAAATGTGACCGTTCTTGGTCTCGGGAGATGTGGCATGAGCATTGCAAGAGCTTTCCATGCTCTTGGTGCTAAAGTCAAAGTCGGAGCAAGGAAAAGCGAACATCTCGCTAGGATAACGGAAATGGGAGTTACTCCTTTTCATTTAAATCAAATCGAAAATGAGGTATCCGACACTGATATATTAATTAATACTATACCATTGCAAATTGTAAGTGCAGCCGTGATATCCAAACTACCGACCCATACGCTTGTAATCGATATTGCTTCGAAACCGGGGGGCACTGATTTCCGTTACGCCGAGAAACGGGGAATAAAAGCTCTACTGGCACCCAGTTTACCTGGGATTGTGGCACCCAAAACAGCCGGCCAAATTCTTGCAGATGTACTCTCACAGCTGTTGCAGGATGACCTCAATAATCGAAAGGGGAAAGGATAATGAATTTACAAGGTAAAAGAATTGGTTTTGGGCTCACTGGCTCACATTGTACTTATGATGCCGTGTTTCCTGAAATAGAGAAGCTCGTTCAAGCTGGAGTTGAGGTAATTCCCGTGGTGACCTTTACTGTGAAAAATACCGATACACGATTTGGTAAAGGCGATGATTGGGTTGAAAGAATTGAAGATTTAACAGGTAATAAAGTGATTGATTCAATTGTGAAGGCAGAGCCCTTGGGACCCAAACTGCCGCTTGATTGCATGGTCATTGCCCCATTAACAGGTGTATCAATGAGTAAATTTGCCAATGCGATTAATGACAGTCCAGTATTAATGGCTGCTAAGGCAACATTAAGAAATTTAAAACCGGTAGTCTTAGGGATATCTACTAATGATGCCCTAGGGTTAAATGGAGTAAACTTAATGAGATTAATGGCCACCAAAAATATTTATTTTATTCCCTATGGGCAGGATGATCCGATTAAAAAACCGAACTCGATGGTTGCTAGAATGCCATTGTTAGTTGATACAGTCGTTGCAGCTCTTGAAGGCACACAAATTCAGCCAGTATTAGTAGAGAGATACAAAGATACGGATTAATTTTCGACCCTTTCCTCAAAAAAGGTTATTTCTTTTCGAGAATATGATAAAATAAATTAATCATTCATCAGTGGGCTATATCTTTAGCCCCCTGATAAGATTTACAATAAACATATAAGTAGAATACTGGCAGCAAAATGAGTAAAATAACCAGCCAGTGATTGATGAAAGGGGAACAAAAATGAGTCAGCAAAATGGATTTAATGTAGCCGTTGTTGGGGCAACGGGTGCAGTTGGACAGCAGATGATAGAAACATTAGTAAAACAAAATTTTCCAATTAAAAACTTATTATTGCTTTCTTCAGCGCGTTCCGCTGGAAAGAAAATAAATGTTAGTGGTCAAGAATACACTGTACAAGAAGCAAAGCCTGAAAGCTTTGAAGGAATTGACATTGCCCTTTTCAGTGCTGGCGGAAGTGTTTCAAAAGAATTAGCACCAGAGGCTGTAAAGCGAGGGGCAATTGTAGTGGACAACACTAGTGCCTTCCGAATGGACCAAAATACACCTTTAGTTGTGCCTGAAGTAAATGAGGCAGACCTGCATAACCATAATGGAATCATTGCTAATCCTAACTGTTCCACTATCCAAATGGTTGTGGCGTTACAACCAATTAGAGAAAAGTTTGGATTAAAGAAAGTCATCGTTTCCACTTATCAAGCAGTTTCCGGGGCAGGTGCTGCAGCCATTTCTGAATTAATGGATCAAACAAAGGCGATTTTGAATAATGAATCCTATGAACCAAAGATTTTACCAGTAAAATCTGATAATAATCATTATCAAATAGCTTTTAATGCCATTCCGCAAATTGACAAATTTCAAGATAATGGCTATACATTTGAAGAAATGAAAATGATTAACGAAACAAAGAAAATCATGAATTTATCAGATCTTCCTGTTTCAGCGACATGTGTTCGCTTACCGGTTGCTGTTGGGCATTCAGAATCTGTTTATTTTGAAATTGAAGCAGAAGGCGTAACTGCCAATGATATTAAGGCGTTATTACAAGATGCACCGGGTGTTGTCCTCCAGGATGATCCTGAGAATCAAATTTACCCAATGCCAGCAAACTGTGTAGGGAAAAATGATGTATTTGTAGGAAGAATTCGTAAAGATATTGATGAATCCCGCGGTTTCCATATGTGGGTTGTTTCGGATAATCTTCTAAAGGGTGCTGCATGGAACTCAGTGCAAATAGCAGAAAGCTTAATAAAATTAGGGCTAGTAAAATAAGAAAAGTTCCATCTAAAAGGTAGGTTTTTGTGTCATTATGAAAATTATTGTGCAGAAATTCGGCGGAACATCTGTAAAGGATGAAGAGAGCAGAAAACATGCTCAAGGACATATTGAGAAAGCTATAGCCGAAGGATATAAAGTGGTTGTTGTTGTTTCAGCAATGGGAAGAAAAGGAGACCCATATGCAACGGATACGTTACTATCTTTAATCGGTGGAAGTGTTAGTAAGCTTTCTAAGCGTGAAAATGATTTATTAATGTCATGTGGTGAAACCATTTCAAGTATTGTGTTTACTAATATGCTAGTCGAAAGCGGCATTAATGCGGTTGCTTTAACAGGGGCACAAGCCGGTTTTAGAACGAATAGTGATTTTACAAATGCAAAAATAATCGAAATGAAATGTGACCGACTGTTAAGAGAGTTGGAAGAGAATGATGTGGTGGTAGTTGCCGGATTCCAAGGTGCTGCCAAAAATGGCGATATTACCACGATTGGACGTGGCGGCAGTGATACATCTGCGGCCGCACTAGGAGCTGCCCTCAATGCAGAGTGGATTGATATTTTTACAGATGTAGAAGGTATTATGACAGCTGATCCACGAATCGCTGAGAATGCCCGTCCACTTTCAGTTGTTACTTATACAGAGGTATGTAATATGGCTTATCAAGGGGCAAAAGTAATTCATCCTAGAGCTGTTGAAATTGCCATGCAAGCAAAAGTGCCGATTCGAATTCGTTCAACTTATTCTGATAACCTAGGAACATTGGTTACCTCCATTAATAAAAATAATCGTGGCAGTGACATTAGAGAGCGACTTGTTACCGGGATCGCTCATGTTTCGAATGTCACCCAAATTAAGGTTTATGCCAAAAAAGACCAATATTATTTGCAAGCTGAAGTTTTCAAGGCAATGGCCAATGAAAAAATCAGTGTCGATTTTATCAATATTTCTCCTAATGGTGTTGTCTATACCGTAACAGATGAAATGACTGACAAAGCGATAAATGTCTTGAAGGAATTAGGCCACGACCCAGAGATTGAGCGTCATTGTGCAAAAGTATCTGTTGTTGGTGCGGGAATTGCCGGAGTTCCGGGAGTCACCTCTAAAATTGTTACAGCACTTTCAAATCAGGGAATTCGTATTTTACAATCTGCAGACAGCCACACTACAATTTGGGTACTTGTGAAACAAGATGATTTGGTGAAATCTGTGAATGCTTTACATGATGCATTTCAACTAGAGGAAGAATCTCTTGAGTTTAATGGTTTAGAATTTTAGAGTGGCTTATCTAAAATATTAGGAATATGTATTCTTGCGAGAAGGATTTGAAAGGAGCAGGAACATGGTTTATTTAGGTCGAATATCCACGGCTATGGTTACCCCTTTCGATAATAAAGGACATATTGATTTTGCCAAAACAACGAAATTAGTGAATTTTTTAATTGAAAGTGGAACAGAGTCTTTAGTGATCGCCGGAACAACAGGTGAATCTCCAACATTATCAAAGGAAGAAAAACTGGCGTTATTTGATCATGTGGTCAAAGTGGTAAATAAAAGAATTCCAGTCATTGCTGGTACTGGGGGCAACAACACCTATGCATCAATCGAACTGACGAAAAAAGCTGAACAGTTGGATGTTGACGGTATAATGGTTGTTGGTCCCTATTACAATAAACCTAATCAAGAAGGCCTTTATCAACATTTCAAAGCAATTGCTGAGTCAACAACGCTTCCGGTAATGGTTTATAATATTCCTGGGAGATCAGCAGTTAATATTCATCCCGATACGATTATTCGTTTAGCTAAAATACCGAATATTTTTGCCGTAAAAGAGGCTAGCGGTGACCTGAATGCAATGGCAAAGATTATTGCTAATACAGATGATGACTTTAAGCTGTATAGTGGTGATGATAGCATGACAATTCCAGTGCTGGCCATTGGGGGTACTGGGGTTATATCAGTCTCTTCTCATGTCATTGGGAAAGAAATGCAGGAAATGGTTTATTCATTTTTTGAAGGGGATATTAAGAAAGCAGCTAAGTTACACCAGCATTTGCTTCCGCTAATGCAAGGATTGTTTGCTGCACCGAGCCCAGCACCGGTTAAAACTGCATTGCAACTAAAAGGTCTTGATGTTGGATCTGTTAGGTTACCACTTGTAGGTCTATCTGAGCAAGAACGAAAAATTTTAACTTCATTGTTGGAACAATACGAGTAGCACAAAAAAGTCAACCGACTCTCGGTTGACTTTTTTGCTTTAATATGAGATTTGTCACTTTTTTCATTTTTTGTTGTAATGATTTTTATATTTCAAGTATAATAATCATAACTGAATTTCGGTCGATTTAAAAATATGGCTATGTTAAAGAACAGTGTTGATTTTTTACACTCTGTTGAATGGAGCGGAAGGTGCGAAGACTCCTGTGGGAGTACGGTTCAGGAGAGACCCCGCAGGCGCAAGCGCCGAGGAGGCTCGCCGAAACGCCCACGGAAAGCGAAGCACCTGGAGCGCAAATCAACAGCCAAGTTTAACAGAGCCAAAAATATAGATAAACAAAGTATGTGGAAACACGCAGCATAGGAGGAAAACGGATAGTGATCATTCAAAAAAATCAATCCATCAGGATCATAGCACTTGGTGGTATAGGAGAAATCGGGAAAAATATGTATCTTGTTGAAGTGGACAAGGACATATTTATCATTGATGCCGGTTTAATGTTCCCCGAGGAAGAAATGCTTGGCATAGACATGGTGATCCCGGACATTACTTATTTAAAAGAAAACAAAGAAAGAGTAAAAGCCATTTTTCTAACTCATGGACACGAGGACCATATTGGGGCACTTTCCTATGTTTTAAGACAAATGGATGTTCCTGTTTATGGTACGAAATTGACTTTAGCACTTTCCAAGGCAAAACTAAAAGAACAAGAGTACTTTGGAAAGACTAATTTCATCGAAGTGGATTCTAATTCAATTGTGGAAATGGAAACGGTTAAAGTTAGCTTCTTTAAAACGAACCATAGTATCCCAGATTCGGTCGGTGTTTGTATACATACCTCTGAAGGCATTATCGTTTACACAGGAGATTTTAAATTTGATCAAGCTGCCACTAAGTTCTATAAGCCGGAAATAGGCAAAATGGCCGCTATTGGTGAACAAGGGGTATTATGTTTATTGTCTGATAGTACTGAAGCAGAAAAGCCTGGATATACCACTTCAGAGGCAATTGTCCAACGCGAACTTTCCAGTGCTTTGTATAATGCTCGAGGAAGAATTATAGCTGCATGCTTTGCTTCTGACATTAACAGAATTCAACATATCTTTGATGCTGCGTTAGAGAATAAGCGCAAGGTTGTTGTTATTGGGAAGAGCCTGGAAAGAATTTACCACATTGCTTTGGACCTAGGTTATTTAGAAGTGGCCGACGACTTAATTATTTCCATAGAGGAGATCAAGGATTATCAAGATCATGAAATCGTCGTTCTTATGACAGGCAGTCAGGGTGAACCAATAGAAGCACTACAAAAAATGGCAAAGCAAACCCATAAACTTTTAAATATTCAAAAGGGCGATACGGTGTTAATTGCTGCGTCCCCTCTTCGTGGCAGTGAGTTATTTTTATCCAAAACAGTTGATATGCTATTTAGAGCAGGCGCAAATGTGATATATGGGAACCGTACCATTCATGTTTCCAGTCATGGCAGCCAGGAAGAATTAAAATTTATGCTGAACTTAATGCAGCCAAAATTCTTTATTCCGGTTCATGGGGAATTCCGCATGTTGAAGGCACATCGAAAATTGGCATTAGAATGTGGGCTGCGTGATAGTCAAATTTACATTCCTGACCGTGGTGATATTGTTGAGTGGAAAGAAGGAAAATTTTCCATCACCGGAAAAGTTCCATCCGGCAATGTCTTGATTGACGGAATAGGTGTTGGCGATGTTGGGAATATTGTTTTACGGGATCGGAAGCTTTTATCTCAAGATGGAATCCTTATCGTGGTTGTAACACTGACTAAGCAGGAGAAAAAAATTGCGGCCGGACCAGAGATTATCTCAAGAGGCTTTGTCTATGTTAGAGAATCAGAAAAATTAATGGATGATTCCACAAAATTAGTAAAAGACATTGTTGAAAGAAATATTGCAAAAGACACTTTTGAATGGGCTACCTTAAAACAAGAAATCAGAGATGAATTAAATCGCTATTTATACGAAAAAACCAAAAGACGTCCAATGATTCTTCCAATCATTATGGAAATTTAATTTGGCTTAGAGACTGACTCAGATGGTGTAAATGCACCTTATTGAGTCAGTTTTTTCTTGTAAAAGTTTCATTAATCTTTAGGACTCTGTTGATTGGAGAGGAAGGCACGAAGACTCCTGCGGGAGACCCCGCAGGCGCTTCAGCGACGAGGAGGCTCACCGCAACGCCCGCGGAAAGCGAAGTGCTTGGATCGGAAATCAACAGACTAATATTGAGACCGTTAATTTAACAGGAGTTCTCGTATAGTCATTTTGGTCCAACCTCTTTATCTATTCTTTAAGCATGAAATTAATCCATAGGTAAATACTAAAATATATCATGCTTGAAGGGAGTATTGGAATGAATACAGATATCCTAAATTATGATTCCGAAAATCAAGAAGGCGGGGAGCCTCAAAAAGAGGAAAAGCCTTCTTCAGGACTTATAGAAAAAATTCAGCAGTTAGGGCAAACCAATGTACCACAGCTTTCACCTGATTCCAAAATTCATTGTTTGACGATTGTTGGCCAAATAGAAGGGCATATGGCACTTCCGCCTCAAAACAAAACAACCAAATATGAACATATCATCCCTCAGTTGGTTGCCATTGAACAAAACCCAAATATTGAGGGAGTTCTTATTATTTTAAATACAGTGGGAGGAGATGTTGAAGCAGGATTGGCAATCTCTGAAATGCTGGCGTCTCTTTCCAAACCAACTGTATCCATTGTTTTGGGGGGAGGTCATTCCATTGGCGTTCCAATCGCTGTTTCCTGCGATTATTCATATATAGTAGAAACAGCCACTATGACGATTCACCCAATTAGACTGACGGGGTTAGTCATTGGGGTTCCTGCAACTTTTGAATACTTGGATAAAATGCAGGAGCGAGTGGTGAGCTTTGTTACAAAACACTCGAATATCTCAGAAGAGAAATTTAAAGATTTAATGTTTGCTAAAGGAAATTTAACAAGAGATATCGGGACAAATGTGATTGGTATTGATGCAGTAAAATCCGGTCTCATTGATGAGGTTGGCGGCCTTGGGCAGGCAATGCGAAAATTAAATGAAATGATTGAATTAAAGAAAGAAAATAAAGAAGGTCTTGTCCAGTGATTTTATATACTATGATGCCGCAGGAATTAATTTTCCCACAAGATTCAAGTGTTTTTCAACAGCAACAAATGGTAAACTACCAAGGAGTCCCACTATTAGTTGAAAAAACAGATAACCAAAGCTACCAAGTTATCCGGATCTTAAGCAGTGATCCTCAGCATTATTTAAATGCAAACATTTGTCCAGGGTCTAAAATTTCTTTATTGAATCTCGATCGATAATCAGAAATCCAATAAATTTTTATGGTATACTTAAGTTAAGTAGACAAGAGCAGCCATTGGGCTGCTTTCTTCCTTTTTACATAAGAGATGCTAATATAAATGTTAAGGTGATTAAATGGTCAAAAAGAAGAAAAGACAACCCAAAAGAAGAGAGAATCAACTGAAACGAACAGTCCAATATGAATTATCTGCTTTGGTTTTATTAGCACTGGCAGTTATTTCAATGGCTAAGCTTGGCGCCGTCGGCAGGGCAACTGTATTCTTTTTCCGTTTTTGGATGGGAGAATGGTACATGCTAGGTTTGATCGGCCTAGTTTTTTTAAGTATTTATTTAATGTGGAAAAGGGAGATTCCATTTTTCTTTCATATTAAATTAGTTGGGTCTTATTTAATCATTTCAGCCATTCTTTTATTAAGCCACGTAACCCTTTTTCGCTTATTAACCAACAACGGCAAATTTAAAAACCCAAGTGTTATCGGAAACACATGGGAATTATTTTTAATGGATCTCCGAGGAGAAACTTCGACCACTGACCTTGGAGGTGGCATGATTGGAGCCGTTTTGTTTGCGTTATTTCATTACTTATTTGCGGAAACAGGCACTAAGATCATAGCCTTTGTCTTTATTCTGATTGGATTTATATTATTGACAGGTAAATCTTTTGGGGACTTTATTGGCAAAATAATGATTTCTATATTTGGTTTTATCAAACATCAATGGGAAGAGTTTAAAACGGATCTTTCCAGCTGGAAGCAAAAGAAACAAGAACAAAAAAAGGAGAAAAGAACAGAGCAAAAGGAAGAAAAGACTTCACCAATTTTGAACAATCCTCCGATTATCCATGCTCAGCCTGTAGATGTTCCTGATGTCCAGCCAACTCCAGAACCAATTATCTCAAGCTTTGCAGATCGAGCTTATGTTGAAGAGATCCCGTTAGAAAAATCAGAGAAAGACCAGAATAAGAACAATAATAGTAGAAAAAGAAATGAAGTAGTGGAAGAGGAAGATAATACCCCACCGATTTCATTTACTGAAGTAGAAAATATCGATTATGAATTACCACCGCTAAAGTTGTTGAGAATGCCTAATAAAACGGATCAGAGTGGTGAATATGAATTAATAAATAAAAATGCGGCCAAACTCGAAAGAACGTTTCAAAGTTTTGGTGTTAAGGCACGGGTTACACAAGTTCATCTCGGCCCTGCAGTAACAAAGTATGAGGTACATCCAGATGTAGGGGTCAAAGTAAGTAAAATAGTCAGTCTAAGCGATGATATTGCCTTGGCGCTTGCAGCAAAAGGGATTCGGATAGAGGCGCCAATCCCAGGGAAATCTGCCATCGGAATAGAAGTGCCCAATACAGAAATTGCTATGGTTTCATTAAGGGAAGTCTTAGAATCTACCCATAACGATAAGCCGGATGCCAAATTGTTAATTGGATTGGGTCGTGATATTACTGGTGAAGCGGTAGAGGCTGAGCTAAATAAAATGCCCCATTTGCTGGTTGCCGGTGCAACCGGAAGCGGAAAAAGTGTCTGTATCAACGGAATTATTACCAGCATCTTAATGCGGGCAAAGCCTCATGAAGTAAAATTAATGATGATTGACCCAAAAATGGTCGAATTAAATGTTTATAATGGGATACCACACTTGTTAGCACCTGTAGTGACGGATGCCAAAAAGGCCTCACAAGCACTAAAAAAGGTAGTTAGCGAAATGGAAAGACGTTATGAACTATTTTCCCATACCGGAACTAGGAATATTGAGGGCTATAATGATCATGTGATCCGGCATAATCTGGAGGAAAATGATAAACAGCCTCTTTTACCGTATATTGTTGTAATCGTAGATGAGTTAGCGGATTTAATGATGGTGGCATCTTCGGATGTGGAGGATTCAATCACACGACTTGCGCAAATGGCCCGCGCTGCCGGGATCCATTTAATCATTGCTACGCAAAGACCATCTGTAGATGTCATTACAGGTGTTATTAAGGCAAATATTCCTTCACGAATTGCTTTCGCTGTATCTAGTGCCACTGATTCAAGAACTATTCTTGATATGGGAGGAGCTGAGAAACTCCTGGGCAGAGGGGACATGCTGTTCATGCCTGTTGGAGCTTCGAAACCTGTTCGGGTACAAGGAGCTTTCCTATCTGATCAAGAAGTAGAAGATATCGTTGAATTTGTTATTTCTCAACAAAAAGCACAATATCAAGAAGAAATGATTCCAGATGATCTCCCTGAAGCAACAAGTGAAGTCGATGACGATCTATATAACGATGCAGTTGATTTAGTTGTTGATATGCAAACTGCGTCCGTCTCTATGCTCCAGCGACGTTTTCGGATCGGTTATACGAGAGCGGCTAGATTAATTGACGAAATGGAAGTTCGCGGAATCGTCGGGCCATATGAAGGAAGTAAACCGCGAGCTGTCTTGCAATCCAAACCTAGTGAAGAGCAAAGTTCATAAAAAGGACAAGGATAATGAAAGAAAAAGAGCCGCTTGGCTCTTTTTTTAGTACTAATTTCATGTAAATCTGATACTATAGTAATGGACAAAATTAATGAAGATTTAGCAAAATCCTCCTACTATTTCTGTTGTGAAGAAGGTAAATATAGATTATAACAGAAAGTTTTCCTCTTTGTTAGTTAACTTGATGAATGTTCACAACTTCATGCCTTTTTTCGACAAAATCAAGAAATTCTATTTATTTATACCAAAAAACATGATAATATAAACTCGATTAGTAGGAATGATATCAGATGTCTGATGTCTTGAGAAAGGGCTGGAGGAATGCAGCATGTCCATAAAGTCAGATAACCGGCATTTATATTTACAAGTTATCGATCATTTAAAGCAAGATATTGAAGCTGGCGTTTACAAAGAAAAAGAAAAACTTCCGTCAGAATTTGATCTTGCCAAACAACTTGGTGTAAGCAGGGCAACTCTTCGTGAAGCACTGCGTATTCTTGAAGAGGAAAATGTGATTATCAGACGCCATGGTGTTGGTACGTTTGTTAATGCAAAACCTTTGTTTACCTCAGGGATCGAGCAATTGAATAGTGTTACTGACATGATTATGCAGGCTGGAATGAAACCAGGCACTATTTTTCTAAGTTCATCGGCACAAAGCCCTACCGAAGAGGATATTCGTCGTTTTGCATGTTCCACTAGTGAGGAAATAGTCGTAATGGAGAGAGTTAGAACTGCAAATGGAGAACCGGTCGTATACTGTATCGACAAGGTTCCCGCACACATTTTACCGGAAACCTTTTCTCATGAACAAGAATCAATTTTTAATATCTTAGATGGGGAGGCAAACCGAAGGATTACATACGCGGTTGCTCAAATCGAGCCAGTCGGCTACCATGAAAAAATTTCCCCAATTCTGGAATGTGACCCAGAAACTGCATTGTTGGTTTTAAAACAAATGCATTTCGATGAAATGGATGAACCTGTCCTTTTTTCGGTAAACTACTTTAAAGCGGATAAGTTTAGTTTTCATGTTTTAAGAAAAAGGGTTTAAATTTTTTTAAAAACTTTTGAAAACGCAAACAAGTCTATGCTTATCAACATTTCTACTTAATCAAACAAAATTATTAGGGGGTCAATACCTTGAAAAAGCGTAAAATTGGAATGGCGCTATCGTTAGTACTTGCTGCTGGTACACTACTTGGTGCTTGTGGAAAAAGCAATGACAACGGCGATGATACTTCAAAGGGCGGAGACAAAGGCAAAAAATTCTCTGTAGGTATGGTTACTGACGTTGGTGGTGTTGATGACAAATCATTTAACCAATCTGCTTGGGAAGGTCTTCAAAAGTTTGGCAAAGATAATGGTATGAAAAAAGGCAAAGACGGCTTTGACTACCTTCAATCCAAATCTGATGCTGACTATGCAACAAACTTAAATACACTTGCACGCCAAAACTTTGACTTAGTGTTTGGTATTGGTTTCATGATGCAAGGTGCTGTTGAAGAAATTGCAAAGCAGCAAAAAGACCAACATTTTGCTATTGTTGACTCTGAAGTAAAACAAAAGAATGTTGCAAGTATCCTATTTAAGGAGCAAGAAGCATCCTTCCTTGTAGGTGTTGCAGCAGGTATGGCAACTAAATCGAACAAAATTGGATTTATCGGCGGTATGGAAAGTGCTGTAATTGAGCGTTTCGAAGCCGGATTTGAAGCTGGCGTTAAAGCAGCAAACCCAAGTGCTACTATAGATGTTCAATATGCTGGTGCGTTTGATAAAGCTGAACTTGGACAAAATATTGCATCCAAAATGTACTCTTCTGGTACAGATGTAATCTTTGCTGCTGCTGGTTCTACTGGTAACGGTATGTTCAAAGAAGCGAAAGACCGTCTAGCTAAAGATCCAAGCAAACAAATTTGGGCAATCGGTGTAGACCGTGACCAATCAGACATGGGACCTGAAATTGTTCTTACATCTGCAGTAAAACGCGTAGACGTTGCTGTAGAAGACACTGCTACAAAAGCTATGAATGGCGACTTCCCTGGAGGAAAGGTAACTCTATACGGCTTAGCTCAAGATGGTGTTGCTGCAGCTCCAATTAACGCTAAAGTTGCGAACAAAGCTGATATCGATAAAGCAATCAGTGATTGGACAGAGAAAATTAAGTCTGGTTCTGTGAAAGTTCCTGGAACAAGAGCAGAATTGAAAACTTTTAAAGCAAAATAAGCACAGAAAAAGGAATAAGTGGGATCAATTCCTGCCTGCTTATTCCTTCTTAATTGAAATCTTAAATGAAGTGTAAAATTTATTTTTACTTTTCACTTAGGGTTTTAAAGTGGGGAAATTCCCCAATTTTTTTAAAACTTTAAAAGTCTGACCTCTTACTACTATTGGTCAAAATTTCCATACCTTTAAAACAGGGAGTGAGAATTTATGGATTATGTAATTGAAATGCTAAACATTCGTAAAGAATTTGGCAATTTTGTTGCGAATGATAACATTACCCTTCAATTAAAAAAGGGAGAAATTCACGCATTGCTAGGTGAGAATGGCGCCGGCAAATCAACTCTAATGAATGTCCTATTTGGTTTGTACCAACCAGAAGGAGGAGAAATTAGAGTAAAAGGAAAACCTGTTAAAATAACAGATCCTAACGTAGCCAATGATCTTGGAATCGGAATGGTGCATCAGCACTTTATGCTGGTTGATGTTTTTACTGTTACAGAAAATATTATCTTAGGAAGAGAGATTACCAAAAGAGGAAGTATTGATATTAAAAAGGCAGAACAAGAAGTTCGCCAAATATCTGAACGATACGGCTTAGCTGTTGATCCTCAGGCAAAAATCTCTGATATTTCAGTAGGGATGCAACAACGCGTCGAAATTTTGAAAACCCTTTATCGTGGTGCGGAAATCCTCATCTTTGATGAGCCAACTGCGGTTTTAACACCTCAGGAAATTCATGAATTAATTCAAATAATGAAAACATTGATTAAAGAAGGCAAATCTATTATTATCATCACTCATAAATTGAAAGAAATCATGGAGGTTGCCGATCGTTGTACCGTTATCCGTAAAGGAAAAGGAATCGGTACAGTTAATGTCAGTGAAACAAACGAGAATGAACTTGCCAGTTTAATGGTTGGCCGTGAGGTTGTTTTCAAAACAGAAAAAAAACCAGCCGAGCCAAAACAAGATGTTTTAGTAGTTAAAGATTTAACTGTAAAGGATACAAGAGGGGTTACTGTAGTTAACGGTCTTGACTTAACAGTTCGTGCCGGGGAAATCTTAGGAATTGCCGGAATCGATGGGAACGGTCAATCGGAGTTTATTGAAGCAATTACTGGACTTCGGAAATCGGATAAAGGCAGTGTCACCTTAAATGGGAAAGAATTAATAAATCATTCTCCTAGAAAAATAAGTGAAGCTGGGGTAGGTCATATCCCTCAAGACCGTCATAAACATGGATTAGTGTTAAATTTCCCAATTGGGGAAAATATGGTTTTGCAAAATTATTATAAAAAACCATTTTCAAAAAACGGCATTTTAAACTTTAAAGAAATCTACAAACAAGCAAAAAAACTAATCAGTGAATTTGATGTTCGTACACCAAGCGAATATGCCTTGGCAAGAGCATTATCCGGAGGAAATCAGCAAAAAGCCATCATTGGCCGAGAAGTTGATCGTAATCCAGATTTATTAATTGCAGCCCAACCAACCCGCGGCTTAGATGTTGGTGCCATCGAATTCATTCATAAACGTTTAATTGAACAGCGTGATCAGGGAAAAGCAGTTTTGCTTGTATCATTCGAATTGGATGAAGTCATGAATGTCAGTGACCGAATTGCTGTTATTTATGAAGGGAAAATTGTAGCAATTGTTGATCCGAAGGAAACAGATGAGCAGGAACTCGGATTGCTTATGGCTGGATCAAGTAGAAAGGAAGCGGGTGCAAATGTCTAAACGCTTGAAAGGTATTTTAACACCACTAATTGCCGTATTATTAGGGATAATTGTGGGAACCATTATCATGGTGGTCAGCGGATATGATCCTATCGCAGCCTTTACCGCATTATGGAATGGTGCCTTTGGTCAGGTTTATTATTTCGGAGAAGTTGTCCGCCAAGTGACACCATATATATTAGCAGGTTTGGCAGTGGCTTTTGCTTTTCGCGTCGGATTATTCAATATCGGGGTTGAAGGGCAATTTATGGTTGGTTGGTTGGCGTCTGTTTGGGTGGGAGTAGCCTTTGATTTACCGAAGGCCATTCATTTACCATTAGCTATTTTAGCTGCCATGGTAGCAGGTGCACTTTGGGCTTTTATTCCAGGGTTTTTAAAAGCACGTCTTCGCGTTCATGAAGTTATTGTAACTATTATGTTGAATTATGTGGCCTTACATGTAACAAACTATTTGATTAAAAACGTGTTAACTGACCATAAAGATAAAACTGACATGATTAAAGATACAGCAACGTTAAGATCCGGTTGGTTAGAAAGTATTACCGACTATTCAAGACTTCACTGGGGAATCATTATCGCAGTCGCTTGCTGCTTTATCATGTGGTTCCTGCTAGAAAGAACAACCAGAGGTTTTGAATTACGGGCGGTTGGTTTTAATCAAGATGCTGCACATTATGCAGGGATGAATGTTAATAAAAACATCATTTTGTCTATGGTCATTTCCGGTGTGTTCGCTGGTTTAGCAGGCGCGATGGAAGGACTAGGAACATTCGGTTATATCACTACAAAGGGTGGCTTTACTGGGGTTGGATTTGATGGTATTGCTATTGCCTTGTTAGGTGGAAATTCAGCACTTGGTGTATTCTTCTCAGCTATTCTGTTTGGTGCTTTAAAAGTGGGCGCCTTAAACATGCCTCTTGAAGCAGGCGTACCTAATGAACTTGTTGATATTATTATAGCACTAATTGTGTTCTTCGTAGCTTCAAGCTATATCATCAGACTAGTACTTGACAGATTTGGGAAAAAGGAGGTGAAGTAAGTTGAGCTTAATGGACATTTTAATGATCGTTGTTCCTTCCACTTTAGTTTGGGCTGCTCCACTTATCTTCACTGCATTAGGCGGTATTTTCTCAGAACGGTCCGGAGTAGTTAACATCGGACTTGAAGGTTTAATGGTAATAGGTGCTTTCTCATCAATCGTATTTAACTTATCGTTTTATGACACATTTGGAAATGCCACACCGTGGATCGCATTAATTGTAGCGATGGTAGCAGGCGCATTATTCTCCATTTTACATGCTATAGCGGCTATCACATTCCGTGCAGATCATACGGTATCAGGGGTAGCGATTAACCTTCTTGCTGCAGGGCTTTGTTTGTTCCTAGTAAAAGAAATTTACGGAAAAGGCGAAACTGGAATTATCAGTAAAGGATTTAACAAGATTGACATTCCAGTATTGATGGATATTCCACTACTAGGTAAGATCCTTTTCCAAAACACGTATTGGACATCATTTTTGGCCATTATTGTGGCTATAGTTGCTTGGTATGTTATTTTTAAAACCCCATTTGGACTGCGTCTTCGTTCCGTTGGTGAACATCCAATGGCTGCAGATACAATGGGTATCAATGTAACAAAAATGCGTTATATCGGTGTCATTATTTCAGGCGCTCTTGGTGGAATCGGCGGTGCTATTTATGCACAATCCATTACTAACAACTTCAGTCATGCTACCATCAGCGGACAAGGTTTTATGGCGCTTGCAGCGATGATATTCGGTAAATGGAATCCACTTGGTGCACTCGGAGCCGGTCTATTCTTCGGATTTGCCCAAAGTATCAGTATCATTGGTTCAAGCTTACCTTTCTTAAAAGAAATACCAAGTGTATACTTGTTAATTGCACCGTATGTATTAACAATTCTTGCACTATCCGGATTTATCGGCCGTGCTGATGCACCTAAAGCAGACGGAACGCACTATATCAAAGGTAGTCGTTAAGATTAAAAGGCCCTCACTGAGGGTCTTTTTTTTAAAATTATTTGGAATTATATAATATAAAAAGTAAAATATTAGTTATCAGTATAGGTTTTCGCTCCTGGGAAAAAATATAAAGAAAAATGTTTACATATCATAAGGTAAGACCTTTTTATCATAAGGAGGAAAGTAAATGGATGCCATGTCAGAAAAAGTAATAGAAATGAAGGGATATAAGCTTCACGTCATTGAGACAGATAAATATAAGACTAATTTATTGGTATGGAGAATGAAAGCACCATTATCAAAAGAAGATGTTACATTACGGGCTCTACTTCCACATGTTCTTCAAAGCAGTTCTGCAAAACATCCAACCACGACAGTACTCCGGTCATATTTAGATGAACTATATGGAGCCACACTGTATGTAGATTTGGCAAAAAAAGGTCCATATCATGTAATTAGTTTACTTATTGAAGTACCCAACGAAAAGTTTCTTTCCGATTCAAGTCCATTACTAAAAAAAGGTTTTGAACTGCTTTCAGAAATATTACTGAATCCCAATGTTTCTGCAAATGCTTTTGATAAAGAGACAGTAGAGAAAGAAAAACGGACACAAAAGCAACGAATTCAATCTGTGTTTGATGATAAAATGCGTTATTCCAACTTCAGGCTGATCGAAGAGATGTGTCAGGGAGATCCATATGCTTTACAAGTCAATGGTGAAGCCGATGCCGTTGATTCTATTACCCCTGAAAGTCTTTATGAATATTATCAAAAGGCATTAGAAGGGGATGAAATGGATCTTTATGTAGTAGGTGACGTCAAGGAGGAAGAAGTAAAACAGTTTGCTTCAGAACTTCTTCAATTTGAATCTCGCACCCCTATTAAAGCACCACCGTATGATTGGAAGAAACGTCAGGACGTTAAAGAGGTTAAAGAACAACAAGATATTAAACAAGGTAAGCTTAATATTGGCTATAAGACCAATATAGTTTACGGTGATCCGGATTATTTTGCTCTGCAAGTGTTTAACGGAATCTTTGGGGGATTCTCCCACTCAAAGCTATTTATCAATGTCAGGGAAAAAGCGAGTCTTGCTTATTACGCTGCAAGTCGTCTGGAGAGTCATAAGGGTCTCTTAATGGTAATGTCCGGAATAGATATGAAAAATTACGATAAGGCTGTAGGGATTATCCATGAACAAATGGATGCCATGAAAAATGGCAGCTTTACTGATGAAGAGCTTGATCAAACGAAAGCAGTAATTCAAAATCAAATTTTAGAAACGATTGACACTTCAAGAGGACTACTTGAAATTTTATATCATAATGTTGTGGCCACTTCAGATATAAAACTATCCACTTGGTTAGACGAAATGCAAAAGGTGACTCGGCAAGAAATTATCGATGTTGCAAATAAAATCGAACTTGATACAATTTATTTCCTAACAGGAATGGAGGCGGGCAATTAATGGAAAAAATTACTTTTGACCAGCTTCAAGAGGAACTTTACCACGAAAAAATGATGAATGGGCTTAATGTATATGTACTCCCTAAAAAAGGTTTCAATAAAACATATGCAACTTTTACCACAAAATATGGCTCAGTCGATAATACCTTTATTCCAATAGGAAAAACTGAATATGTAAAAGTGCCTGACGGAATTGCCCACTTCCTTGAGCACAAATTGTTTGAAAAGGAAGATGGCGATGTATTTCAACAGTTTAGTAAGCAGGGGGCATCAGCAAATGCCTTTACCTCCTTTACCAGAACAGCCTATTTATTTTCAAGTACTTCGAATGTTGAAAAAAACCTGGAAACACTAATTGATTTTGTCCAAAGTCCATATTTTTCTGAAAAAACGGTTGAAAAAGAAAAGGGTATAATTGGTCAAGAAATTACCATGTATGATGATAACCCTGACTGGAGACTTTATTTTGGAATCATTCAAAACTTATATAAAAATCATCCTGTCAACATTGATATAGCCGGGACCATTGAATCGATTTCACATATTACGAAGGACTGGTTATATGAGTGTTACAATACCTTCTATCATCCAAGCAATATGCTATTATTCATAGTGGGTCCTATTGACGCGGAAAAAATCATGAATCAAGTCAGGGAAAATCAAGCTAAAAAAGAATATAAGGAAATGCCGGAAATTAAACGAAAATTTGAAGAGGAATCGACAGAAGTAGCCGAGAAAAAACAGGTATTGCACATGAACGTTCAGACTTCTAAGTGTCTTGTTGGGATCAAGGCACTCCACGTGGATCAAACGGGAGAAGAAATGTTAAAAAATGAATTAACGATGAATGTTCTTCTCGATTTACTCTTTGGCAAGAGTTCCGAAAACTTTGACCTGTTATATAATGAAGGATTGATTGATGAAACTTTCTCCTATGACTACACGCAAGAACAAGGCTTTGGGTTCGCCATGATTGGTGGGGATACGAATAATCCTGATCAGTTGACGGAACGACTGAAAAAAATGCTACTGGATGTCAATAGCCAAAATGTTTTTACAGAAGAACAATTAGATCGAGCAAAAAAGAAAAAGATTGGTGCCTTCTTAAGAGCAGTAAACTCTCCAGAATATATAGCTAATCAGTTTACTCGATATGCCTTTAATGATATGAATTTGTTTGATGTTGTTCCTACCCTTGAAAAAATCACTTTAGCTGATGTTAGAAATTTGGCAGGTGAGGTCATCAATGAAGAACGTATAGCTGTATGCCAGGTAGTACCAAAACAAAAATAACTAACAGGAAAGCGTCGCATTGCCGGCGCTTTTCCTACTATATTTTTAACTGAGGAGAAAGAGATGATGAAAGCTTGAAAAAATATATTTTAATCACGGGAGCAAGTGGAGGAATCGGACAAGCAGTCGCCTATTATTTAGCTGAAAAAGGATATCATCTGTATTTGCACTATCATCAAAATGAGTCATCCATAAAGGAATTATTACAAAATCTAATTCAATTTGGCGGTGAGTATATCCCCATCAAAGCTGATTTATCCTTGCAAAATGGCTATCTGCAGATTTGTCCTCAAATATACTCGCTTGATGGCATTGTTTATTGCAGTGGAAATAGTCAGTATGGTCTTCTCATGGACTTAAAATCAGAAGATCTAGAGAAGTTATTAAATCTTCATGTTTACAATCCGTTAATGCTGACAAAAGAAATGCTTCCCAAATTTTTAGGGAAAAAGTCAGGGAATATCGTCATGATTTCATCCATTTGGGGGCAGACTGGTGCGGCCTGTGAAGTTGCCTATTCCACTGTAAAAGGCGCGCAGATTGCTTTTGTTAAAGCATTGAGTAAGGAGTTGGCTTTAAATGGGATCAGAGTTAATGCAATAGCACCTGGCGCTATTGAAACCAAGATGATGGAAGAATTCTCTGATGAGGAATTACAACAGATTCAATTTGAAATTCCCATGGGCAGATTAGGGTTACCGCAAGAAATCGCTAAAGGTGTTTCCTTTTTATTATCGGAAGATTCAAGTTACATAACAGGGCAAATCTTAGCAATTAACGGTGGGTGGTACATATAAAATTCAAAAATATGTACGAATATTTTCCCTGTCTGCATCACAAAATAACCTTGTACCATTATAAAGGAGGTCAAAACGATGTCTGTTTTAGATAACTGGAAGCAATGGCAGGATTTTCTGGGAGATCGTCTCCAACATGCTCAAAACGAAGGAATGAGCGAAGGTGCTATCAATAGTCTTGCTTATCAAATCGGGGGCTATTTAGCTGACAATGTTGATCCTAAAAACGAGCAAGAGCGTGTTCTTTCCGATATGTGGTCAGTTGCTAGCCCAGACGAGCAACAGGCTATTGCGAAAGTAATGGTTAAACTAGTAAAGAGTGAATAGTAAGAGAGGAGGCAACTCCTCTCTTATTTTTGTATATTTTATAGTCTTCTTTTATAATATCCATTATGACGGTTTGTGTTTTTTCTTTCATCTTCCATGAAAATCATATATGATAGGGTTTAGATGGATGCGAATGAAAAAAATGTCGAAACTTCTTTAAGGGGGAAAGCAATGCATGAAAAAAGAATGGTATTTAGAATATGAAATTACAAAAAACCGTCCGGGTTTATTAGGTGATATCTCATCCCTCTTAGGAATGCTTTCTATTAATATTGTAACCATAAATGGTGTGGACGAAGGCAAACGAGGATTGCTCATTAAAGCACAAGATGATAATCAGATAAAAAGGCTTGAGTCAATTTTACATACAATGGACACAATAAAAATAATTAAACTTAGAGAACCAAAATTGAGAGATCGCCTTGCAGTAAGGCATGGAAGATATATTCAAAGAGATGCGGATGATAAAAAAACATTCCGTTTTGTAAGGAACGAACTTGGAGTTTTGGTTGATTTTATGGCAGAATTATTTAAGCAAGAAGGTCATAAACTGATTGGGATTCGTGGAATGCCTCGAGTCGGCAAGACAGAATCTCTTGTAGCAGCCAGTGTCTGTGCTAATAAACGGTGGTTATTCGTGTCATCCACCCTGTTAAAACAAACCATCCGCAATCAGCTCATTGAAGACGAGTACAATGCTAATAATTTATTTATTTTAGATGGAATTGTTTCAACAAGGCGGGCGAATGAGCGCCATTGGCAGCTTGTAAGAGAAATTATGAGGATGCCTGCTGTAAAAGTTATTGAACATCCTGATATTTTTGTGCAAAACTCCGAATATACCCTTGAAGATTTTGATTATATCATTGAGCTAAGAAATCATGCCGATGAGGAAATTACTTACGAGGTCGTTGATCAACACAATATGTTCTCTGGTTCAGATTTCGGAGATTTTGATTTTTAATTATTGGAAGGTGTTAATAGGTGACGGAATTAGGGAATCGATTAAAAGAAGCCCGTTTAAACAAAGGATTAAGTTTCGATGATGTACAAACTATGACAAAAATCCAAAAACGATATTTAATTGGAATTGAAGAAGGCGATTACTCCAGCATGCCCGGGAATTTTTATGTGCGTGCCTTTATAAAGCAATATGCAGAAGCACTTGGTCTAAATCCGGATGAAATTTTTGAAACCTATAAAAATGAGATCCCTGCAGCCCATCATGATGAATTGCCACAAAATTTATCAAGGGTAAATACGCATAAAACCATTTCACAAGGAAACTCAAAAATATTTGATATATTACCAAAAGTAATTATCGTGGTTTTTGTCATTGGTATTGCCAGTATTGTTTATTATTTTGTGTCCAGTCATGCAGGAAGTGACTCAAACGAGCAAGTTAGTAAAGATCATGAACCTGTAAATTATGTAAAGTCTGAAAGTCTTGAAAAAGCAAAATCAACTGATAAAGATAAATCAAAAAATAATAATGATAAAGGCCAAAAGAAAGAAGAAGAAAAAGCTCCAGAGGTCAAAACGGCGGAACAACAGGTATCTGTTGTTCAAAGTAGCGGCCGTAATACCACTTATTCATTAAATAATGCGGACAAATTTGTTATTAAGCTAGTGTCCAGGGGGCAAAGTTGGGTAAGTGTGAAAAATGGAAAAGGCAAATCGTTTTATCAAGGGACCCTTAGAGCAGGTCAGGTTGATAATCAAACCGTGGATCTATCCGGCGAAAGTGAAGCTGTCATGATCATTGGAAATTCAACTGTCACAGATATCTATGTAAATGATCAAAAGTTGGAGTATTCCATTCCGGCAAATCAGCAAGTTCGACAGGATATTACGATCCAATTTGTACCGAAGAGCCAATAGTCATCTGTTGATGGCTATTTTCTCATGTAATTTTGTTTAAAAGGTACTAGATATTGTGCCTTTTGGTTTCTAATAGGAGGACAAACCATGAATTTACCAAATAAAATAACTGTATCTCGAATATTATTGATTCCTTTGTTTTTAATTATTATGTTAGTCCCATTTGAGTGGGGAAATATTCATTTCCTTGGCGCGGATATGCCCATAACCCATTTTGTTGGTGCGTTGATTTTTATTGTTGCTTCTACAACTGACTGGGTTGATGGTCATTTAGCACGAAAATATAACCTGGTGACAAATATGGGGAAATTTCTTGATCCGCTTGCTGATAAACTTTTAGTTTCAGCAGCATTGATCGTTCTTGTCGAGCTTCAGTATGCTCCATCATGGATTGTAATTGTCATTATCAGTAGGGAGTTTGCCGTTACAGGACTGCGTCTTTTACTTGCTGGTGAAGGCGAGGTAGTGGCAGCAAATATGCTAGGTAAAATCAAAACATGGACTCAAATTATTGCTATTTCATCCCTTTTACTACATAACATTATTTTTGTCATGATTCCATTCCGTTTTGATATGCTTGCATTATGGGTTGCATTAATATTTACCATATGGTCTGGCTGGGACTATTTTGCAAAAAACAGCCATATACTAAAAAATTCTAAATAGTTTGTTTTTGGGAGTGATCAATGTGAATGCTGAGATTATTGCTGTTGGCTCTGAACTGCTTCTTGGGCAAATTGTAAATACCAACGCCCGATTTTTGTCTCAGCAACTGGCAAACTTGGGAATTGACGTCTATTTTCACACAGTTGTGGGGGATAATTCAAATCGATTAGTATCAGCAATTGAAACAGCGGAGAAACGGGCACAAATCATCATTTTTACCGGTGGCCTCGGGCCAACAAAGGATGATTTGACCAAAGAAACCATAGCCCGTCACCTTGGAAAAAATCTTGTTATCGATCACACGGCATTGACAGCGGTTGTGGACTATTTTAAAAGAGCGAACCGCCCAATGACTGAAAATAACAGAAAACAGGCTCTTATTTTAGAAGGATCACAGGTGCTTCCTAATGATCACGGAATGGCACCTGGCATGGTCATAAAAAAAGACAATCATATCTACATGCTTCTCCCGGGACCTCCTAAAGAAATGGAACCGATGTTTTTGCATTATGGTGCCAAAGCACTTGCAGAGCATGGCGAAAGTCAAGAACAGATTGTGTCTCGTGTCCTTCGTTTCTTTGGAATAGGGGAAGCTGCTTTAGAAACAGAAATTATCGATATAATTGATGCCCAGTCAAACCCAACCATTGCTCCGCTCGCTGGAGATGGGGAAGTTACATTGAGGTTAACTGCAAAGCATGTAGACCACAATGAGGCACAATTCATGCTTGATGTTTTAGAACAGAAAATCAATCATCGAGTAGGTGAATTTTTTTACGGCTATAATGATACGTCTCTTCTTGAAGAACTGACCAAACTGCTAAAAAAACGGCAATTAACTGTAACAGCTGCCGAGAGCTTAACAGGCGGGATGTTCCAACAGGAAATCACCTCAATTTCCGGAGCCAGTTCGGTTTTTAAAGGCGGAGTCGTCTGCTATTCCAATGAAATCAAGCATCAGGTGTTACAAGTCCGTTCTGAAACATTGGATCAGCATGGTGCTGTTAGTGAACAGTGCGCTAAAGAATTGGCAGAAAATGCGGCAAGAATTTTTTCTACTGACATTGGTATTAGCTTTACCGGTGTTGCCGGTCCGGATGAACTCGAGGGAAAACCTGTTGGAACTGTTTATATCGGAATTACCATTGCTGGACGTCCGACAATGGTTCAAAAACTAACACTTGGAGGCTCACGAGAGGCCAATCGGGCTCGCGCCGTAAAATTCGGCTGCTATTATTTACTTAAATATTTGAAGGAATCACAGAGTGCCTAGTAACTCTGTGATTTTTTTATAGAATGAACTGGAACAATAAATGATCTACCTGTCATAGAGTTAAATTCTATTTATATCAGGGAAGATAGAGTTTGTTTATTTGTCCGAAATTCGATGTGTCAATGAAAAATAGGTAGGATAGAGATTTTCCTATCTGCTTGAAAATCAGTAGAACAACGAAATAGAGTCATATATAAGAGGTCTACGTTTCCAAAAGTAGGTCCAAGAACGAAAAGCAGTCATGCAGAACCAATTCCTATTTAGAAAGTAGTTTTCTGAAGATAAGAGAATAATTACCAATCTTTAAGTAAAAACATAGAGAAATGACAAAAGCAGTTAGAAAAAGCCATTTTCTCCTTTAAAACACCTTAGAAAAGGGTCGAATGAATGTTCGTGTTTTTGCTCGACAAATCCTTAAAAAGAGGTTATATTATTAATAGGCATTAATTAATAGATTACAGAAATAAGTAAATTTAATGATAAAAAGGAGGAACTATTTGTGAGTGACCGTAAGGCCGCCTTAGAGATGGCGTTAAAGCAAATAGAAAAACAGTTTGGTAAAGGTTCCATTATGAGAATGGGAGAGCAAACTGAAACAAAAATTTCAACAATACCAAGCGGCTCCCTTGCACTTGACGTAGCACTGGGAGTGGGTGGATACCCTCGCGGAAGAATCATTGAGATATATGGTCCAGAAAGTTCAGGTAAAACCACGGTCGCACTTCACGCCATCGCAGAAGTACAGGCAAAAGGCGGACAAGCAGCATTTATCGATGCTGAGCATGCTATGGATCCAGCATACGCACAAAAATTGGGAGTAAATATTGACGAATTATTACTATCCCAGCCGGATACAGGTGAACAGGCACTTGAAATCGCAGAAGCATTAGTACGAAGCGGAGCAGTTGATATCATCGTAATCGACTCGGTAGCGGCTCTAGTGCCAAAAGCTGAAATAGAAGGTGAAATGGGTGACTCTCACGTTGGCTTACAAGCTCGTCTAATGTCACAGGCACTTCGTAAACTATCAGGAGCAATTAATAAATCTAAAACAATAGCTATTTTCATAAACCAAATTCGTGAAAAGGTTGGTGTCATGTTCGGAAATCCCGAGACGACACCTGGTGGACGTGCTCTAAAATTCTACTCCACCATCCGTCTTGAAGTCCGCCGTGCTGAACAATTAAAGCAAGGAACTGACATAGTTGGTAACAAAACAAAAATTAAGGTTGTCAAAAACAAAGTAGCTCCTCCGTTCCGAACAGCTGAAGTGGATATTATGTACGGTGAAGGAATCTCTAAAGAAGGCGAAATTATCGATATGGGAGCAGAATTGGAAATTGTGCAAAAGAGTGGTGCTTGGTACTCCTATAATGAAGAGCGAGTTGGTCAGGGTCGTGAGAATGCAAAATTATTCTTAAAAGAAAACCCTGAACTTCGTCAGGAGATCCATCAAAAAATCCGCGAGCACTTTGGATTGGATGGAGAAAAAACAGTTGTTGAAACGGAAGATGACGATCAAATAGAATTATTGGATTAATCCTATAAAAAAATTGCAAGACTCCATGAGAGTCTTGCTGTTTTTATAACGATTTGAATATTGCTTATAAAATTTACATACTTACCACCTATTATTTTAGAAAAAGATTCGAAATAATCCAAAGCCAATTTTTCTAAACCTTGACAATAAATTGCCCCACCTTTACAATTAATATGTATATTTTACATTTTTGGAAATATTACATTGCTAAAAAGCCTTAGTGCTTGCTGTATGTTGAGTCTAAACAATGTACATGCCGACACTTAAAAAAACGAAACAAAAGTTCATAGCAAGAGGAGGTGTAACGATGGACCCAATTACGATCATCTCCATTTTGCTTGGCCTTATCGTCGGTGCCGTTGTTGGCTATTTTATTCGTAGATCCATTGCTGAAGCAAAAATAGCAGGTGCAAAGAATGCTGCGGAGCAGATTCTCGAAGATGCTAAACGTGATGCTGATTCATTAAAAAAGGAAGCCCTGTTAGAGGCAAAGGATGAAATTCACAAGCTTCGTACTGAAGCAGAACGTGAGGTTCGTGAGCGAAGAAATGAACTGCAAAAACAAGAAAACCGTTTACTGCAAAGAGAAGAGAATTTAGATCGAAAAGATGAAACGTTAAATAAACGTGAAATTCTTTTAGAAAAGAAAGAAGATTCTCTAAACCAAAGACAACAGCATATTGAAGAGATGGAAAGCAAAGTGGACGAGTTGGTACGTACACAACAAACTGAACTCGAGCGAATTTCGAGCTTAACGCGTGAGGAAGCTAAAGCGATTATTCTCGATCGTGTGGAGCAAGAACTTTCTTATGAATCAGCGATGATGATTAAGGAAAGTGAAAATCGTGCTAAAGAGGAAGCAGACAAAAAAGCGAAAGAAATTCTATCGCTGGCAATCCAACGTTGCGCTGCTGACCATGTTGCGGAAACTACAGTTTCTGTAGTCAACCTTCCGAATGATGAAATGAAAGGCCGTATTATCGGTCGTGAAGGACGTAATATTCGTACGCTTGAAACATTAACGGGAATTGATTTGATTATCGACGATACCCCAGAAGCTGTTATTTTATCAGGTTTTGACCCAATTCGTAGGGAAACCGCCCGCTTGGCACTTGAAAAGCTTGTCCAAGATGGCAGAATTCACCCTGCTCGAATTGAGGAAATGGTCGAAAAATCACGCCGTGAAGTGGATGAGTACATTCGTGAAGTTGGGGAGCAAACAACCTTTGAAGTTGGAGTCCATGGACTTCACCCGGATCTTATTAAGATTCTTGGTCGTTTGAAATTCCGTACCAGCTATGGTCAAAATGTATTAAAGCATTCGATGGAGGTTGCACAGCTTTCCGGTTTATTAGCTGCAGAGCTTGGTCAAGATGAAACATTAGCTAGAAGAGCAGGATTACTGCATGATATTGGTAAAGCGATTGACCATGAAGTGGAAGGTAGCCATGTTGAAATTGGAGTAGAACTTGCTACTAAGTACAAGGAACATCCAGTTGTCATCAATAGCATTGCCTCACACCATGGTGATACAGAACCAACATCAATTATTGCCGTACTTGTTGCTGCTGCAGATGCTCTATCAGCTGCCAGACCTGGTGCACGCAGTGAAACACTTGAAAATTATATCCGTCGTCTTGAAAAGCTCGAAGAAATCTCAGAATCCTATGAGGGTGTTGAGAAATCATTTGCTATTCAAGCAGGGCGTGAAGTGCGTATCATTGTAAGACCAGATACGATTGATGATTTAGCTGCACATCGGTTGGCTCGAGATATCCGGAAGCGTATCGAAGAAGAGCTGGATTATCCAGGACATATTAAAGTGACAGTAATCCGAGAAACTCGGGCTGTAGAATATGCAAAGTAAAGCGGTGCACTTGCACCGCTTTATTTTTTGCGACCACTTAAATATATGTTACAATTTAAAAACAAATTCTTATAAAAGAAAGGGCAATACGAAATATGAATCTTCTTTTTATCGGTGATGTAGTAGGATCCCCGGGCAGAGATATGGTAAAAGAATATTTGCCAAAATTAAAGGAAAAGTACCGTCCGCAGTTAACCATTATAAACGGAGAGAATGCTGCAGGCGGAAAAGGAATAACTGAAAAAATATACCGTCAATTTTTGGAATGGGGTGCCCAAGCAGTAACATTAGGGAATCATGCCTGGGACAACAGGGAAATTTTTGAATTCATTGATCAGGCTAAATATTTAGTGCGGCCTGCCAATTTTCCAAGGAATACTCCAGGAGAAGGCATTATTTTTCTAAAAATCAATCAATATGAAGTCGCCATTATTAATCTTCAAGGACGTACATTTATGAATCCGATTGATGACCCGTTTCAAAAGGCCGATGAGCTAGTGGAGAAGGCAAGAAAAAGAACTCCATTCATATTTGTTGATTTTCATGCTGAAGTTACTAGTGAAAAGCAAGCAATGGGCTGGTATCTGGACGGAAAAGTATCTGCTGTTGTTGGCACACATACACACGTACAAACGGCGGATCATCGTATTTTACCTGGTGGAACTGCCTATTTAACGGATGTAGGTATGACAGGACCGTACGATGGAATTCTTGGAGTGGAAAAAGAAGCGGTTTTAAAACGGTTCTTAACTAGCTTGCCTGTCCGTTTTGAGGTACCTAAAGAAGGTAGAAATCAATTAAGTGCAGTCCTAATTGATTTAGACGCTAAATCAGGACACGCCAAAAAGATTCAACCTATTCTCATTAATGATGATCATCCATTTTTTTCGTAAGAACAGGAGAATTTACCCTGTTCTTATTTTTTTTTGCGTGAATTCTTCAGCCTTTTTTGTCCAAGCCGGAATATGTCATACTTTACATGAATATAGTAGCAGTGGAATGTTATATACCTGATTTGTTCATGAAACTGCTCATGCGGAATCGGGATTTTACAAGGAGGAGCTAGGAATGGAAATATTAAAAGTTTCAGCAAAATCTAATCCTAATTCTGTAGCTGGTGCACTTGCCGGAGTTCTGCGTGAAAGAGGAGCTGCAGAAATACAGGCAATTGGTGCAGGTGCATTGAATCAAGCCGTAAAGGCAGTAGCCATTGCTCGAGGATTTGTAGCACCTAGCGGAGTGGATTTGATTTGTGTCCCAGCATTTACAGATATACTGATTGATGGAGAAGAGCGCACAGCAATAAAGTTAATTGTTGAGCCGAGATAAAATCATCAAATAACTGGGGGTAAAAAACGTTCTTACCATGTAAGTCATGGGCGGGGGATAAAAAAGGTCACCTGAAAATGAAAAATATGAAACTTATTGCCTGGTTGTGTTAAACAAGCAGGTATTTTTGTGTTTTCTGATTCATATTTAAGCGTGTAAGTCCATGAAAATATTATTTTGGAATAAAGGAAGTTTATATAATATCGATTCTAACTGTACTATAATAGTTGAACAAAATGAGCAAATATACTGTTCTGTCCCGTTTTTTTTTAGTGTTTTCAAAGATTCAAAGGCATTAATTTAAAATAATAAAAAAATATTCATATTTTAGACAATATTTGAGTGTAAAGGGTTGCAATTTTCGGTTCATAGGTCTAGAATTGTAAGCGTTTAGTACAATCCTTGTTTCTATCTAGTGGCAATTTTACTCTTTTTATGAATAAGCTAATTTCTAGTGGATTACTCGGAAAAGTGCTACACTAATACATGATCCAACCAATATATTTTTTACATATCCAAAGGGGTGTAAGACATGATCAATCAACTTTCGTGGAAAGTTGGCGGACAACAAGGGGAAGGTATTGAAAGTACTGGGGAAATCTTTGCAATTGCATTGAATCGCCTGGGCTATTACTTGTATGGCTATCGTCACTTTTCATCTCGTATTAAGGGCGGTCATACAAACAACAAAATCAGGGTAAGTACGACTGAAATTCGCTCTATTTCTGATGATCTTGATATCCTGGTAGCTTTTGATCAAGAAACTATCGATTTAAACTACAAAGAGCTTCATAGCAAAGGAATTATCCTTGCTGATGCAAAATTCAATCCTAAAAAACCTGAAGACACCGAAGCATCATTATTTGCCGTACCATTTACTGAAATTGCAACTGAGCTTGGTACTTCGTTAATGAAAAACATGGTTGCGATTGGTGCAACTGCTGCTGTACTTGATTTGGATATTCACGTTTTTGAAGAAGTGGTACGTGAAATATTTGGTAAAAAAGGCGATCAAGTTGTAGCTAAAAACATGGACGCAATCAAAGCTGGTTTTGAAAATCTTAAATCCAATCTAGGTTCTGACATTCAACCAATGCATTTGGAAAAAGCGGATGGTAAAAAGCGGATGTTTATGATTGGTAATGATGCAATTGCATTAGGTGCCATTGCAGGAGGCTGTCGCTTTATGGCTGCTTACCCTATCACACCAGCGTCTGAAATTATGGAATATTTAATTAAAAAATTACCTGCTCTTGGCGGTACTGTTATCCAAACAGAAGATGAAATTGCAGCTGCAACTATGGCGATTGGCGCCAACTATGCAGGTGTTCGTACCATTACAGCATCCGCTGGACCAGGCTTATCCTTAAAAATGGAGGCAATCGGTCTTTCCGGAATGACTGAAACTCCACTTGTTATTGTTGATACCCAACGTGGTGGTCCTTCTACAGGATTACCAACAAAACAGGAACAATCTGATTTAATGGCAATGATTTATGGTACACATGGTGAAATTCCAAAGATCGTCATGGCACCAAGTACTGTTGAAGAAGCTTTCTATGATACGGCAGAAGCATTTAACTTGGCTGAAGAATATCAGTGTCCAGTTATTGTAATATCTGACTTACAATTATCATTAGGAAAACAAACGGTTGAACCACTAGATTCAAGTAAAGTTGAAATCAGACGTGGGAAATTAATCACTGGTGAAATTCCTGCAAGTGATGATAAAAATGCATACTTTAAACGCTACGAAGTAACAGAGGATGGCATTTCACCACGGGTTATTCCAGGTATGAAAAACGGTATCCACCATGTAACAGGTGTAGAACACGCTGAGACAGGTAAACCATCTGAATCTGCTGCTAATAGGCTTGCACAAATGGATAAGCGTATGAGAAAGCTTGATAATATTAAGTTTGACACTCCAGTTTACAAAAATGCAAAGCATGAAGAAGCAGATGTATTATTCGTCGGCTTTAACTCTACACGTGGTGTAATTGAAGAAGCGATGACTCGTTTAGAGAAGGACGGAATCAAAGTGAACCATGCTCACATTCGCTTAATTCATCCATTCCCAACAGATGAAGTTCTTCCACTTGTTGAATCTGCTAAGAAAGTAGTAGTAGTGGAAAACAATGCGACTGGCCAGTTAACAAACATTTTGAAAATGAACGTTGGACACGCTAATAAAATCTATAAACATCTTAAATATGATGGTAATCCTTTCTTGCCACATGAAGTTTATACAAAATGTAAGGAGTTGTTCTAAATGGCCACTTTTAAAGATTTCCGCAATGATGTTAAACCGAACTGGTGCCCTGGCTGTGGCGACTTCTCTGTACAAGCGGCAATTCAACGTGCTGCTGCAAATGCTGGCTTAGAACCAGAAAATTTGGCTGTTATTTCTGGTATTGGATGTTCCGGACGTATCTCTGGTTATATTAACTCATATGGTTTCCATGGAATTCATGGCCGTTCACTTCCGATTGCTCAAGGTGTTAAGATGGCAAATCGTGATTTAACAGTTATTGCTTCTGGTGGTGACGGTGACGGTTTTGCGATTGGAATGGGTCATACTGTACATGCTATTCGCCGCAATATTGATATCACATATATCGTAATGGATAACCAAATTTATGGTCTAACAAAGGGACAAACTTCTCCACGTTCTGCAGCAGGCTTTAAGACAAAATCAACTCCTGCAGGATCAATTGAACAAGCGATTTCTCCAATGGAATTAGCTTTAACAACTGGAGCTACCTTTGTTGCTCAAAGTTTTTCAACTGATTTAAAAGATTTAACTGCTTTAATTGAGGCAGGAATTAGGCATAAAGGATTTTCTTTAATCAACGTATTCAGCCCATGTGTAACGTACAATAAGGTAAATACCTACGATTGGTTTAAAGAGAACCTTACGAAATTAAGTGAAATAGAAGGCTACAATCCACATAGCCGTGAAATGGCAATGAACACGTTAATGAAGCATAACGGTTTAGTTACAGGTTTGATTTATCAGAATACTGAACAAAAATCATACCAAGAATTAGTACATGGATATGCAGAAGCACCACTTACACAAGCGGAGCTTAACCTTGATCAAAACTACTTTGATAAATTAGTAGCCGAATTTATGTAATAAATTAGTAAAATCCCGGGTATCCCCCGGGATTTTTTACGCACTTTGAGCAGCCTTGATTTTCTATTGTTTTCAAACATGTAAACCTTTATACTATTATAATGTGCAGATAAAGCCAAATTTATTGAGCTATTGAAGTTAAGTTTTAAAAAAACTTTCATAGTCAAAAAGAAGAAAGGGGAATTCTTGTACATGAATGAAAAACAACGTTTAGAAGGACAACAAGTAGTCACTGATAATTCTTCGGACAAAAAATCCGCCAAGGATTACAGTAAGTATTTCGAACAAGTGATTACCGCACCATCTTTAAAAGATGCTAAAAAACGCGGTAAGGAAGAAGTGCAATATCATCACGATTTTTCAATCCCTGAAGAATTCCGTGGCATGGGTAATGGGCGAAAGTTTTATATCCGTACCTATGGCTGCCAAATGAATGAACATGATACTGAGGTAATGGCAGGTATTTTTCTAGCCCTTGGTTATGAGCCAACCGACAGTACAGAAGATGCAAACGTGATTTTGCTGAATACTTGCGCTATCCGCGAAAACGCTGAAAATAAAGTGTTTGGAGAACTTGGGCATTTAAAAGCTTTAAAAATGGAGAAACCAGATTTACTTCTAGGTGTCTGTGGTTGTATGTCTCAAGAGGAATCCGTGGTAAACAAGATTTTGAAAACGTATCATCATGTTGATATGATCTTTGGAACCCATAATATCCATCGTTTACCTCATATTTTAAACGAGGCATATATGTCAAAAGAAATGGTGGTAGAGGTTTGGTCCAAAGAAGGTGACGTTATTGAGAACCTTCCTAAGGAACGTCGTGGAAATATTAAAGCATGGGTAAATATTATGTACGGCTGTGATAAATTTTGCACCTACTGTATTGTTCCATTTACCCGCGGAAAAGAACGCAGTCGACGTCCAGAAGAAATTATTCAGGAAGTACGACACTTGGCAGCCCAGGGATACCAAGAGGTTACATTACTTGGTCAAAACGTAAATGCGTACGGAAAAGATTTCGAGGACATCCAATATGGTTTAGGTGACTTAATGGATGAATTACGTAAAATTGATATTCCTCGGATTCGTTTTACTACCAGCCATCCTCGTGATTTCGATGATCATTTAATTGAAGTGCTTGCAAATGGTGGAAACTTAATGAATCACATTCATCTGCCAGTGCAATCCGGTTCAACAGACGTTTTAAAGATTATGGCGAGAAAATATACAAGAGAACAATATTTGGAATTGGCTAAGAAAATTAAAGCTGCTATTCCTGATGTTGCCTTAACCACAGATATCATTGTTGGATATCCAAATGAAACAGATGAGCAATTTGAAGAAACTTTGTCCCTGTATCGTGAAGTTGGCTATGAATCAGCTTACACCTTCATTTATTCGCCAAGGGAAGGTACACCTGCTGCGAAAATGGAAGACAATGTCCCAATGAAAGTGAAAAAGGAACGTCTTCAGCGCTTAAATGATGTTGTGAATGAACTTTCTGCCAAAGCCCTGAAAAAATATGAAGGTCAGGTTGTTGAGGTCCTTGTTGAAGGGGAAAGCAAGAACAATTCTGAAGTGTTGGCTGGTTATACGTCTAAAAGTAAGCTAGTAAATTTTGTTGGACCAAAATCAGCGATCGGTAAAATTGTTAGAGTAAAGATTAAAGAGGCAAAAACATGGTCGTTAAACGGAGAAATGGTGGAAGAACTTGAAACAGCAGAGGTGAACTAAAGTGGCGAAATATACGAAAGACGATATCGTTGCTCGCGCAGCTGAGTTAGCATGCATGATAGCGGAAACAGAAGAAGTGGATTTTTTTAAACGTGCAGAGGCACATATTCATGAAAATCCAAAGGTGAAAACGTTAATTGCTGATATTAAGGGCTTGCAAAAACAAGCTGTTAATCTTCAACATTATGGTAAGCCGGAAGCATTAAAAAAGGTGGAAGAGAAAATGGCTTCCCTTGAACAGGAATTGGATGAAATACCAGTTGTTCAAGAGTTTAAGCAATCACAAGTAGACGTGAATGATCTTCTTCAACTTATTGCTTCAACTATTTCTAATACTGTTACGGATGAAATTATCACTTCCACTGGCGGAGATGTGTTACAAGGAGAAACAGGTGCCAGTTTAAAACATGGCGGCGGATCTTGCGAAGGGCACGACGATTGCGATCACGATCATTAACATGGTAACCAGGCTTTAAGATAAGCCTGGTTTTTTATTGTTTTCATGCTTTGAAATTCCATTCCCAGAACGCACACACCCCAGTTTCCCGCATAGTATGAATCATGACTAAACTTTTAACCAGTATTTGCAAAATTATATATCACACTAGTTTAGACAATCGCATAGGATGAAATGAAACTGAATGAGGAGGGTTCGCGCGAAATGGGAGAATATAGAGAGATAATTACGAAGGCCGTCGTCGCAAAAGGACGTAAATTCACCCAGTCCAATCATACGATTAGCCCGGCACATAATCCAACAAGTATCCTTGGATGTTGGATTATCAACCATAAATACAACGCGAAAAAAGTTGGCAAAACCGTAGAGATTCACGGATCGTATGACATCAACGTTTGGTACTCCTTCAACGATAACACCAAAACGGAGGTAGTGACGGAGCGGGTTCAATATACAGATGTCATCAAATTAAAGTATCGTGACCACGACTGCCTGGATGATAATGAAATCGTTGCACGTGTATTGCAACAGCCAAATTGCACAGAAGCTGTTATTTCACCAAATGGCAATCGCATTATTGTTCATGTCGAAAGAGAATTCCTTGTGGAAGTAATTGGTGAAACGAAGGTTTGTGTTCGGATTAACCCAGAAGGCTGCAAGGAAGATGACGATGAATGGTGCATGGATGTGGACGACGAAGAATTCGAAGAGCTAAATCCCGATTTCTTAGTCGGTGGCGAAGAAGAATAACCATAACTAGGAGGTTTCTACTTCCTAGTTTTTTCTTTTTGGTAAGTCTATTTGATGAATAAGGTTACAACTTTAGTCTGACAAATAGTTGAATTGCCTCCATTATAATGAAGAAAAAAGGGGGAATTCATAATGAAAATTTTCCAATTAACATTAAATTGTTTTCATTTAGAAGAAATGAAAAGGTTTTACACCGATGTACTGGAAATGCATCTTTTGAACGAATCAGTTGACTATTTTTCCGTTATGGCAGGTACAACAAAACTAATATTTGAACGGGATTTGAGTCAACCATTTTATCATATTTGTTTTCGCACAAACGATACTTACTTTGATTATATTTGTGAAAGACTCTCAAGTGGTAATGGTTTATTGTCAGATGAAGAAGGGAATTTTAGTATGTTTTGGGAAGGAAAGCAGGCATATTTCACGGATCCAGATGGAAATATTCTAGAAGTGCTAGAAAGGCCCTTTCATTGGGGGAATGAGAATGCTACTGGCTGGTTTGATGTCGGTGAAATAGGGATGCCGGTCCATTCGATTCACGAGATTCAACAGGATCTCAACTCAACAATTGAATCCACGTTTCAAACTGAGAGTGATTCGTTCTCCTTTTATGGTAATCAAGAAGGAGTATTTGTGATGGTAAAAGAAGGGCGCCACTGGTATCCCACAAAACGCCCAGCAACCATACATCCGATTAAAGCTGTTATTTCGGGGGACCACGAAATGCGATTTAGTCATCCGGTATATCCTTATGAATGGACCGTAAAAAAAGAGTGGAAGGGATCTGTTCCCGCTGTACAATTTCGTGTAGCTCGTCCGACAAATCAAATAGAGAAAATGACAGAATTTTATCAACAGGGACTGGGGTTAAGAAAAATTGGAGAATTTCATGGTCATGAGGGTTATGATGGAGTCATGTTCGGGGCACCGGAATTCCCTTATCATTTAGAATTCACTCAATCTAAAGAGTACATGGAATTACCTAAACCAACCAAAGAGCATTTACTTGTCTTTTATATACCTAATATATTTGAATTAAAAAAAATAGCTATGAGACTTGCAGAAATGGGATTTCATGAAGTAAAGCCTGAGAATCCATACTGGGGAAGAGGTGGTGTTACGATTGAGGACCCAGATGGCTGGAGAGTGGTTTTAATGAATTCAACAGGTATCTAAAAAAGGTGAATGATTAATTGAAAAAGTCCGTAAGCTATTTCTAGGAGGTGAAGAAACATGGAGCCTAAACAGCCTGGAAATAAAAGCTTACCAGATTTTGATCAGTTAAACGACCGATTGATTGCTGAAAGTTCATCCCAGCCAAAGCTTGTAATAAGAACGAATCTAGATCCAAAAGATGTCACTGAAAATAATCCGTACTATCACAGTGATGAGGTAAAAAATCCAAAAGAATTTAAAGACTACTTTGAAGAATAGCAAAGGCCAGGAATTAGTTTACCTGGCTTTTTTCCATTCTGTTTTTAAAAGGGATAGGATGTAGGTGTCTTGCGGCTCCCCATTTTGAAAGATATAACTGCGAAGTAAACCCTCGTTGTTAAACCCCAGTTTTCTTAATAAGGTTAAGGATGGTTCATTTTCCGGGAAAACGATAGCGCCAATCCGGAACAAATCAAGCTGTTCAAAACTATATTTCAAAACACTCGTAATGGCCTCAGAGGTATATCCTTTACGCCAATATGCCGGGTGGAGTTCATAGCCAATCTCCGCACGTTTATTTTTTAGCTGCAATCCGTTAAGCCCTAAAGTACCAATGATTCTTTGTGATTCCTTTAATTTGATTCCCCAGCGAATCCCACGTTTTTCTACAAAATTTTTTCTAAATAATTCAATTAGACTCGCTGCTTCGGCAGGAATGGTAAAACGATCCGTACCGTAGAATTTGATTACCTCCTCCATGGAAAAAATCTCTAACACACAATCGACATGATGATGGGTTAATTCGATTAATTTCAAACGTTCTGTCTCTAAAATGGGAAATTTCACAGTTACACCTTCCTTTGAGAAAATCTCCAATGGTAATTTAAGTGTAATGTCATTACTTCTAAAAATAAAGGGGTATCCCAATGATTATCACTACTTTTAGATCATTAATAAAAGAAATATTTTTATGTTATTAAAATTTGGCAATATTTTGATAAAATAGAAGAAATAGTGTGATCTAAAGGAGTGGAGCCACATGCATTTTCCGTTCTATATTTTTGGCATCCATCCCCATCTCTTATTTGAAAGCCTTTCGTATTTTATCGGATTTCGGGTCTATTTATATACCCGAAATCAGGAAAGAATTCCAATGGATAAGGCCTTGTGGGTAATAGTTGGGGCTACTCTTGGGGCTGCTTTTGGTTCAAAGCTTTTATATTTGTTGGAGGATCCGAAAAGGACTTTTGATAATCTGCACCATTTCGTCTATTTGATTGAAGGAAAAACCATAGTTGGAGGTTTATTAGGTGGATTATTTGGAGTAGAACTTGCGAAAAAGTGCATTGGATGGACCCGGTCTACTGGGGATGATTTCGTTCTGCCATTAACTGTGGGAATGATGATCGGCAGGATTGGCTGCTTTTTAACGGGTTTAAGCGATCATACCTATGGAGTGGAGACCATGTGGCTGACTGGAATAGATTTTGGTGATGGGATCAAACGTCATCCAACCCAACTTTATGAAATGGTCTTCTTGGGCGTGCTGGCTTTTAGTAACTATTTGGTAAAAAAAAGCAAGGTAGGCTGGGAAGGGTTGCAATTTCAATTATTCATGTCGGGATATCTTCTTTTTCGGCTCCTAATCGATTTTATTAAACCAACACCTCATCCCTATTTAGGTTTCAATAATATTCAACTTGCCAGTTTAATAGGAATTGGCTACTATGTTTGGCTGATTATGAAAAAACATACTGCAAAAAGGAGAGGAATCCATGCCTAATCGACCGTATTTATTTTATGAATTAACAAACAGTATTTGTTCAACTTGTTTGAGAAAAGTGGAAGCAAAGGTCATTATTGAAAATGAAAAGGTCTATCTCGTAAAGAATTGTCTGAAGCATGGGCGGGAAAAGGTATTGATATCAACCGATGTTGACTATTATAAGTGGTGTCGTGAATTTATTAAGCCATCAGAGATGCCGTATCGCTGGAACACTCCAATTAAGTATGGGTGCCCATATGATTGCGGTCTTTGTCCCGATCATGAGCAACACAGTTGTTTAACTCTACTTGAGATTACCGAAAGATGCAATTTGAAATGTCCAATATGCTATGCAGAGTCCTCTCCACAAAAAGCGAGCTTCCGAAGTTTGGAGAAAATTGAATACATGTTAGATAATATTATTAAAAATGAACGGCAAGCGGATATTGTCCAGATTAGCGGCGGCGAGCCGACGATTCATCCCCAATTCTTTGACATTCTTGATTTAGCAAAAACACGGCCTATTCGACATATCATGGTGAATACCAATGGTCTTCGAATAGCGAATGATAAGGAATTTGTAAAGAGGCTTGCTGATTATTTACCTGGATTTGAAATTTACCTTCAATTTGACAGTTTCGAAGAGGAAGCATTGAAAGAGCTAAGGGGAGTAGATTTAAGAGAAGTAAGACAAAAAGCAATCGAAAATTTGAATGAATATAATATCTCCACAACATTGGTTGTAACGTTAAAAAAAGGGTTAAACGATCATGAAGTCGGTAAAATTATTCAATACGGCCTAAGCCAGAATTGTGTTCGGGGTGTAACTTTCCAACCTATTCAGGCGGCTGGAAGATTAGAAGAATTTGATCCTGCTGTAAATCGGTTAACTTTAAGTGAAGTTAGGCAGATGATCATTGATCAATCGAACGTATTTAACTCCAAGGATATTATACCAGTCCCGTGCCATCCAGACTGCCTTGCAATGGGGTATGCTTTAAAATTGAATGGGGAGGTTACCCCTCTAACTGGATTAATTGATCCTAATATCTTACTTGAAGGTGAGCGGAACACCATCGTTTTTGAACAAGATGATAGTATAAAGAATATGATTTTTAAATTATTTTCATTAAATCATTCGCCGGCGTCATCAGCGTTGTCGTTAAAAGATCTGCTATGCTGTTTGCCGAAGGTCTCACTTCCGGGACAAATTGGCTATGATAATGTTTTTCGAGTCATCATCATGCAATTTTTAGATGCTTATAATTTTGATGTCCGTTCAGTGAAAAAATCTTGTGTTCATATTGCTCATCCTGATGGAAGAATCATTCCGTTTGATACGTATAATTTATTTTATCGGGATGATAAAGAAGAGGAGCTTTTAAAAATTCATGCGGAGCTAGAGGGAAGGACGTTCATCAATGCCGAATAAATTATGGGAGTGAGGCATTTGAGCCAGAATCATGGAAATAAAGAATCGCTAAAAGATCTTTGGCTTGGGATTGGAATTTCGTTAGGAATCTATCTATTGGGAGTACTAACTTTGTTTATTGGGGGAGCATTCTTTTTTCCGTATTTGTGTATAGCTGCCATGGCATTAATAATCATTCCAATCGTCAGCTTTGTTAAGGGAAGAAAAAGGCTTGGGCAGGGAGCATTAATTGGGCTTGGGTTAAATATTTTATTATTCACAGCTTGTTTTGGAATCATTATTTCCGGTTTTGGCGGATGAAATAAAACAAGTTAATTTGAAGCAGACTCCGTATAAGTAAATGTAAGGAGTCTTTTTTTTGAAAAAAATAACTCAGTTCAGTCCTACTAGTTCGCTGTTAAATAAAAAGTGTATATGGACCTAATGATCTTGTTTTTCCTAATGAGTCAAGTCAAAGACAAAATGGTATAAAGCCCGGTCAGTATCATAATTTTTAAAGAGAAGATTAAGATGGCTAGGAGGGAAAGAATATGGATGACCGTCAATTTCGCACTGCGATGGGAAAATTTGCGACTGGAGTCACTGTAGTAGCAACTGAGGTTGAAGGAAAAATTCACGGGATGACAGCAAATGCATTTATGTCGGTTTCACTAAATCCAAAATTGGTGGTAGTTTCAGTTTCGGAAAAGGCGCATATGCTGGGAAAATTAAAACAAAGCCACCATTTCTCCATCAATATTTTGGCAGACAACCAGCAGGAGATATCCATGATTTTTGCCGGACAGGTGAAAGACAATCGTGAAGTGGTTTTTGATCGTTTGGGGGAGGTGCCAGTTTTACCGGGGGCAATTGCTCAAATTGCCTGTGAAACGACAGCAACACATGTCGAAGGGGATCATACACTATTTATTGGAAAAGTTACTGGCTTGCACGTGGAGGACTTAGAACCGCTGATATATTTTAGCGGAAAATATCGCTCACTAACAAAAGACTCAAATTAAAATAATGGGTGTTATGGAGGAATAATGAAGAAGGTGCCTGGTTGGCATCTTTTTCATTTGGATTACATTTGTATCAGGATCGTTGACTGTTGAAGTCTAGATTACAATCAAATTCAACTTATTCTATGTTTTCTTGAATCCTTATTGGCATTAGCCAAAATCTACTAAACACAGTTAATTATTTATATCTTCTGAAAATTTTAGTATTATTAAGTATAATAAAAATTTTTGGAGAAGGTGTAGAAGAAATGGTTTTACAGCTAGAAGGTGTGAGTTTAAAGCGTGATGGAAAGTGGATTCTGCAAAATGTAAATTGGACCATTAAAAAAGGAGAAAATTGGGTTTTGCTTGGGCAAAATGGATCAGGCAAAACTGCTATTTTGAATTTGTTGAATGCATTTTATTTCCCAACTAAGGGGAATATTTCTGTTTTAGGAATGGAATTTGGTAAAACCTATCTGGGGGAAAAGCTGCGTAAACAAATTGGATTTGTTTCAAGTTCTATACAAGAAAAATTATATTCAAGTGACCCTGCTTTTGAAGTCGTTTTAAGCGGGGCATTTGCTTCGATTGGACTTTATGAAACCCCCACAGATGAGATGCGACAAAAAGCGGTTGGCCTTCTTCGGGACCTTGGGTGTATAGAGTATGCGAACCGAAGCTATGAGACCTTGTCTCAGGGTGAAAAGCAGCGGATTCAAATTGCAAGGGCCTTAATGGCTGATCCAAACATTCTTATTTTGGATGAACCCACTAATGGGCTGGATTTCATAGCTCGAGAACACCTGATGGATTCGATTGAGAAAATTGCAAAGAAACCAGAGGCAGCTACGATTATTTATGTAACCCATCATGTTGAAGAAATTTTGCCTATTTTTAATAAGACCTTATTGCTAAAAAAAGGACAAGTTTTTGCAGCCGGGGAGACGACAGACATGTTATCAAATGAAAGGTTGAGCGATTTTTTTGAAGTCCCTGTCCAAGTGTCATGGCAAAACCAAAGGCCATTGCTTTCTAAACTAGTTTTGAATAAAACCAGGTCAGTTCAAGACTAACCTGGTTTCTCAATCATCTATCTCCAAAAATTCCTTCACTCGCGCAACATAAGGTTCTTTTTCAAATGAATTGTACAAACTACCGGATAACCGTACAGGGTCACCAAAGAAATAACGTTCATATTGTGTTTGTCGCGTTCCGAATGAACTCATCGTGAGTTCCCATGCCAGTCGAAAAATTTTTACACGATCCACTGCATTACAACAGGCTCCTTGTAAGTATTGGTCAAGATCACCCCTGATTTCTGAATTGAAATCTTCTTCCGTTGGCAACGTAATGATACCGCTGGCACCAATAATTTGAATGATTTCACAAAACCTTGGGTAGATTTTGGGGAAAATATTACTAGCAACCTGGAGAGGCAATAGATTTGGCCGCATAAATCCCGAATCATCCAACGCTGCTTCATTCTCTGCTTTTTGTAATAGTGCTTTCATCGTTTCAAGTCCCATAATGATTTCGGATAATTTATTCTTTATGTGCAGGTATTCTCCTATATTGATTGCGTTCACAAGAAGCTCTGCTAGGCCTAATAAAAATTCCGTTTTGACAATTTGTCTAGTGATGACTTGATGAAAGGCATTAGAATGAAAAGAGCTTTGCAGGATAAAGGTATTGGCAACTTCAATATTTTCGTAAAAAAATACCCGCTCCCATGGTACAAGGACATGGTCAAATACCAATAGAGTATCCATTTCTTCAAACCGTGAACTTAAGGGGAAATTAAAGGTCGATTCTCCCCCAACAAAAGATTGGCGGCAAATAAATTTCAATCCCTCTGTATCTGAAGGAATAGAAAATGCAAAAGCAGAATCAAGGTCATATACTCCACCGGCAGAATAAACCAGCACTTCATCTGTTAAACCGCCTTGGGTTGCTAGAAGGCGAGCCCCTTTAATAATGATTCCCTGATCATTTTTTTCAACTACTTTCGCAGAAATCGGTTCTTTTGAGTTTACCCACATCAACTGGGAACGATTGACCTGAGGAGTAATAAATGTATGAGTAAAAGATAAATCTTCTTTCATCGCCCTCTGATAAAGGGCCGTAATATTTTTGGGGAAGCAGTTTTCTTTACTATTTAAATAACTAGCAGAAGAGGCAAACGCCATTACTACTGTATTCATATAATCAGGACTTCTTCCCATCATCCCGTTTGTATTCTTAGCCCAAATCTCAAACATAATCCGTCTTTTAACTAAGTCCTCTATCGTTTTTGGCTGTAAAAAGGAAAGGCTAATTTTATCATTAAACTCAGTAAAGGTTAATTTTTCCGAGAGAACAGAATCATGCTGGAGATCATAAAGAGAAGCCTTGCTTTTGATGATCCCTTTAAATGCTGGGTGTTCTGACAACTTTTCAGTAATTTGCTTGCCATCTATCCAGATATTGGATTTTACTTGATTAATCCGATCTATAAATTGTTTTCCATTAATCGCTCCCACTGTTAACCCTCTCCTTAAAGGAGCCTTTTCATTTTTAAATTTATCTAGCTAGTTCTATTTTATTGCCAACCCTATAAACGAGTTCTACCCAATTAATGTAAAATCAAATAAAGGGCTTTGCTAAAAGATTTCAGAAATTTAGAGGGCCATTATGGTAAAATCCGGGCAAATATTAGAAGAAGCCGATACTCAATTGAAAATAAGGGATCTGTGGAGGAGGAAAATCCCTTTTTGATTTTGGCTGTGTTAAAGAACAGTGTTGATTTTTTACACTCTGTTGATTGTAGCGGAAGGTGCGAAGACTCCTCGAAATGCTAACGCATTTCCTTCGTGCGTGGGCGAAAGCTAGGAAGAAAATCAATGTCCTGTGGGAGTACAGTTCTGGAGAGACCCCGCAGGCGCAAACGCCGAGGAGGCTCGCCGAAACGCCCACGGAAAGCGAAGCACCTGGAGAGGAAATCAACAGACAAGTATTAACAGAGCCTGATTTTTAAAATCAAAAACGTGTAGCGTATAGTTCATTTGTTGTAGCAAAAACTAAAATGTAAAATAAAAAAATGAAGGAGAGAAATCGAATGACGAAATTACTGTACATTACAGCTCATCCCCACGATGATACTCAGTCTTACAGCATGGCAGTTGGGAAGGCATTTATTGACTCATACAAGGAAGTCCATTCAGAACATGAAATTATCAATTTAGATCTATACAAAGAAACGATCCCCGAACTTGATGTTGACGTATTTAGCGGTTGGGGGAAATTGAGAAGCGGTTCAGGGTTTGATGAACTTTCAGCTGATGAGAAAGCCAAGGTTGGTCGACTCTCTGAGCTATGCGATCAATTCGTTTCTGCAGATAAATATGTGTTTGTCACACCTTTATGGAATTTTTCTTTTCCCCCGGTTATGAAAGCTTACATCGATGCGGTATCAGTAGCTGGAAAAACCTTTAAGTATACGGAACAAGGTCCTGTAGGTCTGTTAACCGACAAAAAAGCCCTACATATTCAAGCGCGCGGCGGAATTTATTCTGAAGGGCCAGCAGCCCAGATGGAAATGGGTCATCGCTATCTAGAGGTTATCATGCAGTTTTACGGAGTGCCATCCTTTGAAGGATTATTTGTCGAAGGACATAATGCAATGCCGGATAAAGCGCAGGAAATAAAAGAAAACGCCATTGCTAGTGCGAAGGATATCGCACATACTTTTTAATAATCCAAAGCCCTTAGTTCATTAAATATAAATCATAATTCCCAGGATTGTTAGTCCATTATAAGGGCTAATGATCCTTTTTTATTTACCTAATTTATTGGATGACAAAATGGAATTTAATGAATTCATGTTTAAAGCGTTTAGAAAAATAATGTCTGGATCCGACATCCCATGTATATCTAAACAATTGGATAAATCTACCTTTTTATTTTTTATATTGAAGTATGTAGAAATTTTGAATATCTTTTCCTTTTATTAACATAATACCTAAAAAGGGAGGCTATTCTTGATGAAAAGATTGCAATTTAGAAATAAATCTTTACCGGATAATGATTCCATACAAACAGAGCTATCATTTTCATTAGAGGAAAACTTGTCTCTTTTGCAATATACATTTGCTGATTGCGATGATTTTATCTCTCAAATGGTTCAATTCGATTATATTCAAGGATGTATTTTCTATTTATCAGAAATGGCAAGTGATCATGCCCTGAAGGAAATAGAGCAGGGTCTCACTGATTCCGGTGGCCTGTTGAAGAAGGAGTCTTCCGATGATATTCGAGTATCTATTCGTAATCGTTTCCCGTTTAGCAATATAAATAATGTTAGAAGTTTAGAATCCATCATTGACCATATTTTGATCGGGAACACAGTGCTGTTGGTTGATCAAATCGATCAAGCCTTTTTGTTTTCTACCGTTAAAGAAGCAGGAAGGTCGGTGCAAGAGCCACCCTCGGAATCATTAGTAAGAGGGCCTAGAGAAGGATTTGTGGAAAATATCGGAACAAATTTGATGCTAATTCGCAGGAAGTTGCGAAATCCTTCACTTAAGGTGAGACATTTACGAGTAGGAAGGCAGACCAATACCGAGATAAAAGTGGTTTATATAAAGGGGATAGCTGATGATAAGGTGGTAGACGAAGTAAGCAAGCGGCTTTCTCTTATTGATATTGATGGCATCTTAGAAAGCCATTATTTAGAATCGATAATGGCAGATTCAAGATGGTCCCCTTTTCCAACTGTATATAGCACGGAACGTCCGGATCGGGTATGTGCAAACTTGCTGGATGGTAAGGTTGCAATTTTGACGGATGGAACCCCATTTGTATTAACCGCACCAGCTGTCTTTGTAGAATTTCTTCACTCGAATGAGGATTATTATAATGGCTCTTTAATCGCCACCTTTACCCGATGGATTCGGCTTTTGGGGCTTTTGGTTACACTCATTCTTCCAAGTTTTATTTTGGCCATGAACACGTTTCACCAGGATTTACTTCAAACGCCACTATTGCTTAAAATCGCGGCAAGTCGGGAAGGGTTGCCATATCCGGTTTTGGTAGAAGCCATTTTCATGTTTATAACGTTTGAATTGGTCCGAGAGGCCGGACTTCGGATGCCAAAAGTGTTTGGTGGTGCAGTTATTATTATATTAGGGCTTGTATTGGTCAGCCAAATTGCAGTTCAAGCAGGAATTATCGGGCCAGTAATGGCTATTTCTGTCTCAGTGGCAGCCATGGTTTCGTTTATTTTACCTAACTATGCATTTCATCAAGTGGTTCGGTTATTAGGATTACCCATGCTATTATTAGCAGGATTTTTTGGATTTATGGGGATACTGGTTGGACTAATGTTTGCACTTGCACATTTAGTCAGTTTACGTTCTTTCGGTGTACCTTATTTTTCACCTATCTCCCCTGGTAGAAAAGAAGGATGGAAAGATGTGTTTATAAGGGCTCCATGGTGGGCAATCAAAACACGCCAGCCTGGGTTGGACATAGATAACATACTTCGTACAGGTCCTAATGAAGACAATCCTTAAAGGAAGCTTAAAGAGGGTGATGCCAATGATAAAACATGATCTTGGGAAAACGCGAAACTTTTTGTTATCTTTTATCCTATGCATAAGTTCCTTTACCTTAACAGGTTGTTGGAGCAGCCGGGAAGCAAATGATCTTGCTATTTTAAATGTGGTAGGGATCGACAAAAATGAGGTTGGTCAATTTGAATTAACGGCATTAATCCCGAAACTGGAAGACAGAACTCACCAATCATCTTCCGGCAGCGCAAAAGATAAGGAGTTAATCTTCACAAGCAAAGGCAGGAGTTTGTTGGAATCAATGAGCCAGCTTGCTACCTCCCTTTCAAAGGAAGTCTATTTGGGACATGTCCAGGTCGTAATTTTTGGGGAAAAGGCCGCAAGCGAAAGCATGAAAGAATCATTGGATTTTTTAAGAAGGGAAAATGGCTTTCGGCCAAACATAAAATTGTTGATTACGAAAGGGAAGGCTAGCGATATTATCAACAAACCCACACAGTTAAAAAACCCGTTAGGTTCTGAAATTTCAGCCTTCACCAAAACAAAACGGATCACTATGTCAAGTATGGTTCAAAATCTCAGTCAATTTACTGAAGCTCTCTCAATGAAAATGAAAGACCCATTTACCGGTGAGATTAGCGCAGCTGGCGACGAGGGAATAGAGTTGGAGCAAGTTGTGTCCGGCAAAAGTTTTCTAAAAGATGCAAGCAGCCAGGATTCGCAGAAAAAAGACTCAACCATGAAACAAAATACTGATACATTCAGTATTCAAGGTACAGCCGTCTTCAAAAGAGATCACCTTATTGGCTGGCTAGACAAAGACGAAACACGCGGTGTTCTTTGGGTCAATGGGAAATTAAAAAATGATGTTGTGATTTTGAGTTGTCCGAAGGATGAGAGTGGAACCATTAGTTTAAAAATTAACCAAACTAGCTCTGTAAGTACTCCTCAAATCGTAAACGGTAAACCAAAAATGGAGGTTACGATCAAGGTAGATGGGGATATCGGACAAATTACTTGTCAAAATGTAAATTTGAGTTCAGATGAAATGGAAAAGTTAAACATACAGCTAAAAGATAAAATAAAGCAAGAGGTAAATCATACATTTGCCAAAGTAAAACAAGAATGGCAAGCCGATATTTTTTACTTTGGAGAGTCCATCTATCGCAAATACCCCAAAGAATGGAAAGATATTTCTTCGGGGTGGAGAAGCGGCGGATTAAAAGAGATGCCAGTTCAGATAAAAGTCATTACCAATATATCACGTTATGGACTTCGGGAAAGGTGAAGATATGAATATTTTAATATGTCTTTTATTTATTATTCTGGTTCTTGGAACTGCTGGTCTCCACGTGTACTATATATGGAAACAGAAAGAGTATAAAATTTTAGCGGTTCAGCTTGGTATTATCGGTTTGACCATTGTTGCCGGGGTACTGGCGATTTATAAAGTTCAGAATGTGTTATCCATTGCAAAATTATTAAATCTATTATCCCCCCTATAAGAATGGAAAGAAGGAGACCGTTATGGGCGAAAAAGGACAAATCAGCAACGTTCAGGCAGCTATGCTTGCAATCACCTCTTTAACTATAATTGGACACTTGATTTTGCTCACCTTGGTTCTTGATCAAAGCAAGCAAGACGGTTGGCTTGCCGGAATCGTTGGTTCTATTTTGAGCTTAATTGGAATTCTAGCCCTGTCGAAATTGGTTCAACGTTTTCCCGGGCTCTCCTTGATAGAAATTCTCTTTCAACATTTTTCATGGATTGGGAAAATATTGGGGATTATCTATTTGCTCTATTTTTATATAATGGCCGTTTTAGGGGTACGATTATTTGGTGAAGCCTATAAAATTATTATGGAAGAGACTCCATTATGGGCCTTCATCTCTGTCATTCTTTTATTAACTGCCTTTATAGTTTATTTAGGATTAGAAACATTGGCACGAATTAACCAAATTATGCTGCCAGTTCTAGTATTGGCGGCTGTATCTGTTGTATTTATGACATTTGTGAATGACAAGGACTATGGCAACCTTCTTCCCATCATGGGCAATGGTGTTATCCCGGTTGCAAAAGGAGCCGTATCCATAATGGGATGGTTTGGAGAATTTGTTATTTTAGGCATGGTTCTGCCATATGTAAAGCGTCCGGAAAAACTAATCAAGACGGGTTTATATGCAGTGGGGTTCACTTTGCTTTTCTTTTTGGGACCAATCACTGGGCCAGTTGCCTTATTTGGCCCTGAAGAAGCGGCAAATATGTCATTTCCGACATTTACAGAGGTTCGTTATATTGAGGCGGGGGAAGTTGTAAATCGATTTGATGCTATTGCGATTTTATTTTGGACTGTTGGTTTAATGGTTAGGATTTCATTATTCTTTTATGGCCTTAGCCTTGGTACCGCACAAGTACTCAGGATATCGACCTACCAGCCACTGATTGTTCCAATAGGATGGTTAATAGGTGTTGGGGCTATTTTTTTCTCTAAAAATTTCATTGAGTTAACAGAATTCCTATTTAAGACCTATGTACCCCTAAATATTTTAATGGGGACGGTTCTGCCACTTCTTTTTATCTTTTGGGCTGTGGTGAGGCGTAAGAGAAAGGTACTGGCTAATGTGTAGGTTTGAAACTGATTTTAAAAAAGTATAGTGAATGGAAAAAGGATATCGAGGGATGTCCTTTTCTTATTTGCTGAAGCTCTACATTAAAGACAAATAATAGAAAACCCTGTCATTCAACTGGCTCCATTTTTAAAGCAGCTAGTAATAAAATCAGTACTGTTAAAATATGTTTGTTTCGATAGTTAGTTTATAATTTGTAATTTTTTAATAACCTTCCCATAACTAAGTGCGGTGAACCGTACCATAAGTAGATGAGGGTGGTTAAAATGATAAATCGAAAATACTAATGAATATAAAGCTCTTTTAGATTTTTTCTGGAACCGTTTCATAATTGATGGGATCAGTTCAAAAATAAGAGGACAATCCGAATTCCATTAATCACACAAATATTAGTTGCAGATGGTGAAGTTTTGTACTCAAACTAACTGGGCTTTAGTTGGAAGGTAATAAATTGTGTGTCCTTTTAATATCAACTATTTCACATATCCAACTTAAATAAAAGTTATGTAAGGGTTTTTTCATAGTTTTTATGGAAGTTATTGAAATTGTGTCTATAATTAGGTTACTATAATAGAAAAATATGAAAATAGGTAAGATGCCAAGAAGGCTTAATAGGGAATCTGGTGAAAGTCCGGAACTATCCCCGTAACTGTAAGTGTGGACGAAATAGACAAACCACTGTATCGGAGTAGAATTGTCCGTGCGGGAAGGGTCGATAGTAGGAAGAAACACAAGTCAGGAGACCTGTCTTAACTATGAAAAGTTTTGATTTCTTCGGGGGTTGAGAAGGTGAGACGTTAGCGTTTGAAGGTACGCCTTTCTAACCTTTTTCTGCTTGCGTTTAATCCGTTCAGCTTTTTGTTGAACGGATTTTTTACATTCAGTTTTCTAACATAGTAGGAGGAGAATAGGAATGGCAAATCGAAGAATTGTAATTGCCGGTACAGGCAGCGGTGTTGGTAAAACGACACTTACCATTGGACTTATGTCTGCGCTAATGAAAAAGGGGTATACGGTACAAGGGTTTAAATGTGGACCAGATTATATAGATCCAAGTTACCATACAGCGGTTACTGGCAGAATTTCCAGAAATCTTGACAGCTGGATGTTAACTGAAGAAATGGTAAAAGAAATTGTAAGTAAGGCTGGCGAAAGTACGGATATATCTATTATTGAAGGAGTAATGGGATTCTTTGACGGAAAAGATCCCTTAAGAAATCAAGGCTCAACTGCAGAAATAAGTATGATCACCGAAAGTCCAGTTGTATTGGTAGTCAATTGTGCTAGTATGGCCCGAAGTGCTGCTGCTGTGGTAAAAGGATTTCAGGAGTTTCATAGCGGGACAAATATTGTTGCAGTAATTGCCAATCAGGTGGGGAGTGAAGGACATTATCATATTGTCAAATCAGCTATTGAACAGGGGTGTGGCATCCCAGTCCTTGGTTATTTGAAACAAACTCAAGAGCTTTCCATTCCGGAGAGGCATTTAGGATTGATTCCATCGATAGAACGAGGTGAATTGAAGCCCTTTTTTGAAAAGCTAGCCAGCTTGGTTATAAAAACGATAAATGTTGATGAATTATATAAACTAGCACAAGCCCCTCCTTTAGTGGTAAAAAAACCCCATTTTAATAAAATAGAGCATCGTTCCGTTCGTCTAGCTATTGCCAGAGATGCAGCTTTTAATTTTTATTATCAGGAAAACCTAGAGCTGTTAGAAGCCTTTGGTGCCGAGCTCATTGAATTTTCTCCGCTAAAAGGCGAAATTCTGCCCGAGAGGATTGATGGCTTATATATAGGAGGAGGATTTCCTGAAGAATTTGCCCAAGAATTGGCAAATTATACTGATACAAAAAATTCCATCCATTCTGCGATTAAAAATGGTTTGCCTACTTTAGCTGAGTGCGGGGGTTTTATGTATTTAACGGAATCTATTGAAACAACAGATGGGAATAAGTACGAAATGGCAGGAGTTATACCCGGGAAGGTAAAAATGCAAAAACAACTTGCTGCCTTGGGATATCGCGAAATTAAAGGAGCGGACGAAAACTTTCTGCTAAAAGGTAAGCTGATTGCCAAAGGCCATGAATTTCACTATTCAACCTTTCATCCGAAAGAGGAATGGAAACATGCCTACCTAACTTCTGGGATCCGCAGCGAACAACAAGAAGGATATATGAAAGGGAACCTAATTGCTGGATATACCCACCTCCACTTTGGCTCATGCCCTGAGTTGGTTGAGAATTGGATCAATAAATGTAAGGAGTATCAAGCAAATGACTAAGGCGATTCCTCTTATGTTTCAAGGAACTAATTCAGATGTAGGCAAAAGTGTGATAGTCACTGCATTTTGCCGCATTTTTGCACAGGATGGACATAAAACGGCTCCGTTTAAGTCACAAAATATGTCTTTAAATTCTTACATAACGATTGACGGAAAAGAAATTGGCAGAGCCCAGGGAGTCCAGGCGGAAGCAGCTGGCATTCAGGCAACAACGGATATGAATCCTATTTTGTTAAAGCCTAACCGTGAGTATCAATCACAGGTGGTGGTCCATGGGAAACCCTATCTGAACATGGAAGCCGGCGCCTATCGAAGTGATTTTTTTCAAATGGGATTAAAGCTGATAAAAGGTTCGCTTTCCGTTCTGTCCGAAAAATTTGAAAGGATTGTGATTGAAGGAGCCGGCAGTCCTGCAGAGATAAATTTAAATGATCGGGAATTAGTGAATATGCGGGTTGCCAGAATGGCTAACGCACCGGTGATTTTAATTGGAGATATTGACAAAGGCGGTGTATTTGCCAGTTTAGTAGGAACGCTTCAGCTAATGGAGCCTGAGGATCGTGATCGGGTTATCGGGGTAATCATCAATAAATTCCGGGGAGACATCAGGCTTCTCGAATCTGGGTTAACATGGTTTGAGGAGTATACCGGTAAACCTGTTCTTGGGGTTATCCCCTACTTAGATCATTTAAATATTGATGCGGAGGATTCATTAATATTAAACCAATATTCTTCAAACCCAAATAGAGAAAAGGATCTAGATATTGCTGTAATCCAATATCCAAAAATTTCCAACTTCACCGATGTGGATCCATTTTTTGCTGAGCCGGATTGCCATGTCCGCTTTGTTACAAGAGCCGACCAATTACATAACCCTGATCTGATGATACTACCAGGTAGTAAGAATACCATCGAGGATTTATTGTTTTTAAGAAAAAGCGGGCTTGCCCAAAAAATAACCGAGTTACAGACCAAGGCAGTCATTTTTGGTATCTGTGGCGGCTACCAAATGCTCGGTGAAAAAATTGCAGACCCGTTTGCCATCGAGTCTATGAATCCCGAATTAGAGGGCCTTCAATTGCTGCCAATTCGGACAACTATCACAAAAGACAAAAGGACCGAACTATCAAATGGGACTCTAACTCTTTTTGACAAGAGGTTCGATGTTACAGGATATGAGATTCATATGGGCGAAACAGAGTCGATAGGAGAAAACTTGGGCCTTATCGATTTATACGGCCAATGGGATGGGTGTAAAACGACAGAAGAAAAAGTGATAGGTACCTATTTTCATGGTATTTTTCATAATGACGAGTTTCGCAAGGAATTCCTTAATCAGCTTCGTGGTGCAAAAGGGTTGGAGCCAATCGAAGAGCGTGAATCTTTTACTCAATTGCGGGAGGAAGCGTTTGATCGCCTAGCGAGTCATGTCAGGAAACATGTAAATGTACCACTAATCGAACAGAAAATGTTAGAATTTCAAAAAAATAACGGATGAGGTGCAAGAGGGATGGAAAAAAGAGAAAATAAAGCAAAACGAGGTCTTACGCTAGTATATACCGGAGATGGAAAAGGAAAAACAACAGCCGCCCTTGGCCTGGCAGTCCGTTCAGCCGGTCAAGGAAAGAAAGTCATTGTGATCCAATTTATCAAATCTCCAGAAAGTAAATCTGGTGAAAGAATCATGTTTGAAAAATTGGGAATCGAAATCGTTCAAACCGGAGTGGGTTTCACCTGGACAAAAACACCTGAAGAGCATCGAGATGCATTCCAAAAAGCCTGGGCATTTGCTAAAGAAATGGTTCAATTTGGCGGTTATGACCTTGTCATATTGGATGAACTGAACAATGCCCTGGCAATTGAAACATTCCCAATTCATGATGTTCTGCCTTTGGAAGAGGTGCTAGAGCTGATTGAAAAGCGCCCTAAAGGAATGCATCTGGTTATTACAGGCCGTTCAGCCAAGGATGAAATTATCGAAAAATCCGATTTGGTGACGGAAATGAAGCCGATGAAGCATTATTATGACGAAGGTATTCCTGCCGTTAGAGGAATAGAGTTTTAACTCGAAGCGGATTCACCGTTATAATGTTTAACACTAGGGAGCTTCATGTCATGAGATCAGGAAAAGGTTGTTGTAATGGAACGTTTGGTGAGCTTGTACAAGGTCAGCTGGGGGACCGGCCTTTTTTAATTACTATGCCAATCCAGGGCTTGCGAAGTGAGGCCTTATTTATCCCAGACCCAACTTTATCGGAAATATTGGGGGAGAATTCGAAAAGTAAAGCCAAAAAAGCAGCGAAATACCTTTTACAATTTTATGGGCTGCAGTGGGGAGGCCGTTTGGAGATTTGTTCAAACATTCCAGAAGGTAAGGGAATGGCCAGCAGCTCCGCCGATATTGTGGCAACATTAAAAGCTATCGCAGACAGTTTTTCCATTCCACTTTCAAAGGAAACCATCTCAAAAATAGCAGCAAAAATTGAGCCTACTGATGGAATCATGTACGAGGAAGTTGTCGCTTATGACCATATTCACGGTGAATGGATTGAAAGCTTTGGTTTCTTGCCACCATATACACTAGTAGGGCTAGACCTAGGTGGAACCATAAACACCATCGAACATAATCAAATAAAGAAAACGTATAGCGAGCAGGACAAAGATCGATTGATCGTAGCCTATGACTTGATCAAAGAAGGATTCAGGCAAAATAATATATCGTATATTTGTAAGGCTGCAACGATAAGTGCAAGTATTAATCAAAAAATATTGCCCAAACCTATTTTTAACCAACTGAAAATGTTGGCTGAACAGGTTCAGGGTGGTGTCGTAGTTGCACATAGTGGCACTGTTGCAGGAATCATGATGGATCATAACATAGCGAAAAAAAAAGAGGTAATATCTTGTATTTTAACAGAGTTCCCCACCATTCAAATGTTGGGCCCCTTCCATAATACAGAATAGTCCAGGCGAAAGCCTGGTTTTTTTAATATGCAATGTTAAACAACATTGATGATTCTTGTACCCGGTTGATTGGAGCGGATGGTTCGGAAATTAACAGACAACTTTAAAGGGCCCTATAATAAAAATCAAAAAGAACTGCAGTAATAAATACAGACTTAAAGAATAAATCTTTATTAATATAGGGGGTGTGACATGAAAAACCATTTGGAAAATAAGCAGTCATTTAAAAAATCAAAGAAGGTTCATCAGGCCACACCTTATACAAATGCAAAAAAATTAGTCATGGGGTCTGTACTTGCTGCCATCACCACCCTTTTTCAATCTGCAGGAGTTTTTACAGGAATTGGTTTTGCGTTTAGTATATTGGCGACCCTTCCAATTGTCCTTTCAGCCATGCTCTCTTTAAGAATAGGATTCATGTCTTACTTTATCACGATCTTATTATTAGTCATTATGCAGCCGAGCGAATTGTTTGTGTTTCCTTTTACCACTGGTTTATTAGGGATTGCCCTCGGAGCTGCCTTTAAATTTTATCACCATTGGCTGCTAATTCCTTTTTTTGGAGGAGCAGCGTTATCCATCGGGATATTATTCTTATTATATGTATTGAAATTTCCTGTTTTAGGTCCAGATGTATCTTATACAATTGATCTAAAAATAGTTGTCATTATTCTGATTTGCTCAATCATCTACAGCTTTGTATGGACTGGTTTAAGCAAAAGAGTGTTCAAATTAATATTTCCAATGGAGAAAAAGTAGGTAGGGCATGAAGATGCACTTCATAGATGAAGTGTATTTTTATAGAGCAAATGATCCAATTCTCCAAATGTGTGATCTATATCACTAACTCACAGTGATTTATCTAATATAATCACTGTGAGTTTAGTGTTAATACATAAGGAGTGATTATGTTGTTAGATCAAAAAACAATTGACATTATTAAATCAACCGTACCTGTATTAGAAATCCATGGAGAAGCCATTACCACTCGATTTTATCAATTGATGTTTGGAAATCATCCTGAGTTACTTCATATTTTTAACCATGCAAATCAAAAACAACGGAGACAGCAAAAGGCACTCGCTGGAGCTGTGTATGCCGCAGCAGCGTATATTGATAATCTTGAAGCTATTCTGCCTGTCGTTAAGCAAATCGGCCATAAACATAGAAGTCTAGGTGTAAAATCCGAACACTATCCTATTGTTGGAAAGCATCTCTTATTAGCGATTAAAGATGTATTGGGAGATGCCGCAACTGATGAAATTTTAGCGGCATGGGAAAAAGCTTATGGTGAGATTGCCAATGCCTTTATTAGTGTAGAAGCAGAGATGTATGAGGAAGCCTCTAATCAGCAAGGTGGATGGGATGATTTTCGTAACTTTGTGGTGGATCGTAAAGTTAAAGAAAGTGACGTCATTACCTCATTCTATCTTAAAGCAGAGGACGGTAAAGAAATTCCAACTTTCTTGCCAGGCCAATATATCAGCATTAAATTAGAAATCGATGGCGAGGAATATACTCATATTCGTCAATATAGTTTATCGGATGCACCTGGGAAAGACTATTATCGAATTAGTGTGAAGAAAGAGGCAGGCACTGCCAATCCTGATGGAAAAGTATCCAATTTTCTGCATAATCAGGTAAAAGAAGGCGACATCCTAAAGGTGAGTGCCCCTGCAGGTGACTTTGTTCTTGATATGAATCATCATACTCCTGTAGTTTTATTAAGCGGCGGGGTCGGTGTAACACCAATGCTAAGTATGTTAAAAACAGTCGTAAACGCTCAGCCAGAACGAAAAATATGCTTCATCCATGCTGCTGCGAATAGTAATGTTCATGCACTAAGGGATGAAATCAAAGAAATTTCTAAGCTCGAAACTGTAGATTCAATTGTTTTTTATGATTCGCCAACTGAAGATGACCGTATAAATAAACGCTTTGATGTTGAAGGTTTTGTCACAAAAGAGTGGCTTGGGGAAAATGTTCCGGTAAAAGAAGGCGACTTCTATTTCTGTGGACCTGTTCCATTTATGAGAGCCATCAACCAGGCGTTAAAGGATTTAGGTGTAAGTGAAGATCGAATCCATTTCGAATTCTTTGGACCAAAAGATAGTCTTGAAGAACAAGAAGAACGAATTACTGTATAGAATAATAGAGTAGTCAATGGGGCTCCATATTTTTTGGTAGCCCCTTTTTAAAAAGTGAACAAAAAATTAGAAATCATTTGACAACTTAAAATAATTGTATATAATTAAGTTATCCATAGTTATTAAGATGTTTACCTTTTGGAAAATACCCTTTCAAAAAACGTTAACAGTAGATAATGATGGACAGGAAAATAAATCAACAATAAAACTGTATTATTTGCTATGACTCTATTCACATAGAGCAGTGAAGTGAATATAAGCCAGTTGTATAAAGTAGATTCCTATATATTAGGACTCCTTTTACAACTGGCTTTTTATTGTTCCTGTAATTAAAAAACTATTTCAGGAGGAATGAAAAATGAGTATTGCAGAAAAGAGTAAATTGAAATTTGAAATGGTGACGGAACATTATCAAGTGAAGGCACACACACAATCCAATCGTTTATATCACATTGAATTATCGACGGAAAGTCTAATGAAATTTTTTGAAGCAGTAAAGAAAGAAAACTATTCTGTCCAACATTTGGAATATACTCCTTATGCTCGTCATATTATCGCATCACATTTATTGGATCAAGTAGGAGAAGAATTCGGTGCCTTACTTCGAAGTATTGTTCACGATCGTGAGTCTGGTGGATTTACACTTGGTTTGAACGGGGTTACAGAAAATACCGATGATTACGTGATTTTCTCAACTGCTGTTTCCCATCTAGTAGGTATTCCGAATTTTGATGCTATGACTGGAAAATACTATGCGCGTTTTAGCGTGAAAGATACAGATAACAGTGATTCTTATTTACGTCAGGCTTATCGTTTATTTACACTTCATACTGATGGTACCTTTGTCGATGAACCGACTGACTGGCTATTAATGATGAAAATGGTAGAACAAAATGCACGTGGTGGAGAATCAAGATTATTGCACCTAGATGATTGGAACGAACTAGATAAATATGCTTCACACCCTTTAGCTAACCATAAATTTACCTATAAAGCACCGAGCAGTAAGAATGTGGGTCAGGAAGTTGAGCGATTGACATTCTTTAATTATCATAACAAGCCGGGGATTTGTTATATTGATCAATTCGTTTATCCAGAGACAATTGAGCAGTCAAAATATTTGAGTGATCTTTCTAATTCGATGGAGAACGATGAAAATGTGATCGAGTTGGAACTTCCTGTAGGTGATTTAGTCGTGGTAAATAATATTTTTTGGCTACATGGCCGCGCAGCCTTTGAAAAGGATCCAAATTTATACCGTGAGTTACTTCGTCAACGTGGACGATTTAATGAAAATAATCTATAAATCTCTTAATTAACTTATAGAGAATTCATTTTCTATCCCTAGGGTGGAAAATGAATTCTTTTCTTTCAACTATTAGGCATTGGAACAGTTTTTAGTAGAAAAAAAGGGGGCTTTTTTGTGTTTGATTTTGCGATTGTAGGGGGAGGTATAGTTGGCTTATCGACCGGTATGGCAATTTATACACGATTTCCTAACGCTAAAGTAGTCGTGATTGAAAAAGAATCAGCTATTGCAGAGCATCAGACAGGTCATAATAGTGGGGTCATTCATTCCGGCATCTATTACAAGCCAGGTAGTTTTAAGGCACGATTTGCCCGTCAAGGCAGCCAATCAATGAAAGAATTTTGTCAAACTCATGGAATTGAGCATGACATTTGCGGGAAGGTCATTGTTGCTACAAAGCCGGAGGAAATGCCTCTATTAGATAATTTATTTAAGAGAGGCCTTGAAAATCAACTTGATATTCAAAAAATTAGTCCGGAAGAATTAAAAGAGATTGAACCCCACGTTAATGGCTTTGGGGCTATACGTGTTCCCCAAGCTGGTATTGTCAATTATCGTCAAGTTAGTGAGAGATTTGCTGATACAATTGAAGAAAGTGGTGGAGAAATAAGGTTAAATACAAAGGTAGAAAAAATAGTCGAAGAAGTCGATCAAGTGAACATTGAAACAAACAATGGTACAATAAAGGCACGTATGGTAATCAACTGTGCCGGTCTCTTTAGTGATCGTGTTGCTTTAGCGGCAGGGTATAAAACAGATATGAAGATTCTGCCTTTTAGAGGTGAGTATTATAAATTAAAACCGGAAAAGCGGTATCTTGTAAAACATTTAATTTATCCTGTTCCAAATCCTAAATTCCCATTCTTGGGTGTTCATTTTACCCGGATGATTACTGGAGAAGTGGATGCAGGACCGAATGCAGTGCTCAGCTTTAAACGGGAAGGTTACAAAAAGACAGATTTTAATGTAAAGGATCTTGCAGAATCTCTAAGTTATAGCGGTCTTTGGAAAATGGCAGGAAAGTTTATGAAAGAAGGAATGGAAGAATACGTTCGTTCCTTTAGTAAAAAACAATTTACCAAAAGTCTTCAGGAACTAATTCCGGAGATTCAAGAAGACGATTTAATACCGGCGCCTGCTGGAGTACGCGCCCAAGCCATCAGAAATGATGGAAGTATGGTAGATGATTTCCACATAATTATGGGCAAGCGTACCATTCATGTTTGTAATGCACCATCACCAGCTGCCACAGCTTCTATTGAAATTGGAAAAGAAATCGTAAGTAGGATTCCGGAACAAACAAACTTAAAAGAAACTGCGTTAATCATTTAATTTTAATGAGAGGTTGATCAAGGATGTTTAACGGAAAAACGATTTTTATTGCCGGTCATGCTCGGTTACCGCAAGGCATGGCTGCCAAAAGCGTCTTCGAAACCTTAACGATTACTGCGGAAGTGGATACAAAATATGGAGTAATTATTCAGGCTACCTGTACCTTGGCCACTGAACACGGACGTGATTTTATCGGTGGATTGTTAAGGGGGACAAGTTTAAATGATGGAGTGGAGGATGCCGTCAAGGCAATCGAAACCTATTATCGGGGCAAAGCAACAAACGCTTTAATTGCGGCCTTAAAAGACTTGCATTTGCATTTTCAACAAATTAAGGCAGAAGGAATAACAATTGTATAAAACCAATATTTCACTTTGTATTCCAGAAATCACTTGAAAAATATTTATAAAGGTTGTTGTAATTGTCCGGAGTAAATACAACTTCAGAGGCTCTCTCTCATTTTGTTTTACTGATATTTCAAGTTTTTAAGACTTCAGACAAGATCAAACTGATTTGGCACAACTGTGTCCGAAGCTGCCATGACTTCGGACACGATCAAGCCAAATTCGGTATAACTGTGTCTGAAGTTACCCTGACTTTGGACACAATAAAGCAAAATTGTAGTAGTGGTGTCTGAAGTTCACCTGACTTCGGACACGATCAAGCAAAATTTGGTATAACTGTGTCTGAAGTTACTCTGACTTCGGACACGATCAAGCCAAATTCGGTATAACTGTGTCTGAAGTTACCCTGACTTCGGACACGATCAAGCCAAATTCGGTATAACTGTGTCTAAAGTTACCCTGACTTTGGACACAATAAAGCAAAATTGTAGTAGTGGTGTCTGAAGTTCACCTGACTTCGGACACGATCAAGCAAAATTTGGTATAACTGTGTCTGAAGTAACCCTGACTTCGGACACGATCAAGCAAAATTTGGTATAACTGTGTCTGAAGTTACCCTGACTTCGGACACGATCAAGCAAAATGTTAGTAGCAGTGTCTGAAGTTCTCCTGACTTCGGACACAATCAAGCAAAATTTGGTATAACTATGTCTGAAGTTCTCTTGACTTCGAACACGATCAAGTTAATTTGGCATAACTGTGTCCGAAGCTGCCATGACTTTGGACACAATCAAACTGAAATGTCATAACCATGACCGAAGTTACCCAGACCTCGGTTTGACAAAAAGAGATAATTATTTCGTAACCCGAAAAAATGTACACTAAAAATGGACCTTGGTTTCTAAGGTCCATTTTTAGTGCCAAAAACAACAACCTATACGATTAAAGTTAAAAGAAGCAGTGATTTCTCTGCTTCTTTTTTGTTTTCATACCTTAATCGTCCGAAAATAGTTTAAAACTTAGAACAAAGGAAATGTTAAGTAGGGTAAAACATATTTTATTAATATGAATTAGTAAAGATAAGGAGGGTTTACATGTATAAAGAAAATAGCCCCTTATTCTCGGATGAATTCCTGGATGAACTCACAAAGGATATAAATGAAAAATATGGCTGGCCTAACAAAGAAGAAAATCTGGAATCAATCCATGAAGATGAGTAAAAATAATTGTTTGCCATTTTGTTTTTCTACACTGGCTACAATAACATGTCATCTCCCTCGTGAAACCCAGGGAAAATTTCGGGATGGAGTATATGAGCTATTTTAGCCAGGCCATATAAAAGCCGAGGGGATGGCCTGCAAAAAAGCGGTTCATCTAAAATGTGAAGTTGGTTATTTTTTATCGCTGTCATCTGATCCCAGCCGGGGCGTTTCAGAATGACCTTTGGGTTAACTTTATGTTTTTGAACACCTACCCAAACGACACAGATTATATCTGGGTTGCGGAACTTAACCTCTTCCCAATCCGTCTGGTAACTTGCAACCACTTGGTCATCAAAAATATTTCTTCCACCCGCAAGCACGCTAATTTCTGTCAGCCAGTTCAGGGAGCCCGGGGTGAAGATCGGCTTTGCCCACCATTCCCAATAAAGGGTTTTTGATTCTTTAACTTGTTTGCTTAAAGATTTATACAGTTTTAAGGTACGATTAAATCTTTCAAATAATTCGTTGGCCCGTGGGTAGGTGCTTGTGGCATTGCCAACGAACAAAAGACAATTCCCCACTTCTTCTAGTGTTTGTGGATTAGGCACAATTACATATGGTATTTTACGTTTCTCTAACTCCTCGATATTTCGTTCCATACCCGGAACGGATAGGGAAGCTAAAACCAAATCAGGCTGTAGTTTCTCTACTTTATCCATATCGATGTTCAAATCTGGTCCCAACCTTGGCAATTCAGTAATTTCTTTCGGCCAATCTGAATAATCATCTACCCCTATTAATGAAGAAGTTAGCCCTAAATAGGCTATAAATTCAGTATTACTCGGACAAATGGAAATCAATTTCAATATACTTCCCCCTAATCAAATCTTCTTACTATCTATTATAATAAAAATCTCCATGTTCCCTATCAAAAAATAATGATGAATGAACACAAAATAAAATCCAATTCTGAAGTGAGAGTTAAGCCTAAAGGATCGCCATTTCCTTTGGTTTTATCATTCTAGAAAAATGTAATAATTTTAAGTAATATAATTGTTTGAGAACCCATGAACAAACTAGAGTATACTAATTCGAAGAATGAATAGTGTTTAGAACCCTTGTGAATGCAGGGTTTTTCTGAGTATTCAAGGGTATTTGAGCTCAGGGTAAATAAAATAGAGATAATATATCGATTCACAATTAAAAGCAAATGAAAAGTATAACTTTTTTCGAAATATCGAATTCTTTTTGAACATTTCGTGACAAATTTCATAAATGGGTGTCGTAATTTCAAATTTGGTATTAAAATAGTGGCGAGATGTGATTTAAATCACAAAACTAAAAATGTGATGAAATTCACAATAATATAAAATTGAAATTTTTTAATCAAAGGAAAGGGGTACTAGTATGAAAGTAAAATCGGCTTTATTATTACTTGTTCTCACTATTGCTACAGTGTTAACAGGGTGTGAGCCACTCATGGTTCTGAATCCAAAAGGGCCACAAGCTGAAAGGCAAGCCCACGACATTTTATTATCGATCGGAATCATGTCATTAGTTGTTTTGGTTGTATTTGCTATTTTGATTTACGTATTGGTAAAGTATCGTGCATCAAAGCAGAGTCCTGATTATGAACCACCTCACATCGAAGGAAATAAGTGGGTAGAGTTGCTATGTGTCGGAATTCCTGTTATTATCGTCGTTTACTTTTCAATCGTTTCTGTCCAAAGTAACTACATCGTTGAGGCAAAACCAAAACAGTATCAGGATCAGAAACCTATGGTGATTTATGCTTCTTCATCAGATTGGAAATGGCATTTTAGTTATCCGGAGCAAGATATTGAAACCGTTAACTATTTATACATTCCAACGGATCGTCCAATAGAATTTAAACTGTATTCTTACGGACCTATTACTAGCTTCTGGATTCCGCAACTGGGCGGACAAAAGTATGCCATGTCAAACATGGTAACAACCCTTCACTTAGCTGCTGATGAGCCTGGTGAAATGATGGGTCGAAACGCAAACTTCAGCGGTAAAGGAACAGCCGAAAATACATTTAATGTAACAGCCATGTCTGAGAAAGATTTTGATAAATGGGTAAAAGACGTAAAGAAAACAGCAAAACCTTTAACAGAGAAAAAATTTGATCAGTTATTAAAACCTGGTCACCTTGGACAAATGACATTTACAGGAACCCATTTAGAATTTAGTCCAGCTCCAAATCTGCATCATAGTGGATCAGAAAAGAGTCACGATGGAAAAATGGATTCTGAAATGGATATGAATATGGATATGTCAGATCACGATAAATAATAAGGTAATTTAAAAATAGTAAAAAGTTAATCTCTTGAGAGGAGTTAAAAAGAATGGATTTCTTTGATCGTTTTGCCATTCCTAATCCAAGTCTTGCCATTTACGCTTCGATGGTCGCGATCGGCCTTACGGTGGTCGCTATAATTGCGGGCCTGACTTATTTTAAAAAATGGGGATATTTATGGCGTGAATGGTTAACTACAGTGGACCATAAACGGATTGGTATAATGTATATGCTTTCTGCTTTAATCATGTTGTTCCGAGGCGGAGCTGATGCGATCATGATGCGCGCTCAGCTTGCAGTGCCTGATAATAAGATGTTAGACCCACAGCATTACAATGAAGTTTTCACCACACACGGGGTAGTCATGATTATGTTTATGGCCATGCCATTCATCTTTGCGTTTATGAACTTCGTAGTTCCATTGCAAATTGGTGCACGTGATGTGGCTTTTCCTAGATTAAACGCGTTAAGCTTCTGGCTTTTCTTCTTTGGAGCCATGCTATTTAATATCTCTTTTGTAATCGGAGGCTCACCTGATGCAGGTTGGACTTCATATTTTCCGCTAGCAGGGAATGAATTCAGCCCACACGTCGGTACCAACTATTATATGATCGCAGTTCAAATATCCGGTATTGGCTCCTTGATGACTGGTATTAATATGCTTACCACCATTTTCAAAATGAGAGCACCTGGTATGACATTGATGAAAATGCCAATGTTTACATGGGCTACGTTGGCAACAAACTTAATCGTTGTTACTGTTTTCCCAGTTATCACAGTTGCCCTTGCAATGGGTACGATGGACAGATTATTTGGAACTCACTTCTTTACCATGACAAATGGCGGAATGGATATGCTGTGGGCCAACCTTTTCTGGGTTTGGGGCCATCCTGAAGTATACATCCTTATTTTGCCGGCATTTGGAATTTACAGTGAAATTATCTCGACATTTTCTAGCAGAAACCTTTATGGCTATAAATCAATGGTAGCTTCCATGGTTGTGATCTCAGCTCTTTCCTGTATGGTTTGGGCGCACCATTTCTTTACGATGGGCCAAGGAGCACTATCAAACAGCTTCTTCTCCATCACGACAATGGCCATTTCGATACCAACAGGTGTTAAGATTTTTAACTGGCTGTTTACTATGTGGAAGGGGAAAATTCGTTTTACCGTTCCAATGCTATACTCGCTCGGTTTTATTCCGTTGTTTGTTATCGGTGGGATGACTGGGGTTATGCTAGCGATGTCTGCAGCAGACTATCAATACCATAATACCATGTTCTTAGTAGCCCACTTCCATAATACAATCATCCCAGGTGTTGTATTTGCGATGCTGGCAGGTTTAACGTATTATTGGCCAAAAATGTTTGGCTTTATGCTAAATGAAAGAATTGGAAAATGGTCCTTCTGGACTCTCTCTATTGGATTCTGCTTAGCCTTCTTCCCGATGTATATTACTGGTTTGGATGGGCAAGCCCGTCGTATGTACACATATTCCGCAGCGACAGGCTATGGTCCGTTGAATATGCTATCATTTGTCGGTGCAGGAGTTATGGCGATCAGCTTTTTATTAATTGTTTATAACGTCTATTACAGTGTTCGTTATTCACCAAGAAATATTGGAGCTGACCCTTGGGATGCACGTACTCTTGAGTGGGCAACACATACTCCGATTCCGGAATATAACTTTGCCATTGAACCACACGTTACATCATACGAAGCATTCTGGGATTCTAAGAAAAAAGGTCACAAGCTGTTCCCGGGTAATTTGGAGAAAATCCATATGCCGAATAACAGTGGAGTTCCATTTATCATGGGTGCAATCTTCTTTGTCTTAGGCTTTTCACTGATTTTCTCTCTTTGGATTCCAGCTATTGTTGCGTTGCTTGGTATTTTTGCATGCATGGCAATGCGATCCTTTGAGAAAGATCATGGCCGTTATATTTCTTTAAAAGAAGTAGAAGAAACCGAAACGAAATTGCGAGGTGCTAATTAATGAAAGTCGACCACTCGCTGCCATTAGAATATAGTACGAAACAAAACGGATTGAATATTTTTGGATTTTGGGTGTTCCTCGCGGCTGAAATCATGCTGTTTGCGACACTCTTTACATCGTACTTTACGTTAGAACATAGAACCGGAGGCGGACCAGGCGGTACCGAAATTTTTGAAATTACACCGGTGATCATTGAAACCATTTTATTATTATCAAGTAGTTTCACCATTGGACTTGCTGTTCACGCAATGCGGATAGGCCGTACAAAAGCTATGTTGACATTTTTCGTGATTACACTGCTTCTTGGTTTAGGATTCCTGGGCTTTGAAATTGATGAGTTTATGACCTATATCCATGAAGGAGCAACATTGCAGACAAGTGCGTTTACCGCCATGCTGATGACTACCTTGGGAACCCATGGTGCGCACGTTACCTTTGGATTATTCTGGGGAACAGCCATCATTTTGCAAGTGAAAAAGCGCGGACTAAGTCCTGAAACGGCAAACAAGTCATTTATCTTTTCGTTATATTGGCATTTCTTGGATGTGGTCTGGATCTTTATCTTCAGCTTCATCTATTTGAAAGGACTGATGTAAGATGAGTGAATTATTTCCGCGAAAACAAATAATGGGGTTTGTCTTTTCCTTGGTTCTAACAGCCGCTGCTCTAGCTGTTTATTACCTTCACTTGTCATTTGCACAAGGAATGATCGTATTGGTCATCACTGCTTTTGTTCAGGCGCTGCTTCAGTTAGTTGTGTTCATGCACGCTGGTGAAACGGATGACAAATGGATTATTTACGGAAAAGTGTTTTTCATGGTAGCAATTGCCTTAATAACTGTCTTTGGAACATTACTCATATTCCTTTGGGATATGTAGGAATAAAAGAGAAAGGGAGCATCTGATCAGATGCTCTCTTTCTTTATCTTTTGACTAAATATAATTTTGGTTTGATTGGCGCCATTTCAATTCCTCTATCGGTGTTTTCGACCATTTCCTCAGTGGCAATAAATAACATTCCTACTAAGAAGAACATGACTGATCCTACGATGGTCCCAATTCCAATTCCAATTACCGGATCCATATGGCTAATTATTATTCCGTATAAAAAGACCATAATACCAGTTATTAATGTAATACCACCGGCCCACTGAGTTACCTTTAAGATTTTCAAGCGTGAATTCATGATAACGGCCCCCTCTGTACGTATTCATTATTGGAATTTTAGATAAGTTGAAAGCGGTTTCTTTTTTGTTGTTTATAAAAAGCAACATTTCCACTTTCTATATAATACTATTATTCATTATGTTCACAAAATTGTCAAAACTTTTTCAAAAAATTGTTAAAATTTAGTTAATTATTTTTATACAAAATATGCTAGGATAATCGGTTTTTATTTGGAACTCATACTCAACAAAATCATCCACATTTATATTTTTCTATGTTACATTTATTAAGGTTAAAGTGAGATCAACAGAGGTATCTAACATGAAATCGCAATTAACAGCTTATATTACACTAATTTGTACATCAGGTGTTATTAATTTATTTTTATGCCTCCTGAAAATGTGCTCGTTTTAGAAGACTCTCTAAATGGTTTAAGGGCTGCAAACAGTGCTAAAATGAGATCCATTATTATTCCTGATCTGATTGAGAAAAATGTGGAAATGGATAAATCAGCTTATGCGATATTCTCAGATCTAGAACAAGTAATACCCATATTACCTAATTAAATTATTTCATTAATGGTATATACCTATAACGGGGGTATATACCATTAATTTTCCCAAAAATACTCAATCTAATAAGGTAAATAACAAACGGAGTGACTACTTATGCAGAACCTAAGTACTGAACAATTATTTGAAGCACTTATAAAGGCTATTGAACTGAACACAAGCAAAGACTTTATTTTGCTGTTAGTAAATGAGATCAATCAAAGAATTATTGATCACGCATTCAAATTAGCATCCTAATAAATGGAAGGGTGGAACCACTGCATTTCTCTAAAATGAACGTACAGGGAATTAGGTTCCTTTGCTAAATGTATACGATTACGTGTAATTGGAATAAAATAACTTTCTAATGTTAATGTTAAATCATAGACTAAAATTTGAGTAAGGGGACTATCGATGGACTTACAACCAATGGATGTTATGAAGCCAATTCTATTAAGTACACCCGAATTAGATGAATCCCAGCCTTTAACTTCACTTGAAATGGGGAAACTATGGGCCACTTATACTGGAAACAGCATGTCAAGTCAAATTTTAAGTTATTTTCTTCAACATTGTGAGGATGAATACATTAAGACTTTATTGAAGAATGGCTTGGCGCTATCCAAAGACTTTATGAAGCGGATTGAAACATTTTTTACTAGAGAGAAGTTTCCTTTACCAGTTGGTTTTACGAAAGAAGATATAAATCTTGCAGCACCACGTTTATATGAAGATACATTTTATGTCCATTATTTAAAATATGCAGCAAAGGCGGGAATGAGCCTATATGCAGTAGCGATCCCCTTGGTAATGCGGAAAGATATTAGAGCATTTTTCGTCTATGCCAACCAATGCACGACGATTTTTCTATACCAGATCAACAATGTTTTAGTTGAAAAAAAATTAATTTCAAAGCCACCCATTATTCCAACACCAAATGGGGTCGATTTTATAGACAAACAAGATTATTTAAATGGTTTTGTGGGAGATATTCGTCCACTGCATGCTTTAGAGATCACACATCTTTATGATAATATTGAGAACAACGCGACTAGTAAAGCACTATTATTAGGGTTTTATCAGACTGCCAAGGACCAAAAGATTAAGGCCTTATTTAAACGTGGTTTAGACATGACTGACAAAGCTGTTAAGCAATACATAGAAAAACTTCACATTGAAAACTTGCCCACTCCATCTTATATAGATCACTTAGTCACAACATCTACATTTCCTCCTTTTTCAGATAAGATCATGTTATTTCATAAAGTGGATATGTTTTCGATGAAGATAAGGTCATATGGTAACTCGTTAGCAGTGAATGGAAGAAGGGACCTGACTATGCTGTATGGAAGGACACTTATTAAACTTGGATTATTTGTAGAAGACGGTGCTAATATCCTAATTGATAAGGGGTGGATGGAATCACCACCGAAGGCATTTGATCGATCTTAAACGAAGGCTTGAGCCAAAATTGATTGAGAGGGGTCAGAAATTAAATAATGGAATATAAAATGGATACTGTTTTAATTACAGAGGATCAATTGAAGGGAAAAGTGAAAGAAATCGGTACTCAAATGATGGCTGATTATCAAGAGGAACCCTTTGTCTTAATTATTGTGTTAAAGGGTGCATTTGTTTTTGCTGCAGACTTAATACGGGAGTTAACAGGGAAAGTAACTGTTGATTTTGTTGCTGCGTCCAGTTACGGAGATCAAACTGAAACCTCGGGAAAAGTACGATTGTTGAAGGACATTGATGTAAACATCACTGGCAAAAACGTCGTCCTTGTTGAGGATATTATAGATTCGGGATTAACATTAGCTTTTTTAAAAGAACATTTTCAACTTCATAAACCTAAATCTATAAAAATTTGTACATTATTGGATAAACCTGAGCGCAGAAGGGTTGACCTTAAAGCTGACTATGTCGGATTTATCATTCCTGATAAATTTATTGTTGGCTATGGGATCGATTACGCTGAAAAATATCGGAATTTACCTTATATAGCCACGTTAAAGGAATAATAAAATGATCAATAGTAAAAGGGTAAGACCTATCAAGTACTTCGGTATTTAGAAAAGGATCTATCCTTTTTTTGTTGGCTGTGTTAAAGAACAGTGTTGATTTTTTACACTCTGTTTATTGGAGCGGAAGGTGCGAAGACTCCTGTGGGAGTACGGTTCTGGAGAGACCCCGCAGGCGCAAGCGCCGAGGAGGCTCGCCGAAACGCCCACGGAAAGCGAAGCACCTGGAGCGGAAATCAACAGACAAGTCTAACAGAGACTTTTTGTTATAAAATAAAATCAAAAACATTATTGCTATTGTAATATATCTAAATATTCATTATAATCTTATTTAACTATTGTTTTTTTTTCAAGAAGTAAAAATTCTCTGGAAATAGTAGATTTATAGAGAGGGAGGAATAATTTGATGAAAAATCCATTGAAAAAATGGAATCAAATAAGTTTGGTTAAACAAATTATTATTGGTCTTATTATTGGTATTATCCTAGCAGTTGCCATTCCTGAAGTTGCCAAACCTTTAGTGATTTTTGGTGCTTTGTTTGTTGGAGCTTTGAAAGCAGTAGCACCTGTTTTGGTCCTTTTTCTGGTTATGTCGGCTATTGCACAGCATAAGAGTGGTCATCAAACAAATATGAAATCGATCATCGTTCTTTATCTTTCAGGAACTTTCCTAGCAGGTCTTATCGCTGTTATAGCAAGCTTTATTTTCCCAGTGGGTATTACGCTTGTAAAAGGCACAGAGGATTTGGCGGCACCCGGAGGTGTAACAGAGGTTCTCAAATCACTACTTATGAACGTTGTTGATAATCCGGTTAAAGCTTTATTTAATGCGAACTATATCGGTATTTTAGCTTGGGCGGTAGTACTTGGATTTGCGATGAAAAATGCCCAGGATACAACAAAAACACTGATTTCTAATTTTTCTGATGGTATCTCCAAAATGGTAACATGGGTCATCAGATTTGCTCCGCTTGGAATCATGAGCCTTGTAATTGAAAACATCACGACAAATGGAATTGAATCTTTGCTAAACTATGGTAAATTGTTGGCTGTCTTGATTGGCTGTATGCTTTTTGTAGCTTTAGTTGTTAATCCAATCATCGTGTATGTAACGATCCGTCAAAACCCATATCCATTGGTTTTTAAATGCTTAAAGGAAAGTGGAATTACAGCATTCTTTACTCGCAGTTCGGCTGCGAACATTCCGGTTAACATGAAATTATGCGAAAAACTTAATTTAGATAAAGATACCTATTCTGTCTCAATTCCATTGGGCGCTACTATTAATATGGCTGGTGCTGCAGTGACCATTTCTGTTTTAACACTTGCTGCGGTTCATACACTTGGAATTCATGTGGACATTCCAACAGCTATTATCCTGAGCGTACTATCAGCTGTTTGTGCTTGTGGTGCTTCTGGGGTTGCTGGCGGATCGTTATTGTTAATTCCGCTGGCATGCAGCCTATTCGGAATCCCTAATGATGTGGCCATGCAGGTAGTAGGGGTCGGATTTATCATCGGTGTATTGCAGGACTCTTTTGAAACAGCACTCAATTCATCCACTGACGTTCTGTTTACAGCTGCAGCTGATTATCGAAAACAGTTGAAAGAGGGAAGAATTACTAAAATTAATAAGGTAGCATAAAACAAAACCCCTTCTATCAGGCTAGAGGGGGTTAAATTTATTGAACTTTTCTTTTTTTAAAATAAATCATGTTAAGTTTTAAGTAATAATACCTTTATTTGGTGAAATAGATGGGGTTCAAAACGGTAAAAGGTGAGAAATAGAATCCTCACCTTTTACTTTCCAATGTGGTAAAGAGCAATGAAAGAATATCAACGCTTTACGTTAAAGATGGAATTTTAAATCTACCCTTATATTCAAACGTCTTTTTATTAATGAAATACTCTATTTTTAGAAGAAGTATAAAAAGACTTTGGAGTAAGCTAAATAGGATATTCAAAGTTCATCCCTCCACATTGAGATTAGTGTTACATGATAACACTAAATTTATTTTTTTATTATGAAACATTTTTTATACAATTTGAAAGCATTCATGAATGAATTACTTTAGAGGTTAAAGTACATTCGTTTTTAATCGCGCATAGCTCCCGCCTCCCGGGAGGTCATTGCACCTTGTCCTTCGATTACATCTCTCTGAATTTCTTGCTTTACTCTTTGTGCGTCTGTTCCGGCAAATTCAGGGTTCATCATTTTCCCCAGGTTTTCTTTAGCATTTTGTTTTTGAACCATACAAATCCTCCTAACTTTATTTAATCCATATTATTATTTCATGATTGTAAAAAAATAATGACTTATTCACTTATTGGAAGCTCATATACAAAAACTGAAAGAGGTGGCAAAGTTATGCCTATTTTTTTGTTTCTTACCTTTTGGAAATTTAGATAAAGTCGAACAATAATGATTGGTTTTCATACAATACAGCATACTCAGGGGTTTGGAGTGAGTAAACATGGGGAATGAAATGAAGGTTTACCAATACGAAAACGAGATAAATAAAAAAATTTTAGGCTTAGAAAAGCAAGTTTCTTTAGGGCTTTGGATTCAAGTAGCAGGGAATATTCTTGAATTGACAGGTTTATTAGGAATTCAACATTTGGAAGAAGATGCAAATCCAAAAGGTGAACAGCAAATACTGACTGGTGTTTGGGCAAAGACGATCGGACAAATATTAGAGGCTATTTCGGTGTCAAGACAAATAGGTGAAACAGATAAAACGAAACTTATTGAAGAACAAAAAGTAGCCATTGCAGGAGATTTTCTTGTCTCATTAGGTTCAGCAATTGAAGTCATCGGAGGACTTCAAGTTCTTGAGGAGGAATTAGTTAAAACATCTCGTTTGGTTCCATAAAAACTAGAGATCTTGTGTAAAAGATACATTTCAATAATGATAACGGCAAGTATAACTTTATCCAAAAGGCGTTGATCCAAAGGGGGAGCGCTTTTTTTATTTGACAATGAAACAAAAAGACTACCCCCTATGGTTTTCAAGAATAAATGTAAAGATAATATCAGCTAAATAAATAGAAACTCTGAACAAGTAGTGTTGCTGTAAGAAGCACACCCACACCAACATGCTCAGCATCCGGAATAATATGATTTTTTATCGAAGGCAAAAACTTATAGGTGTTGTGAAAGTATTTTTCATAATCTGCTTGAACATGATGCGGATAACCCGTGAAATAAGGGATCCACCAGGCCAGTAAATGCATCACCATTATAATACAGGTCATGGCCCAACCTACCCAATGCCCTACTCCATTTGAATAGAAAAAACAGGCTGATATGATGATGAGAGGTGGATAGTTACCTAAAACTTCATATTTGCGTAAACGACTATCCCTGGATTGGACATCATTAAATGGATAGAGATTGGCAAAATCAATGATAACTTGGTAGACAAGAAATAGTAACGGTAACATAAAAGATGCCATTTGAAGATGGGACATGTTTAATTCTCCTTCAAATTTAAAATAGTTTTTAGAACAGACTTTAAAACTTCAATTTGATTTTTAGCTTCGACCAATTTTTGCTCTAAAAATAATGAGCTGATATTCAGCCCTTCTAATGTTGAGATTATCATCTTGGCAATGGCAGTTTCAGATAAAGTTGGAGAGAATTCTCCATTTGCCTTTCCCTGTTGAATGAAGGAAAGAAGTTCTTTTACTCCCTGCTCGTATCGATTCTGCAAAAGCTGCCGTCGCTTTTCCTCCCGCCAGCTAGTCATGAGATACTCATAGGTGACAGGTACCATTGATTGTTGAAGCCTGTCAAAACCTGCTGCCTGTGTGTCCAATAAGAATTCAATTTTTCCCCAAGCTGTTGCTTCTAGTTCATTTTCTTTTGAATCATTTTCCACATTTGATAACTCTAGGATTTCTAAAAAGATTTCCTCGGTGTTAGAAAAGTACGAATATAAGGCACCGAAGCTTATATTTGCCGCCTCTTTAATATCCTTCATGGTTGTTGGTTCAAAGCCTTTTAGTTGAAAAACTTGTGAGGCAGCCTTTAAAATTTCAATCCGCTTTTTTCTTTTGTATTCCTCTGATACTTTTGGTGTCAAAGGGTATCACCACCTAAAAAGAGATTATTCTCGTTTTTTATTATAACGAGAGTAATCTCGTTTTTCAAGTAGTAAAAAGTTGTTTCCTTTTTCTTTAAGGAAAAAACTTTTTTCACGATCCGGATTGATGAGGAGTGCCATGTTTATTTGGCAAAAACGATAACTTTATATTAATTTAGATAAAAAATTTATTGTAAATCGATAAATAATTCATTATAATCAATTTGAAAATATAAGTGAGGTGCTTTATATGAAAAGTGGTTCAACACTCTTTTTAAAGTTAACGATTGTTCTAATGGGGATCCCCATTCTTGCTTTATGTATTTTTTTGGTACCTGAGTTAGGGGATCTTGCTGCAAAATTGCTACCAGATTTTGCTTATATAAAATATCTCGTGTTCATCATTTTTTATGCATCCGCGATTCCTTATTACATTGCGCTGTATCAGGCTTTTATACTTTTGCGCCATATTGACAAAAATGAGGCTTTTTCCGATTTGTCTGTAAATGCTCTTAAGAAAATCAAACAATGTGTAATCTCCATTAGTACCCTGCATTTGCTCGTCTTGCCGCTTTTTTATCTCTTTGCAGAGAAAGACGATGCCCCAGGTGTCATTTTTATTGGATTGGTTGTTCCTTTTGCATCTATGGTGATTGCTGTCTTTGCTGCTGTTCTTCAAAGGCTTTTAAAAGAGGCGATTGATATAAAATCGGAAAATGATTTAATAGTCTGAGGTGAGAACAATGGCAATTATTATTAATATTGATGTGATGTTAGCAAAAAGAAAAATGAGTGTGACAGAACTGTCTGAGAAGGTTGGTATTACAATGGCGAACCTTTCTATTTTGAAAAATGGAAAGGCCAAGGCGATCCGCTTATCAACGTTAGAGGCAATTTGTAAAGCTTTAGATTGTCAGCCTGGGGATATTTTAGAATACCGCAGTGACGAAGCCATTCAGGAATAAAAAAATTGGCGGAATTTAGCGTGGAAGGATTTTGTTTCCATTATTCTTTCAATTAAGATCATTAAAAGAGGGTGTACTCATGAATGTAACCATTCAAAATGGAGATCAGAAAAAAACTTTGAAACCACAAATCATGAGAACGCTTAAACAACTAGTTTTCTTTGGGTGGGAGCAGGCACTTTCCTGTATATTTCCTGTTGTTATATTTACCACCTTAGCTTTTACAAAATTCATATCCCTTCCAATCCTGCCAAGATATGACTGGCTGCTCATCATCTTCCTCCTAATGCAATGGTGGATGGTGCGTTCAGGTCTTGAAACAATGGATGAACTAAAAGTTATCACATTGTTCCACCTTATTGGAATTGCTCTTGAGATGTTCAAGGTTCATATGGGTTCCTGGTCATATCCGGAGGAAGGGTATTTCAAGGTTTTTGGAGTGCCATTGTATAGCGGATTCATGTACGCAAGTGTTGCAAGTTTTCTTTGTCAGGCGTGGAGAAGGTTAAGGGTTGAACTAGTTAGGTGGCCACCGTTTTTTGTGGTAGTTCCTCTCGCAGTGGCAATTTATTTGAATTTTTTCACCCACCATTATATGATGGACGTTCGATGGTGGTTATCTGGGCTTGTCTTGATTGTCTTTTGGAAATCATGGGTTACATACGAAGTGGATGGAACTCGTTACCGGATGCCACTCGCCCTTTCTTTTGTACTCATTGGATTTTTCATCTGGATTGCCGAAAATATTGCCACCTTTTTTGGTGCATGGAAATATCCAAATCAAACCGATGCATGGAGCCTCGTTCATCTCGGGAAGGTGAGCTCATGGGTATTACTAGTAATTGTTAGCTTTCAAATAGTAGCAACGTTAAAGCAGGTAAAGGGGAAAAATACAAAAAATTTTTGATGCACTTTTAAGAGTCACTAGGATTTTCATGAATATCTGTTTTAACAAAAGGGATGGCATTCATTATTGAATAAAGGAGATATCTATGGAAATTTTACTTTTACTCAAAGTGATCATTCTAGGAATGGTAGAAGGTTTAACTGAATTTGTGCCAGTATCATCAACAGGGCATATGATTATTGTCGATGATATGTGGCTTAAATCTGAGAAATTTCTTTCCAAATATGTAGCAAATACATTTAAAATTGTCATTCAACTAGGATCCATTTTAGCGGTTGTAGTCGTGTTTAAAGATCGTTTTATTAGCATGATAGGCTTTAGAAAATCTACTGTAAACTATCAAGACGGTAAACGGTTAAAATTGTCTCAAGTAATTACAGGATTAATACCTGCAGGTGTTCTAGGGGTGTTATTTGAAGATTACATAGATGAGCATCTATTTTCCACTACCACTGTATTAATAAGTTTGATTGTTGGGGCAATTTTAATGATTTGTGCTGACCTGTTCAGTCCTAAAGAGCCTATTGTTAAAACGGTTGACCAAATTAGCTATAAACAAGCACTTCTAATTGGGCTATTTCAATGTTTATCACTATGGCCGGGTTTTTCTAGGTCAGGTTCAACTATATCTGGAGGAGTTTTACTTGGATTGAGTCACCGTGCTGCAGCTGACTTTACCTTTATTATGGCCGTACCCATCATGGTAGGAGCCAGCATGCTTTCCTTAATGAAAAATTGGCAGTACTTTACTTTAGAAACAATACCATTTTTTATCGTAGGTTTTATCAGTGCCTTTATTTTTGCATTAGTATCGATTCGTTTTTTCTTGAAACTTATTAATAAAATTAAGCTGATCCCATTTGCTATCTATAGAATTTTCTTAGTGTTTATTATTTATATTGTTTACTTCTAATACCTCAAAATGAAAAGGGTTGGAAAGGATAATTGGATGTCCATAGGCTATAGGAACAATAGAGCAGTTAGGAGGAAACAAAGAACATCCTTTGAATGTCAGGATGTTCTTTGTTTGATTAATGTTTACCAGGTGGTTGAAAGAGAAGACTATTATCTTTCAGATTGATAAGTTAGTACTACTTTCTGGTTTAGGATTTTCTTTTTTCATCATCTTTTTTAATTTTTCTTCAGTTGGAGTACTCTCAACAGGAGTATAAATGCTGCACCAAAAATCAGTATGACCATGAACTTGTAAAGAGGTTAAATTAAAAATCATTTTACCTGCCTTAGAATGTCTAAATTCAATCAAAACTTCAGGAGCCATATTTACCTGATTTTCTTGCCATAAGCGCTGAAATTCTGGATTAAGTTCCGTCATTTCTTCGAGAAATTGAGTGTACCATTCATCCCCCATATATTGACCATAATAAACTCGAAAAATAGAAAGAAATCCTTTTACAAAATGCTCCCAATTGACAGCTAATGACCTCAATTCTTTCCTTGTAAACACTAATCGGATTAAATTTCTCTGTTCAATGGGGATTTGTTCAAAATCCAAGAAAACATAGGCAGCAGCAGGATTCCAACCTACAATTTGGAAATGCCGGTCTGTGATCAAAGTAGGGCAATATTTTAATTCTGTTAAAATTTTTTCTAAAGAAGGGGAGACTTTTGTTTGTTCAAGCTCTTGTTTATATACATTTGTGTTTACTTCTAATGCTAAATCATATAGATACTTTCGTTCATCATTATTTAATAGAAGAGCAGAAGCTATAGCATCTAGGACGGATGAAGAGACCTTAATATCTCGTCCTTGTTCAAGCCATGTGTACCATGTTGTACTCACACCTGCCAACTGGGCGACTTCCTCCCTCCTGAGTCCTGGGGTTCTCCGTCTGGTTCCTGTTGGTAGTCCCACAGTTTGAGGTTGTATACTTGCTCGTTTTGACTTTAAAAAGTTGGATAGGGCTTCTAATCTAGTTTTACTATTCATGTTCACATAACTCCTACCTTATAGCGATTATCCTATTACTGATTATACTATGATAAACAACAACTTGTAATAGGATATTGGGAGTGTGAAAATATAGTTAAACTGAAGTGGGGGTAATAAGTATGGAACGTGTTGTCATTACGGGAATGGGTGTTGTGTCACCATTAGGAAACAATGTTGACAAATTTTGGCGGAATTTAGCTGAAGGCAGATCAGGCATTTCTTATATTCATACATTTGATGTTAGTAAACATAAAACTAAAATTGCTGGGCTAGTTAGCGATTTTACTGCTGAAGAAATAATTGGTCAGAAGGAAGCAAGGCGAATGGATAGATTTTGTCAATTCTCTCTAGTTGCTGCTGAAGAAGCATGGAAAGATTCCAAACTGAACATTTCGGAAATCGATTTAGAGCGTCTAAGTGTATATGTTGGTTCTGGAATAGGTGGAATTGAGACGTTGACTAAAAATATTGATATTCTTCGTGAAAGGGGACCACAAAGGGTAAGCCCTACGTTGGTTCCATCGATGATTGCCAATGCGGCTTCGGCACAAATTAGTATTAAATTTTGTGCATTAGGACCTTCTATGGCACCTGTTTCCGCTTGTGCAATTGGTAATACAGCGATTGGAGAGGCGTTCAGACTTATTCGGTATGGAATGTCTGATATTGCATTTGCTGGTGGAGCTGAAGCAGCCGTAACAGAATTGTCTTTAGCTAGTTTTGAAAATGCAACTGCTCTATCTTCAAGGAATGATGATCCAAGTGCTGCAAGTCGACCGTTTGATTCGAATAGAGATGGATTTGTAATGGCTGAAGGGGCGGGCATCTTAATACTTGAATCATTAACACATGCTTTAAAAAGAAATGCACAAATTTATGCAGAAGTTATTGGATACGGTGCTAGTTCTGACGCCTATCACATGGTTTCCACTCACCCAGAAGGGAGAGGAGCGTATCTGGCTATGAATATGGCTTTAAAGGATGCCTCGATTTCTATTGATGATGTTCATTTAATTAGTGCTCACGCTACAAGTACAAAGGTTGGTGACATATCTGAAACATTGGCGATTAAAAAATTATTTGGTGAACAAGCCTATAAAATTCCTGTTACTGCAAATAAGTCGATGACAGGTCATTTATTAGGAGCCGCAGGTGGAGTTGAAGCAATTGCCTTAGCAAAAAGCCTGCAGGCGGGTATCATTCCACCAACGATCAATTTAGATAAACCAGATCCTTTATGTGATTTAGATTATGTACCAAACGAAGCTCGAGAAACAAATCTTAAAATTGGTCTCTCCAATTCATTTGGGTTCGGCGGGCATAACGCGGTCATTGCATTGAAAAAATATGAGATGTAAAAAATACAGACATACCAATAATGGGGTGATCTTCTACATGAAGGTCGCCTTCTTTTATTTAAATAAAAGATTAGTGGAGAAATTAATTTTGAATTTAATTGATAAAATAACTCACTACCCACAAGGTGTGACAGCAACCTTACAAAAATGTAACATTAATCCCTAATAATGTGATTGGATTCGATGGAAGATCATCTCAATCTCTTCTATTATGTTTTAAAAAGAGATGGGAAGGTGTAAGGTTTGGATTTTTCAGAGGTAAATGTATCTTGGTTTAGGTTGGTGAATGACTTAGGAAAAGAGTATCCCTTTTTGAATCCCATATTTAGTTTTATTGCTGAATATATGGTAATTTTCCTTGTACTAAGTGTTATTCTTTATTGGTTTACTAAAGATAGTGACAATAGAATGATGATTCTTTGTGCAACGTTCGCTTTCATATGTGCCTTTTCAATAGGAAAGGTTATCGGAATCTTTCACTCAAATTATCAACCATTTGTTGAATTGCCAGACGTTAATAAACTGATACATAAGGAAAAAGACAATTCTTTTCCAAGTGACCATACCATTTTATTTTTCTCATATTGTACGTCATTCTGGCTTTATAAAAAAGGTTGGTCACTTGTATGGATGTTGTTAGCAATTCTTGTAGGAGTATCCCGTATATGGGTGGGGGTCCATTACCCTTTTGATGTTTTAGCAGGAATAGTATTAAGCCTAGTTACTTCAACTTTTATTTATTTACTACTCCCAAAACTAAGCGTTACACAAAGCACACTAAAAATTTATACAAAATATGAAAATATGCTTCTTCATAGAATTAAAAGAACAAAGGAGAACAAATCAAAAAACTTTTAGATTTATTCAACCATAGGGTATTCATTCCGGCATATTTTTCCCTCAATTTAATATTAATGATTTAGCTAGCTTGTTTAAGAGGTGAAAAAATTGGATATGTTTGGTTTGTCTTTTACAGTTCTTTTGGAAGTTATTTTAATCAATATTGTTTTAAGTGGGGATAACGCTGTTGTCATCGCAATGGCATCACGAAATATTCCAAAAAGGCAACAAAAGAAAGCTATCTTTTGGGGAACATTTGGGGCTATTATTTTACGTTTAATATTCGCAATTGGAATTGTTTACCTACTCCGATTACCTTTCGTATCGTTTGTTGGTGGACTTCTTCTAGTGTATATTGCCATAAAACTTCTATTAGGCGAAGATGAAGAAAATCATAGAGATGGTGGTTTAAGCTTTATTTCAGCTGTGAAAACCATTATTATTGCTGATGCCATCATGTCTCTTGATAATGTCCTAGCTATTGCTGGTGCAGTTGAAGGAAATATAGTCGGTATATTATTTGGAGTTGTTGTAAGTATTCCTCTAGTTGTGTTTGGAAGTCAATTAATATTAAAAGCAATGGAAAAGTTCCCAATTATCTCTTATGGTGGTGCAGGAATACTAGCTTGGACAGCGGGTGAAATGATGATTGGAGAACCAAAATTGAAGTATTTTCTAACAGAGGATTTACATTTATTGATTCCAACTGCAATTACAGTACTTGTCATTGGATTGGGATATATATCTAATAAGATCAAAACAGCTTAGGAACGTTTAGCGAGAATGAAATGATCAGGAAGTGAAGTTGAAAAATGAATCAAAATTTGGAGCGGCTCCAATCGGCAGTACGCTTTGGCTTTTTTGGATGATAAAATGGGAGTTGCATTAATTCGAAAAAACAGCCTATTTTCGATTAGGCATTTTAATAAATTTTTAATATAACTCCTGCAAACCTTCAATTTTAAAGGTTCGTTTTTTATTTATAATGGGTGAGTTGTTGAGGAAGGAAAATGCTTCGACGTGAAATAGGCTCTTTCTTTAGTAACAGAGACCTAAAAGAAAACATAATTTGTTGAAGAGAGTACAGATTGTAACTAATGATTTCGTTTATATGGAACTGGCATTGACCTAATTACTCTCTATTTAAGTTTAACTTAGATAATTAAATACAATGGGGAGGAAAAATACAAATGTTACAAAATGAGCTACAAGGGTTGGGAATCGACCCTTACCAAGTTGGTCAGTTAGTTCCTATGGATCTTCAGAACCAGGATCTGCGTATTATGGGTATGCGCTGTGGAGGTATGCACTGTGGAGGTATGCACTGCGGCGGTATGCACTGCGGCGGTTTCCATTGCGGAGGCTTCCATTGCGGAGGCTTCCGATGTGGTGGTTTTAGCTGTTTTGGCTGCTTCGGTTTCAGTTGTTTCGGCTTTGGCCTCGGTTTTAGCTGTTTCGGTTTCATTTAATTGCTCTGGCAGTTTGAACTGTTTTGCTCCGATAAAATTTCCTAAAGAAAAAATTAATTTTGTAAATCAAAAGTGCCCTTGCGTAGTTTACGTTGGGCATTTTTTATATTTAAGGAAGTATATACATTTTAGATTTGTCTAGCTCCGGATTGTGAAAGGTTCTTCCACTTTTCTTATCATATTGGACAAAAAATCATACATAAACTGATAGTGCATAATTTGTACGATTTTGAATAAGGAGGGGCTGAATGACTAAACTGGACTCGTCCTCACGTCTGAAGGTCAAAAGGGATACTTTCTTTCTTCCAGATCCACATGGCGGTGTGTATCTAAGAAACAACGCAAGCTCATTTAGAATAGAAGGTAATACAATTTATCAGTGGATTGAAAAATTGCTTCCAATGTTCAATGGGGAGCATACAATGGATGAATTAACAATGGGATTAACTGCTCCTTATCGGGACAGGGTGTACGAAATAGGAGAAACCTTGCACAACAACGGTTTTGTACGGGATCTAAGCAAAGATAAACCCCATCAATTGAATCGAAACCTTCTTGAAAAGTATGCATCACAAATTGAATTTATTGAGAATTTTATGGAGTCTGGTGCTTACCATTTTCAAGAATACCGTCGGGAGAAAGTTCTGGCTGTAGGCTCTGGCCCATTTTTGGTTTCATTGGTTTCTGCGTTAATCGAATCAGGTATTCCTAACCTAAATGTCTTGGTAACAGATTCCATTCCTACCAATTGGCAGAGAATCAATGAACTAGTGCATAATGCCCGCAAGACCGATTCTGAAGTAGAGGTAAAAAATGTACCTTTTCAAAAAGACGGAGGAACCAGTTTCTGGAGAGAAGCGGTTCAAACCTTTGATTGGATTCTATATGTCTCGCAAGATGGAAATATAAATGAGCTACGGGATCTTAATCTGGTTTGCCAAGAAGAAAAGAAGGCATTTATGCCAACCATCTATTTAGACCAGGTGGGGTTATCTGGTCCATTTGATCAACCGGGTAAAAAGGAAAGCTGGGAGTCCGCATGGCGCAGGATACATCACACAACACTTAAAAAAGATCGGCCGCCTCAATCCTTCTCTTCAGCAGCAGGGGCAATTCTGGCAAATGTTTCAGTATTCGAATTTTTCAAAAGGGCTACAGGGATTGCAGATTCCAATGAGAGTCATCAAATTTACATGCTTGACCTTGAAACCCTTGAAGGAGACTGGCTTTACTTCATCCCTCATCCATTGAGTATTTCTAAAAGTGATATTCCAAGACAAGTAGAAGATTTTGACTTACGACTCAAACAGGAAACGGACAGAAATGAATCAATGGGTAACCTCTTAGAGTATTTTAGTAGATTAACGTCAGAAGAAATAGGGATTTTCCATACCTGGGAGGAACAAAATTTATCCCAACTTCCACTTGCACAGTGCTATGTTCAAGCAGTTAACCCGTTGTCAGAGGGACCGGCAGAGCTGCTTCCTGAGGTTACCTGTGCGGGACTAACACATGAGGAAGCAAAAAAAGAGGCAGGGCTGACAGGCTTAGAAATGTATGTTTCCCAAATGAACAACTTGTCCGAATGGGGATCCAATCATCAGAAAAATAAGGTAGGTGCAAACATATCTGAGGGATTTATAGGCATAGGTGCTGGAGGAACCATCGCAGAAGCTGTTTGTAGAGGCCTTCAAGTATTTTTAGGTGAAGAATTGAAAAAAAGAAAGGCCGACCAGCAGAGTCGGGTTTATCGGATTAAGTTGGGAGCCCTAGAAGATAAACGATGCAGATTTTACTTTAATGCTCTGACTACCTTAAATGGGGCTGCAACAATTGGTTTAAAAGAGGATGTATTAGGCTTCCCAGTGGTTTGGGTAAGGTCGAATGGCCGTAGATACACCAGTTCAGGTTTAAATACAACATGGGCATTACGAAATGCATTGGAACAAGCGCTTTTGGATGCTCAAAACCAAGTGAATTCTACGGTAAAGCAAGAGATGCAGTCAGAGGTTTTTCTGGAAAAGAATGAAAGTAAAATGGATATCCCATCTTGTGATGAAATTACGTATCGGGAACTATTACATTCGTCTATTGAGGTATTGAATCAAAACCGCATGCGGCTAGTAATCTATGACCTTGCCCTTGAGCCATTTTTAAAACAAGAGCTGGCAGGGGTGTTTGGTGTTCAGGTACAAGAGGAGGGATCCTAATGGCTGCTCATATTCTTATAGATGGAGAGGGGTTATTAGCGGATTATGTGTATGATCAATTGTCCCCAAACTATCTTGTAAGGCGCCAAAGCATTCTCGAAGAAGTTTCCGAACAGCCAGAATTAGTTCTTGTCCTGCATGATACCTGGAAACCAGCCGTTTATCAAAAAGCGGAAGAGAGGACAAGGGCCTTAGGTATTCCGTGGCTTAGAGGTTTCGTTTCGTTTGGTGAAGGAATCATTGGTCCCTTTGTACATCCTGATGTACCTGGATGTTCCCACTGTGTAGACTTACGACTTACGTTAGCAGGACCTGATCGACAAGAAATGTGGGGACTTCGTGTGAAAATGGCAACAGAAGAAGGGTTAGTGCGTGATGCATGGGCATCAAGAACCGGACTATCGCAAATGGCGATCTTGATTAGCAACGAAGTAATGAAGATTCTTCAAGGAGAACAAAGTTGCTTAGGAGAAAAGGTGTACATTACAAACCTGAAAACGTTAACGATCTCGGGCCACTTTTTCTTACCTGATCCGTTATGCCCAATATGCAGTCAAATACCTAAAGATACATCTGAATTGGCGAACATTAAGTTAAAACCTAGTCCTAAATTGAACCCTTCTGGTTATCGATGTCGTTCGATGGATGAATTAAAAAACGTGCTAGTCAAGGATTATCTTGATTTTCGTACTGGTATCATGAATGGGAAAATGCAGGATTCCAGGCTCCCGTTTGCCGATGTTTTAGTGAATATGCCGTTGTTTGAAGGGGATGAGGGCGTAGCAGGCAGGTCAAATTCTTATGAAATGAGTGAGCTAACCGCTATTTTAGAGGGTTTGGAGAGATATTGCGGAATCGAACCTCGCGGCAAGAGAAAAGTCGTTCGTGATAGTTATTATAATTTGGCGGATAAAGCACTAAATCCTGCAAAGGTAGGGTTACATGAGAAGGAACAATATACAAAGCCCCATTTTCCATTTAAACCATTTCATCCTGATCACCCAATGAATTGGGTCTGGGGATATTCATTATTACAAAAACGCCCTATTATGGTTCCGGAGTTACTGGCCTATTACAGTTTGGGATATGGAGAAGGCTTTGTTTATGAAACCTCCAATGGGTGTGCCTTAGGAGGGAGTTTAGAGGAGGCCATTTTCCATGGGATTATGGAGGTTGTCGAGCGAGACTCATTTTTATTAACCTGGTATGCACAACTCCCTCTTCCTCGTCTTGACCTTAGTTCTACGGACGATAAAGAATTGCAGCTGATGGTTTGCCGTATACATGAGGTGGCTGGTTATGACGTACATTTTTACAATTCAACGATGGAACATGAAATTCCGAGTGTTTGGGCTGTGGCAAAAAACAGAAGATCCAAGGGTACAAATCTCATTTGTGCAGCCGGAGCTAATCCAGATCCTGTAAAGGCAGTAAAAAGTGCAATTTACGAGCTTGCAGGAATGATGTTTAGGCATGACGAAATCTTGGAGAAAACTCGACAAAAATATGAAGAGATGTTACATGATCCGTTTGCAGTACGTACCATGGTGGACCATGGTATGCTCTATGGACTAAGAGAAGCAGAAGGGAACTTGAGCTTTCTATTAGATGAAAACCGCCCTTTACGTACCTTTGATGAGGAATTTAAATCTCCAAAAGTGAATACTGATTTGAAGGATGATGTTGAGGATCTTCTGAAAAGGTTCCTAAGGCTAGACTTGGACGTCATTGTGGTTGACCAAACAACGCCAATTACCAAAAGGAACGGTTTATTTTGTGTAAAGGTATTGATTCCTGGCATGCTGCCAATGACATTTGGACATCATCTTACACGTATAAAAGGACTTGAACGGGTTCTTAATGTACCTGTGAAACTCGGGTTTAATAAGCACCCGTTAACATATGAACAGTTGAATCCATATCCTCATCCTTTTCCATAATTGCAAGAGTAGGAGGGTTTTAGGTTGGAACTAGATACATTCCTATACAATCTGCACTTTGACACAAATAAACTTCTTCCGTCGGAATGGCAACCGGATTGGGCAGACGCACCGCTTCCCTATAAACTGTATCGTGGCTTACCAGAGATTCCGCTTACCGCAGATGTACCGTTAACCCTCAAAGGGAGAGAAGCTAATTCAAACCCTAGCCTGGAGGAGTTTGGTCATTACTTATGGTATGTATATGGTCTAACCCGATACTCTCAAGCTGCTTACATTGAAGGCACCGAGGAAAAAGCTACTGTAAGCTATGCCCAGTTATTTCGGAGATTTGTTCCCTCTGGCGGAGCGCTGTATCCCAATGAATTATATATATACTTAAAGTTAAAGGATGTACCAGAGGGAGTATACCACTACGATGTTGCACACCATCGCCTTTTATTGCTACGAGAAGGCAACTACGATTCCTACCTATTCAGAAGTCTAGGTAATCGATATAATCTCTCAGACTGTTTTGGAATTGTTTTTGTGTCGACGGTTTTTTGGAAAAATTTTTATAAATACAATAATTTCTCATACAGATTACAAGGGCTAGATGCAGGTGTGCTAATTGGGCAATCGGTGGAAGTGGCAGATAGGATGGGGTTCTCAACCCGAGTATGTTACCAATTCCTTGATCGTTCGATCAATCATTTGCTGGGGCTATCAGAACAAGACGAAAGCATATATGCTGTGATTCCATTATCTATCCACGCTACCAACGTTAATAGTGGCCAATTTGAAGAGGGAGAAAATATTTCGGCAACGGAATTATCCCGGGAAGTTCCGTTACTTAAGCATGTAACATATAACCGTTCAAAAAGAGTTATTGATTACCCAGTGCTGAAAGTGATGAATAAAGCATCGATGATGGAAACAACACACTCATTTGAGAATATAAAAAATGATGCTCTTCCTAACAATTCCTTAGGCACGGAGTTGATCATGCTGCCATATACGGAGCCAATTTCATACGACCTTGCATCTGTTTGCAGGGAGAGGCACTCACCTGATATTGATTTTATGATAGGGAAAATCAATCAAACAGAAATAGCTTCTTTGTTAAAAGAGACCATTTCATTTTCGTATCAAAATGACCTTGGCAACAAATATAACAATGCAGCATCCAGTTTAGAGTTGTATGGCACTTTTTATAATGTGGAAGGTGTTCAAGATGGTGCTTACGCCTATGACAAAAGTGCTCATGCACTTCGGAGAATCTCTAAAGGGGATTTCCGGGAGTATATGCAAAATGGTTTAATAACCCCCAATGTAAATCTGTATCAGGTTCCGCTTTGTCTGCATTTTGTTGGAGACAAGGACCACCTTAAAAAGGAACTGGGCTACAGAGGATACAGAATTCAACAGATGGAGGCAGGAATACTTTTGCAAAGGCTGCTCTTGACAGCATGTGCCCTAGAAATGGGGGGACACCCACTATTAGGATTCGACTCGAACCAAAGTGATGAACTTTACGGAGTCAATTCGAAAGGAAAAACAAGCCTTATACAAATTCCTGTTGGTCCATATCGTCCCCGCGTCTGGTTAAAAGGAGGTTTGAATAGCTAGGAGTAATGAGTATTTCAAATAATTTTACTAAAAATAAGAAGCCTTGAGAATTCAAGGCTTTTTGTACGTCCCAGAGAGAGTTATAGATTTCCTGCATCTAAAAGACCCATGTTAATTCGTTGAGGAGAAGTATTCCATAGGACATTTGTCATGAATTATTCGATAATTTGTCTTTAATTAACTAAAATGCAATCTATTTTTCCTATATAATACTTAAATGCCATAATTATTAAATATTCATAAATAAAGGGAAAGTAAGGGGGGAGAAGTTAGTTAAAAGACTAAAACTTTGTCGTTTTGAAGTGCAACTAGCTAAACCAAAAGAGGATATTAGACAATATTACATGTTAAACAAGAGATGATATGCGATTAAGTTGTTTCAACGAAAAATTGCTATTATTTAATAATATTTCTTCGGAATGTGGAGGTTTACATGAAAAAACTAACAAAATCGTTACTTGCACAAATACTAGTATTCTTTCTTATATTCTTAGTTTTACCAATTTCAATAGCAGGATATTTCCTCCATTTTGATACAAATAAAGACTTAACTCAAATTGAAAAAGAGCATGCTCTTGTTTCAAATCAAGTTGCTCATAAATTAATTGATAAGTTTGGAGAAAGCCTGCTGGGGGTAATAAAAACTAATTCACATTGGGAAAATAATCGAAAAGCAGTAGAAAGTAAAGATATTAATTGGATTAATGAAAATGTAAATTATAGCATGAATGTTATTCCTAATCTCTCCTTTATTTCAACTGCTGATTTAGATGGAAATATTCTCACTCAAGTGGGGGATATAAAAGAATTTACAGGTTCAATAAATAATAAAAAGATCTTAGAAGAATTGAAATATAAAAAAGCAATCTCAGGTTTAGTTGAAACATCAAAAGGATTAGCAGTAATAGCAGCATCTAAGATCACCAATGAAGAAGGAACCGCTGAACCAACGGGAATCCTTATTTTTGGAAGAATTCTTGATAATAAAGCAATAAGAGAAATAAAAGATACTTTACAAAACGATGCAGCAATTTTAACAGATGATGGGACAATACTGTCCACATCAAAATATCTTACAAAAGATGATCTTTCAAAAAGTCTAGAAACAATACAGACTGGTGCAAACAAGAAATTATTTGTTACTTCCCTGCGCAATTCAAAAGAATATGCTCAGATGACTACACGACTTCGAGATTTTTCTGGTAAATCTATAGGAGTTATAACCGTAGACCAGCAACAAAAAACCATTACTAAGGTTAGAAGTGAAACTTTAATAACAATAATCGTTACAGGTTTCATTATGCTTTTAATGATGATCGTATTGTCGTTTTTTATGAATCGATTGATATTAAAACCGATTAAGCACCTAGTTAAAGTTTCTGAAGAAGTTTCAAAAGGGATCCTAACAAACGGTGTTAAGCAAGTAGTCAGTAACCGTAAAGATGAATTAGGTAGCTTAGGAAAGTCATTAAATTCAATGATAGGCAATTTTCAAATTTTAATTAAACAAGTAATGGCAGCTATTGAAAAGGTAGCCTCATCTTCTGAACAACTTTCTGCCAGTGCCGAAGAGACTACACTGGCAACCAACCAAATCTCAACTGCCATTCAACAAGTGGCAAGTGGCTCTGAAACCCAACTTCAAAGTTCAATCGGTTCTTTAAATACCGTTAAGGAAATGGTCGTGGGAATTAAAAATGTAACAGAAACAGTATCCGTCATTTCATCAAACTCTTCAAAAACGGAAGAAGAAGTCGAACAAGGAAACCTATCCGTAATTCAGGTTGCTCAGCAGATTAAACATATCAGTAAGTCATTTAGCCAATCTGTTAAGGTTGTTAATCAATTAGCAGAAAGCTCAAATGAAATTGCCAAGATTGCATCTGTCATTACAGAAATCTCGAACCAGACGAATTTATTATCATTAAATGCTGCAATAGAAGCAGCTAGGGCTGGTGAACATGGGAAAGGGTTTTCTGTTGTTGCAGAAGAAGTTCGAAAATTAGCGGACCAAACTTCTGAATCTGCTAAACAGGTAGGAAAACTTATAGAAGTAATTAAACAAGAATCCAATAATACAGTTCAATCAATGGACACTGTAAAAAATGAGGTAGAAGAAGGATTATTGCAAATTAGAAACATCGAAACAGTGTTTGAGAGAATTTTGAATGCCACTCAAGAAGTTGCTAATCAAACGCAGGAATTATCTGCTGTTTCCACTCAGATGTCAGAAAGTACGAACAGAGTCTCCTCTTCTGTGGAAGAGATGGCTTCTTTAGCTAAAAACTCTGCTGATTCTTCCCATAGTGTCGCTAACTCATCACAGGAACAGTTAATGGCAATGAAAGAAATTTCCTCTACATCAGGCCATTTAATGAATATGGCACAAGAATTAAAAATATTAATTAACAAATTTAGGGTATAAATTAGTTTTAAACAAGTAGTAATTTGAGGTAAAGATATTGCTCATATTGTATTCCAACAAAAAAATTGTTAATATAATAATACAATGATGAGAGGACTGATGGATGGACAATGATTAACTAATCTATATTTTATATTTGAAATAAATAACTTCAAACGACAAAATATAGGGTTAGTCTATCCATTTTTATTAAACAGTTTACACTTTATTTGTCATGATTCAATGGCAAATAGAACTTATTTAATATTAGTGAAAGATTAATCCTCCCAAATACCTTATTGGGAGGATTTTTTACTCCCACATAGATAAGATTGATATTTTTTTATCTGTAATGAAGGAGAGAGAAAAATGAGCAATTCAGACACTATAGTTACACATGTAATACTCCATATAAGTCGTTAATATCCATCAAACTTATATGGAGGAATTTAGAATAGATGGATGTGCCGACTTTGTATAAAGAGAAAAAAATGTTGATATACAAAGGAGGAATTATCATGTCAATGATACAAGTTCAAGACTTAACTTTTTCCTATCCAGGTAGCTTTGACAATATTTTTGAAGATGTAAACTTTCAAATAGATACGGATTGGAAACTTGGATTTATCGGTAGAAATGGACGGGGTAAAACTACATTCTTTAATTTACTATTAGGGAATTATGAGTATAGTGGGAAAATCATTTCTTCAGTAGAATTTAATTATTTCCCTTATCCAGTTTCAGATAAAAACAAGTATACACATGAAATCTTAGAAGAAATTTGCCCCCAAGTAGAAGATTGGGAATTTCTTCGTGAAATCTCCTATTTAAATGTTGATGCCGAGGCTATGTATCGGCCATTTAAAACATTATCAAATGGAGAACAAACCAAGGTGTTGCTTGCTGCCCTTTTTTTGAATGAGGGTCAATTTCTATTGATCGATGAGCCCACCAATCATCTAGACACTGAAGCACGAAAGTTGGTTTCTGATTATTTAAGGAAGAAAAAAGGGTTTATTTTAATTTCACATGACAGAATCTTTTTAGATGGATGTGTTGATCATATTTTATCTATAAATAGAGCAAATATTGAAGTTCAAAGTGGTAACTATTCTTCTTGGAAGTTAAATTTTGAAAGACAGCAAGAACACGAAGAGGCAACAAATCAGCGCCTTCAAAAAGACATAGGGAGATTAAACCAGTCGTCAAAGCGTTCAGCAGGTTGGTCTAATCAAGTGGAAGGTTCCAAAAATGGGACTACGAATTCGGGTTCTAAGTTGGACAAAGGTTTTGTAGGACATAAAGCGGCAAAGATGATGAAGAGAGCAAAGAACCTTGAATCAAGGCAACAAAAAGCTATTGAGGAGAAATCAAAACTGCTAAAAAATGTGGAAAAAACAGAGACATTAAAATTAGAGCCATTGAAATTTCATTCAAATGAGTTAATGGTCTTAACCAATGTGTCGGTTAAATATGATGGCCAAATAGTGAATCAACCAATTAGCTTTAAAGTTGAACAAGGTGACCGGATTGTCCTTGATGGAAAGAATGGAAGCGGAAAAAGTAGTATTCTAAAACTAATTCTAGGAAATCCCATACAACATACAGGGTCCATTCATTTAGGCTCAGGCCTCATCATTTCCTATGTCCAACAAGATACCTCTCATTTGAAGGGACTATTATCGGATTTTATTGAAGAGCATGGGATTGATGAAACGTTATTTAAATCCATTCTCCGTAAGATGGATTTTGACCGAATTCAATTTGAGAAAGATATATCTCATTATTCTGGTGGACAAAAGAAAAAGTTGCTTATAGCCAAAAGTTTATGTGAAAAAGCGCATGTATATATTTGGGATGAACCGTTAAATTTTATTGATATTTATTCGCGCATACAGATTGAAGAGCTTATTCAAAGCTTTAATCCCACAATGGTCATTGTTGAGCATGATCAGGCATTTCAACAAACAGTTGCTACAAAGAGTATATTTATTTAGTTGGCTGTGTTAAAACAGTGTTGATTTTTTTACACTCTGTTGATTGGAGCGTAAGGTGCGAAGACTCCTGTGGGAGTACGGTTCTGGAGAGACCCCGCAGGTGCAAGTGCCGAGGAGGCTCGCCGAAACGCCCACGGAAAGCGAAGCACCTGGAGCGCAAATCAACAGCCAAGTTTAACAGAGCCATTTAGTTAAAAATTGAAGATATAATAATTTTTTTGGTTATTAACTATAGTGGGCTTTATTTTTATAAAGTCTTTGAAACGATCTTCCACAATCGGGAGCTTTTATGGAGTAAAGAAAAAGAACCCAATTTCTCTATTTTAATTCAGAGAAATTGGGCTTTTTAGTATTGAAATTTCATCTATCATGATGGTTAACAAAACAACTGTCTGATATTGTTTTCTTATTGGGCAAGAGATAATAATGAATGGGCATTCAATAGTGATATAATAAGTTAAAAAGTAGGTGTTTAGTTAATGGTTACCATTAAAGATGTGGCAGAAAAAGCTGGTGTTTCTGTTCAAACAGTTTCGCGAGTACTGAATAACAGAGGCTATATCAGTCAATCTACGAGAGAAAAGGTACACCTAGCTATGGAAGAATTAAATTATCAGCCTAACGAGCTCGCTCGTTCTTTGTTTAGAAAAAAGTCAAATATGATCGGATTAATAGTTCCTAAAATTTCACATCCTTTTTTTAGCGAGCTAGCTTATTTTCTTGAGTATTATGCCTATCAAAAGGGGTATAAATTGCTGCTATGTAATTCAAACCATGATAAATCGAAAGAAAGCAGTTATCTTGAATTATTAAAGAAAAACCAGGTCGATGGTATTATTATGGGCAGCCATAGTTTGGATGTAGATGAATATATTAACCTACAATTGCCGATTATATCATTTGATCGGATTTTAGCAGAAAAAATTCCATATGTTGCTTCCGATAATACCATGGGAGGAAAACTAGCATCACAATTATTAATCAAGAAAAATTGCAGAAAGCTGGCTTATGTATATGGTGGTCTTGGAGGACCGCATCACAATGCGTTGCTGGCAGGTGGTAGACTTCAAGGCTTCAAGGAAGAAATAAAAAACACTGGGATAGAATTTACTACTTTGAAACTAGATGATTCGGACTCAAACCTAGATAACAATGTAGATAAGATTGTTCGGTTCCTTCAAAAGTGTCCGGATATAGATGGTGTATTTACGAGCAGTGATGTAATTGCTGCCGAGGTTATTCAAGCCTGTCATCAATTAAAAAAGGCAATTCCGGAAGAAATTAAAATCATAGGATATGATGATATTGGGATCGCAACACTAATGTGGCCGCGTTTAACAACCATTAGTCAACCAATTGAGAAATTGGGTGAACTAACAATTGATTTGATTGCAAGACAGATCGAAGGTGAAGAGGTACCACTTGAAAACATTTTACCAGTCTCTGCTATTGAAAGAGAAACAACTTAGGATCTCTTGGAGAAAAAGAAAATGCATATTGTTATAAGTCCAAATGTAAAATCCTCTTTAACCATTATCCATATCTTTAAGAAACTACTGAGTTTGTCAATCAGTAGTTTCTTTCGTTTTAGATAAAAATTTTAATATGTTAACCGATTGACATATTTGTGTTAACCGGTTAACATAATAAGTAACAACCGGTTGATTTAAAATTTGATATGTTTTGAAAACGTTTTAATATTGTTGATCTGTGGCGAGGAATAATCGTAATTTAAGGGATTTATTTATTTAGTTTAATTGCTATATAGTATAGGAATGAAATATCAATCTTCACCTTTTTTACCATTATTAAGTTAGATGTAATTCGGGGAATATTTGTAAACGTTTTAATATCTTGGATTTGCGTTGCAATTGTGAACGGTATTTGACCTTAGTATATAGGCTAAAAACAAGATAAAATTATTAAAGAGAGAGGGGTATTTAATCATGGCTGAATTGAGAATACCAAAGTTGAGATGGTTTTACTTTTTACCTGTATTATTTTTAATGTGCTTTTTTTCATTTTTAAGTTCGTCACTCTTAGCAATTGCCTTGCCTGGAGGCATGATGAGGGATTTAGGACTTGTTGCAAGCGTTGCTGGATTTGCGGGTGGAGTCGCGGGCATTGGAGGGATGATTTTACAGATCTCTGGTGGACACATTGCTCAAAAAGGAAAACTTAAAAAATTTCTTTTCTTTACAACGGTATGTTGGAGCGTAATAACCATTCTTCAAGCATTTGTTGAAACTGGTTGGCAACTCATTTTGCTTAGATTTCTGCTTGGTGTTGCGGAGGGAGGTATTGTTCCAGGCATCATGACTCTTTTGCCATATTGGTTTCCAGAAAAGGATGGTGAAAGGAGTCGTGCCATAGCGGTAGTGTTTAGTGCATCCGGCATCGCAGCAACGCTGACTGGTCCAATCGGTGGATTACTTATAGCCATGTTTAATTGGCAAATGATGTTTATCATTTTAGGTGTTATTAGTTTAATAATTGGTGGCATATGGTTTGCCGTAATGTATGACAGACCTGAAGATGCTAAATGGTTAAGTAAAGAAGAAAGAGAATATATTACTACAACCATTCAAAAGGAACAGAATGCTATAGTGAAAGATTGGGACAATAACCTAAGTGGGGATAAGCTACTACCAATTTTAGGTTATCTCTTAAGAAATAAGTATAGCTGGGCTTTAAGTATCATTGGCTTTTGCGCAGTATTTGGTCAGATAGGATTTTTTACTTGGATGCCTACAGCTATTCAATCTGTTACACATGCAGGAATTGGTAATATAGGATTACTTAGTGCTCTTCCATCTATTACTGCAATTTTTGGATTGGCTATATGGTCTAAATTAACAGCGAAAATAAAGCAGCGGCGCCTTAGCACGGGGATACCTCTATTTTTGTTTGCTATTGCTCTGGCTTCCCTAGGCCTTTTTTCTAATAGTACAAATGCTACTTTGTATATCGTTTTAATGTGTGTAGTTGGCTTTTTTATACAGGCATTTATGCCAAGTTTTCATACGATACCAACTCTTATTTTCTCCAAAGAGGTTGAAGGTGCCTGTAGGGGGATAACAGGATTTACTTCAGCAATGGGTGGTTTTGCTGGACCCTATCTTGCAGGTGTTTTTATCTCGCTATCAGGTTCGCAAGCTGGCGCTATGTACGTTATGGCGTTCATCTTGTTCGTTGGAGTGTTAGCAGCGTTCATACTTCCTAAAAATCTTGGTTTAGAAGAACAGGTTGGAAAAAATAAAGTAACAGCTTAACTTTCTATTAAAAAGTCTAAGAAATAATATATCAAATTTATATAGTTAACTATCTAGTGATACATTCCTTCTATTAGTAAATGCGAGTAGGAATGTATCACCATATATTTTGTTATTTTAATTTAGTCATGCTAAGGAAAGTAGGAATAGTAAATGAAAGTACAAGAAGTTATTGAGGCGATTCTCTCAGATTCATGTGGCGATATGAGACTTGAAAAAACAGGTGACCAGATCATATGTGGTAATCATAATTCTGAGGTACAAGGAATTGTCACTACGTTTATGGCAACGATGGACGTTATTAAGAAGGCTATTGCTGTCGGGGCAAATATGATCATTACACATGAACCTACTTTCTATACAGGGTGGGACGAGACGGATTGGCTTAAGGATGACCCGTTATATCTTGCAAAGAAAAAGTTGATTGAAGAAAACAATATAGTAATTTGGCGGTACCATGATTATATGCATTTGGGGAAAACGGATAGAATTTATGATGGGCTTTTGCAAGAAATTGGCTGGGAAAATAATTTGCTGGAGGAGAACCCACCATTCATATACAAAATTAATGAAATCACTTTGGCGGAACTTGCCAAATTTTTTAAACTGAAACTATCAATGGATGTAATTCAAATTGTCGGCAACCCCGAAATGAAATGTTCAAAGGTAGGAGTGCTAGTTGGTGGAGGAAGCTTAGGGTTAGGCAGAGAACAAATGCCTATGGAGTTAATGAGAAATCATAACTTGGATGTTATGGTATGTGGTGAAATTACAGAATGGACACTTTGTGCGTATGTCAATGACGCAACGATGCTAGGATTGGAAAAGGGTATGATTGTTGTTGGCCATGAGCGGAGTGAAGAATGGGGCATGAAATATATGGAACAATGGTTGAAGCCTCTAGTTAATAATATTCCAGTTACTTTTATTGATGCGAAAGAGCCGTTCCTTTATTTTTAAACCTTCATTATTCATAAATTTATATTAACACAAGGAGTGAATCCATTGGCCATATCACAAGTAAATTTTTACTCAAAGGCTTTAAAAAGGGAAGTTACTTTTAATGCATTATTACCGATAGACCGCACTGAGATGTTTGGAAATGTAAATACTGAGGGACGCCCATTAAAATCTCTTTATCTTTTACATGGGTATTCTGGCAGTTATTTGGATTGGCTTAGCCTCTCAAGAATTAGAGAAATATCTGATAAATATAACTTAGCAGTGTTTATGCCTTCAGGTGAAAATAATTTTTATTTGGATGATATTGATAAAGGGGAATTATTTGGTGAATACATAGGAAATGAATTAGTTATGTTTACCCGAAAAATGTTCCCCTTATCTTCAAAGAGGGAGGATACCTTTATTGGTGGATTATCAATGGGCGGATATGGAGCGATTCGCAACGGATTAAAGTACTCTGATAATTTCAGTCGTATAATTGCCTTGTCCTCCGCAATCATTACTTATCGGATAGCGGGAATATCTAACGACTATAAAGATGAAGTAGCGGATTATAAATATTATAGAAGAATTTTTGGTGACTTACACCAGCTTTTGGGCAGTGATAGAGATCCTGAGGCACTTATCGTTGATTTGATAAAGGCTGAAGTGGAAATTCCCAAAATATATATGGCATGTGGAACTGGCGACTTCTTATTAGATGTAAACCAGAAATTTTATGAATTTTTAGTTTCCAAGAATGTGAATGTGATATATAGAGAAACAAATGGGGACCATTCGTTTGGTTTTTGGAATGAATATATTGAAAAGGCTATATCTTGGGCCATCTGTGATCGTGATAATTGAGGGGCAAAGAACTCTTTTAAAATATTGGCTATGTTAAAGAATACTTCTGATTTTAAACCCTGTTGATAGGAGCGGAAGGCACGAAGACTCCTCGAAAATGCTAAAGCATTTCCTTCGTGCGTGGGCGAATTCTAGGGAGATAATCAATGTCCTGTGGGAGTACGGTTCTGGAGAGACCCCGCAGGCGCAAGCGCCGAGGAGGCTCGCCGAAACGCCCACGGAAAGCGAAGTGCCTGGAGCGGAAAGCAACAGACAAGTTTAACAGAGCCAAAATATTAAAACAGAAGGAAAAAGTCCCCGATGTGATGGAACGTGTTTAAAAACCTAAATTGAGTGTTCCCAGTTGAGGGGTCTCTCTCCATTTTCAATTAGTAAAAGAGGTAGCAAGAAATGAAACCAAAATTAGAAGATGTAGCAAAACATGCGGGTGTTTCACGAGCGACTGTTTCCAGAGTATTAAATAACCGCGGCTATATTAGTGACAAAACCCGCAAGCTAGTTAATGATTCAATGGAAGCAATCCATTATGTCCCTAATGAAATGGCACGATCTTTGTCCTCACAAAAAAGTAACATAATTGGGTTGATTTTTCCAACAGTAACCAACCCGTTTTTTTCTGAATTAATATTTAATCTTGAAATGGTATGCGAGGAATTAGGGTATAAAGTGTTTTTATGTAATAGCTTGAACCATGCGCAAAAAGAAAAAAAGTATTTAGATATGCTCCTTCGAAATCAAGTGGACGGCATCATTGTTGGTAGTCATAATAGGGGAATATTTGATGGAGTATTAACAAGATTACCAATTGTCGCAATTGACCAATATATTTCTGATTCTGCTCCCATTGTATCCTCAGATAATTACTTAGGAGGTAAATTGGCAACAGAACATTTGATAAAAAAGGGCTGTAAAAAGATCATCCATATAGGTGGGCCGGCTAGTTTAAAGACGCCAACACATTTACGATCAGCTGCATATAAAGATGTAATGGAGACTTACGGCCTTACTCCAATCATTTATGAAACTAGTCAAACTTTTAATTCTAAAGTGTATGATGAATTGATCATTCGAATTTTTTCGGAAAATCCCGGTATCAATGGCATTTTTGCAAGTGATGATATTCTAGCAGCAAACATTTATTATAAAGCTTTAAGCCTTGGTATAAAAGTTCCTGATGAATTAAAAATTGTTGGTTATGATGGTACTAAAACAGCTAGGAATTTCCTTCCAAACCTAACCACAATACAGCAGCCTATTCTTGAAATGGCAAAAAGAGCTGTTAAATTATTAGATAGTAGAATAAACAATGATGATAATTTTATAGAATGTAATGATCCACTTAACGTAATTTTGGTAGAAGGCGATACAACTTAAGCAAATATGAGGGATGACATGTTCATTGTTTAAGAGGATATGAAACATTTTGATTCCACCGATATTTGAAAATGCTTTTTCATGGAATGGAGGAACTAATTATGGATTTTTATAGTAGAGTGAATCCTGAATTAAGAGAAGGTATAGATACAACACCGGTTATTCAACTCCCTGATGATTTAGAAATGGCAAGACAAATGCCGATCCCCCCAACATTGAATTCAAAATTTGTTCAAATTACTGAACGGTTAGTTTCCGGTGGAGATGGACAAGAAATGATGGTTAAGATTTACGAACCGGTTCAAAGAGACCAGTCAAATTTACCTGCGGTTATATGGATACATGGAGGAGGATATGTCTTAGGGCATCCAAACGGAGAAGACAGCCTATGTGAAAATTTTGTGGAAGCTGCCAATTGTATTGTCATATCGCCAGATTATCGCCTGGCCCCTGAGCATCCCTTTCCAGCAGCTATTGAAGACTGTTATGCAACATTGTTATGGGTAACAAACTCTGCGGAAGAATTGAATATCGACTTGACACGGATTGCCATTGGAGGAGGAAGTGCAGGTGGAGGATTAACTGCTGCATTGGCATTAATGGCTCGTGATAAAGGTGGACCTGCCATCTGTTTTCAAATGCCATTATATCCAATGATTGATGATAGAAATATTACGTTCTCCAGTAACGAAATTGAGGACAATAAAGCAGTGTGGTACACATCTAATAATTTGGCGGCTTGGAGAATGTATCTAGGTGAGCATGCAAATGGTAACATCTCTCCATATGCCGCACCAATACGGGCAGAAGATCTGTCAGGGCTTCCTCCGACATATACATGTGTAGGTCAATTGGATCCTTTCCGTGATGAAACGATTAACTATGTTACGCGTCTTGCACAAGCCGGCGTTGCAGTAGAATTTCATCTATATCCTGGTTGTTTTCATGCCTTCGAACATATTGTTCCAAATGCAGAAATCAGCCAGCGAGCCCAAAATGAATATATTAATGCACTTAAAAGGGCATTTAGTTTTTCAGATAAAGTAATATAAATGAGGCAGAAAAAATGATACATGAAGTGATCGATATTCGAACCGAGCATTCTGAAGCAAAATTATATACTTATTTTTTAAATAATTCCCCAGAAATAGATTGTAATCGTAAACGTCCAACGGTCATTATATGTCCTGGCGGGGGATATGAATTTACTTCTGACAGAGAAGCTGAGCCGATTGCCATTAGAATGAATGCAATGGGTTTTCATGCATGTGTTTTACGTTATAGTGTTCATCCAGCCACTTTTCCAACAGCACTATTAGAACTTTCCATGGGAATTTCACTTATTAGGCAGAATGCAGAACAATGGTATGTTGACAGGAATAAGATCATTGTTGCTGGTTTTTCAGCTGGTGGTCACTTGGCAGCAAGTTTAGGTGTATTTTGGAACAGAAGTTTTTTATCTAAAAGTTTAGGGATTTCAAATGATGAGATAAAGCCTAACGGAATTCTATTAAGTTACCCGGTTATTACTTCTGGAATATATAGACATAAGGATTCTTTTACTGCGTTGTTAGGAGAAAACCACGATAACCTTTTACAAGAGGTGTCATTGGAACGACAGGTTTCCACTGACACTCCGCCAACCTTCTTATGGCATACCTATACAGACGAGCCTGTTCCTGTTGAGAATAGTTTTTTATTTGCTAATGCCCTTCTTAAGAATAAGGTATCTTTGGAAATGCACATCTTCCCTTATGGGATCCATGGTTTGTCCCTTGGAACAGAGGAAACTAAGGCAAAAAATAATGAATGGACTATCCAGCCAGAAGTGGCCAATTGGATTGAAATGGCTGGGCGCTGGATAAAAGGACTACAATAAAAAAATGAGAAAAGCATTTATTAGAAACTAAGGAATATGCGATTAACCTTTTCTGAGGGATATTTGTAGATTGCGTAGAGGTCGATAAATGAACCCGGAGGATCAAGATGCTTGAGTTTGATAATAGAATTTTATTACAAAATAAAAGGAACGATATCCTGACAGTAGGAGAACTTCTTATTGACATGATTTCAGCCGAATATGATGAAAATGTGGAATGTAATACCTATCACAAGTTTTTCGGGGGATCCCCTTCTAATATTGCCATAAATGTAAGGAAATTGGGGATCCATTCACTTGTTGCTTCTGCTGTAAGCGAGGATGGTTTTGGAACATTTTTAATGAACCATTTACGGAAGGCAGGAATCGATACAAGCTGTGTTCAGATAGTAGATAATTCTACCAGTATGGTAGTCGTAACGAAAAGCCAATCAACACCAATCCCCATTTTCTATCGTGGGGCTGATTATCATTTAGCCTATACTCCTAGTCTCGAAGAAGCTTTACTAAATTCAAAGATTGTACACTTTTCTTGCTGGCCGATATCGATGCCACCAGCACGTCAAACAATTGAAAAAGTAATAAAAAAAGCTAGAGAAAATGACATTTTGATAGGTTTTGACCCAAACTACCATCCAATGATTTGGCAAAGGGGCGAAGATGGTGTTGATTATGTTAAGTCTATCATTGGTAAAGTTGATATTGTCAAACCATCTGAAGATGACGCAGAAAGATTGTTCGGCAAAGATACTCCACTAAATCAGATTGAAAAGTTTTTGAAACTCGGCCCTAAACTGGTCATCATGACATTGGGAAAAGATGGTGCAATCGTTTCGAATGGAATGGAAATGGTGGAACTGAACTCATTTGCGACAGATGTAATAGATACTACAGGTGCGGGTGACGCATTTTGGTCTGGTTTTTATACCGCATTGGTGAAAGAACATACGATAAGAGAGGCGTTAAACTTTGGTTTTGCGGTCAGTGCTTTTAAGTTGAAACACACGGGTGCAGTAGTGAACTTGCCTAAACTTGAAGTAATTAAAGAGTTATATGACTTGTAGGAGGATGAAGTATGTCAGTTAGAAACCAAGTTCAGTTGATTACTTATCCAGATTCACTTGGGGGAAATTTAAAGGCGCTGAACAATGTCCTTTTAACACATTTTTCAGATATTTTTAAAGGGGGGGTTCATATTCTTCCACCCTTCCCATCATCAGGAGACAGGGGGTTTGCTCCAAAGACCTATTTGGAGATTGAACCTAATTTTGGAACGTGGGAAGACATAAGAGCCATCGGTGAAAATTATGATATTTTAATTGATGTGATGGTAAACCATATTTCAAGGCAGTCTGAGTATTTTCAGGATTTCCTTAAAAAAGGGAGAAAATCAAAATATGCAGATCTTTTTATTACCCTTGATAAGATCTGGGAAGATGGAAAGCCGAAAAAAGAAGACATAGAAAAAATGTTTTTGCGCCGGGCACTGCCATATTCATCATATACAATTGAAGAAACTGGTGAAGAAGAGAAGGTTTGGACAACGTTTGGTAAGACGGATCCGTCCGAACAAATTGATTTAGATGTGAAATCGGAGAAAGTAAGGAAACTTTTTACGGAGTCCTTTATGAATTTCAAAAAGCAAAATGTGAAGATTATCAGACTGGATGCCGTTGGATACGTCATAAAAAAACTGGGAACAAATTGCTTTTTTGTCGAGCCGGAAATCTATGAATTTTTGGATTGGATTTTAGAATTAGCTAATTCTTTAGACATTGAATTGCTGCCTGAAGTTCATTCTCATTACAGCATCCAATACAAATTGGCTAAGCATGGATGTTGGATTTATGATTTTATTTTGCCATATAGAATCTTGGATGCATTGTTTAATAAATCCAGCAAAGATCTTCTACAATACCTGAAGACACGCCCGCACAAGCAGTTTACAATGCTTGATTGCCATGACGGAATTCCAATCAAGCCAGATTTAGATGATCTGATAGACACGAAAGAGGCAAGAAAAGTGGTTGATGTATGTTTGGAACGGGGATCAAACCTTAGTCTCATTTTATCAGAGGAGCACAAAGCGCCCGATGGGTTTGATGTTCATCAAATTAGATGTTCCTATTATTCAGTACTTAATTGTGACGATGATGCCTACTTGGCTGCGAGAGCCATTCAATTCTTTGCTCCTGGAGTACCTCAAGTCTATTATGTAGGTTTGCTAGCAGGAGAAAATGATCTCGAAAATGTACGAAAAACTGGTGAAGGACGTGAAATTAACCGCCATAACTTCACCCTTGAGGAAATTGAAAAGTCTCTTGAAAAAGAAGTAGTTCAAAGATTGTTAAAGCTTATTAGATTTAGAAATGAATACGATGCTTTTAATGGTGAGTTTACCGTATTGGAATCGGCTAAGGACGAAATTCGACTTTCCTGGAAAAGAAATGAGAAGAATTGTACATTATTGATTGATCTTAATAAGAATAAATCAGTAATTGATTATATTGATGAAAACGGACAGGCATCACAATATTTTATATAGTCATTTAGGAATTCTATATAAATATTTACCTCCGATTAACATCCTCATTTTATACCCAATAGTAGCAATTTTGGGGGAGGTTCATTTCTTTAAACTAGAAATGAAATGCCTTATCTAGATAGGTATGGGGTAGTTCCCCTATGTGTATAAACTCTGGAAAAAAATCCAAAATAAAAAACTCAATTTCTAAGTATAAAAATTTGAGAAATTGGGTTTTTTATTTTGCTTGACCTAAAGTTGTTTAAAATTATTACTTTGTATTAAAAGAAATTTTGATACTTCATCGAAAAATAATAAACAAGAGTTAAAAGGGCTAAAATAGAAAAGTTATAAAAACTAAACCTGATAAGGTATAGTTTACTTTTTTGTGGATCTCTCTTAATAAAAAGTTTAAATGAAATGACACTTGCGAGGGAAGCAACAATTGTACCAAGCCCACCTAAATTCACTCCTACTAATAAAGGTTGCCAATTTACAGAGAATTTGGATAAAAAGATTGCAGCAGGTACATTGCTTATCAGTTGGCTTAAAATAATGGAACTGAAAAAAATAGATATGGGACTTTTTAGGTTTTCGCTTGCAAATGTGTGAACGACCTTTAATTCAGATATGTTTCCTATAAATATAAAAAAACATATAAATGTAATCAGCAATAAATAATCAATTTTCTTTAATAATTTAATATCCAGTATACATGCGGTTCCCAATGCGAGGATGAACGCAAGTTTGTAGCTTAATACCCCTAAAATGGATGCTGATATGATGCCAAATAGTATACCCCATACTGTTGCCTTTTTTTTACTTTTTATAGGAATATACGGAAGTTCCATTTCCAATGTTTTACTATTCAATCTTTGATTAAGAAAGAATAATAGAATAATTCCAAGAACCACTAATAGAAGGATGGCTGTAAAAAATTGTATTGGCTTAATTCCGTAGTAAGTAAATATGAAAAGATTTTGAGGATTTCCCATTGGAGTTAGGCTGCTTCCGATGTTAGCCGCAATTGTCTCTAGGATAATAGTGTCTAACATAGAAGTTTCTATAATCTTACTAATGATAAGTGTTAATGGTACAAACGTTATTAATGCCACATCATTTGTAACAAGCATTGAACTAAAAAAGCATAATAAAATTAGGATTGCTGAAACACTTTTGCTATTATGACATTTACTAAGTATAGTAATGGCGAACTTATCCAATAGTTTAAGATCTTCCAGAGCCTTAACTACGAGCATAAGATTAAATAAGCTGACTATAACTTTAATATTAATATATTCTAATTTTGGTGCATGGAATAAACAGCTTAAAATTGCTAACAGAAGTGATATGGAAAATACAAGATCTTTTTTTAAAATTCCAAATTTCAAGTTCAACTTTTTTCTTTTTTCACATAAGTACATTCTTTCATCAATCCCCCTCCAGTATTAACTATTCTACTACATACCTCCGTTTCTTGCATTTGAAACTACAATGTACTTTTAAATTACCATCTTTTCCATGAAATAACAGGAAAAAAAGTGTAGTGGGAGCAACGGTGAACATTGGTTTTGGTCTGGTGTTATTTTAATGAAGTGGATGAGTTTGGAATAAAGATTAAACCTCTCTAAATTCCTTCATTAAAGGAATTCCATGAGAGGTTTGTTTTAGCTCCTTATATAAGACCACCATTTACACGGATAGTTTGACCGGTTATCCATGCTGCATGTTCACTTACCAGAAAACATACTACTTCGGAAATATCTTGTGTCTCACCGAGTCTCCCAAATGCATTCATATTTTTCAACCCTTGAATTTGCTGTTCGGTTTTACCAACCGTGAATAACTCTGTATTAACAGGACCGGGAGCAATCGTGTTAATCGTAATATTTTTATGGCCAAACTCATTTGCTAACTGTCTTGAAATCTGTTCGACAGCACCTTTTGTAGCAGCATATACACTATAGGTCGGGAACATTAATCCTGTAACAGAGGTTGAAAAGTTGATGATTCTTCCGTTTTTGCCCATATGTTGATAGGCTTGTTGGCATGCAAAATAAGTACCCTTCACATTAATCGAAAATTGTTGATTAAAATCTGCCTCCGTTACTTTTTCTAAAGGCTTATTCACCATAATTCCAGCATTATTGATAAGAATATCTACTTTCCCAAATGTAGATAGAGTTTCTGAAAATAAATGTTCAATCTCCCTTACGTTACTTACATCTGCTTTGATGGCAACTGCCTTTCCTCCGTTTGTTTGAATCCTTTTTACCACCTCCTGAGCCTTTTCAGCACTACTTGAATAATTGACAACAACCCATGCGCCATGTAAAGCTAATTTTTCAGCTATTTCTCTCCCGATTCCACGTGATCCCCCTGTTACAATCGCAACTTTTCCTGATAAATGTTCCATTTATATTCTCCTTTTCAAATGCCTTGTTCCGATTCAATTCCGTTTAGATTACAACGGATTCAATGGAATTATGTATATCCTATATCAAACATTTCTAATCTAGATAGATGAATCCTATTTAATCATTGCCTAATTCTCCAGAAAGTGTTAATTATGTTATAGGTGAAGAAAGGGATGATCAAATGTCTGCCAAGTTGGAGGAACAGAAATTAGAATTAGCCTCATTAATAAGCCGTTACACCGACAAAGATGGGTTCCACCAAACATCACTTAAATCAATGAAGCTTATACGGTTTTCAACCATTTCAGAACCACTACACTCCATATATGAACCATCTGTTTGCTTTATTGCACAAGGTTCAAAATTAGTGATGCTGGCAAACGAGATGTATCAATATGACCCCAACCGATATTTAGTGGCCTCAGTACACCTGCCGATCACGGGAAAAATAACGGAAGCAACCAGGGATAACCCCTTTTTATGCCTGCAACTGAGCTTCAGTACAGAGCAAATTTTAGATATCCTAAAAGATATGCCAATTGTAAAACAAGAAAAGGACCTCTCTCCGAAAGCACTGGTGGTAGGTAAAGCTACTAGCCCTTTACTAGACGCGGTAATAAGATTAATCAAACTATTGGATGATCCTTCTGAAATGAACGTTTTAGCACCGCTAGTTATTAGAGAAATTTTGTTTCGAATCTTAAGAAATGAACATGGCGAACAAGTGAAACAATTTGCAATCTTGGGGAATAAGGCCAGTTCCATAGAAAAAGTAATAAAGCTGATAAACAGGGATTTTGCAAAAACGTTACGAGTTGATGAGCTAGCCCAATCCATTAATATGAGTACCTCTTCACTTCATGTCTATTTTAAAAAAGTAACAGGAATGAGCCCTTTGCAATATCAAAAAATGATTAGGTTACAAATGGCGCGCCAATTCCTATTGTCTGATCATGTTCATGCAGCCGAAATCGCTTTTCAAGTTGGATATGAAAGCCCTTCGCAGTTTAACAGAGAGTATGCACGATTATTTGGTTCTCCACCAATCAGTGATAGAAATAAAATAAAAGCACTAACTAGTAAAGAGTAGTCCCAAAATTTAAGACGGAATTTTTCCAAATGAAAGAACTAGTTGCATAATAAACATTAAACCCTTCTCAATAATGAGAAGGGTTTTTCAATATGATGTTAATAAAGTGTAAACAGTTTGATTTTGAGGATCCATCCATTAATGGCTTATTTTTTTAAGAGATTACTTTGACAAAAGAAAAATCAACCACTATTATAGACTCATATAATCGTCGATTAATAATATCTACAATACAAGGTGGTGTTGATCACTTTTTATGAATAAAATAGGTTAACTCTTTTTCAAATAACATGAATCTCGATAAAATGACAGACTAAATGGAGGTGTAATGAGTTATTGGGATATGCTAAGAAAAGCAATCATTGTACCAACGAAGTTAATGGAAACTTTGATATTGAGGGAAGTAAAAAAAGGAGGAGTCCTAAGTGGGAAAGCCAAAATTATGGACAAAAAATTTCATTAGTAGTTCAATCGCTAATTTCTTAACTTTTACAACATTTTACTATCTATTAGTGACTTTACCGATCTATGCGATGCAAGAATTAAAGAGTAACGAGTCTGAAGTTGGGCTTATTGTTACATTTTTTTTAATTGCAGCTATAATTACCCGCCCGTTTGCTGGCAAATGGATTGAAAAGATTGGAAAGTTTCCTGTTTTTTTGACAGCCTTTTTAATCGTATTTGTTTCCTCATTTCTTTATTTTATCGCACATTCTTTATGGATCTTACTTATTATTCGCAGTCTACATGGAATTGGATTTGGAATGGCAACGACAGCTACAGGAGCCATTGTAGCCGATCTTATTCCTGAATCTCGTAAAGGGGAAGGTATGGGGTATTATGTTTTAACACTAAATCTCGGTATGGTAGTTGGACCTTTTTTAGGATTAACCATTATGCACCTTGGCAGTACAAATCTATTGTTTTCCATTAATGCTTTACTGGCATTATTTGCATTGATTTTTGTCATTTTTGTTCGGATCCCTAAAAAAATTATGCCCAAAGAGGTTAGAAATTTAAACACGAATAAAGGAATAAAGTCTTTGCTTGAGATGTCTGCTATTCCTATTTCATTAATTTCCGGATTTTTTGCTCTTGCTTATTCCGGGATCATATCCTTTGTATCCGTTTATGCAAAAGAAATCGGACAAGTTCAGGCAGCAAGTTATTTTTTTGTAGTCTATGCATCTGTCCTTTTAATTTCAAGGCCTTTTACTGGAAAATGGTATGATCAATATGGAGCAAATAAAATTATTTATCCATCCATTTTGCTTTTTGCCATTGGGACTTATTTACTTAGTTTATCCCCAACGTTACCGTTGTTTCTTCTTTCTGGTGCGCTTGTCGGTTTAGGGTGGGGAACTATCTTTCCAAGTCTCCAAACCATCGCCATTGAAATTGCCCCGGCTGAAAAGAGGGCCTTGGCTACTGCTACGTACTTATCGACTTTTGATTTTGGGTTTGGAATTGGTTCCTTTTTATTTGGTCTAGCAACAGTAAAAGTAGGGTATAGTACATTATACTTTTATAGCACTTTCTTCGTGCTTGCCGGGATCGTTATTTACTATTTGTTGCATGGTAATAGTTCTGTAAAAGGATCAGTTCATATAGGGAGAAGGAAAAGCGAAGTAGAATAGGGCCAAGACATGTGACCAAAGTATTTATGACAATAACAAGGCAAAAACCTCTCAAGTCTCCTTGATAAAGGATTTACAAGAGAGGTTTAATTTATAGAATTTGTTATTAGAACGGTGCGGATAGTCTAAGATCACCAGATCATTTTAAGTCCCGGTTAAATGAAGATTAACAGAATTACTCCGCAAATGATAAAATCACCACTTGACATAAGAGATGCAATAGTTTTAAATAAAAAAGAACAAACGGTCTTTTTTTAACACAAAGGAGTGAATGATAAATGAGTAAAGGGGAACGAACGAAAAAATATATTATTGAACAATCTTCGTCATTATTCAATACAAATGGCTACAAATCAACTTCTATCGCTGAAATAATGAAGGCCACGGGATTGCAAAAGGGAGGTATATTTTACCACTTTGAAAGTAAAGAAGATATTGCTAAGGCATCCTTTGCATATTCGTTAATGAAACTGAAAGAAAATTATTTGCAAGCTATTCAATCTAAGGAGACTGCTCTTGAGCAATTTCAGGCTTTTACCTCAACTTTTATGACGTTATTGAATAATGAAATTATCGTTGGTGGATGTCCGTTAATGAATGCAGCCATTGAAGCTGATGATTCAAATATTCTAATCGAAGATTCTGTAAGGGATGGCTTTGCTGGCTTAATTGATATAATCAAATCTATAATTGAGTTAGGAAAGAGTCAACATGACATTGACGAACAGATTGATTCTGAACAAATGGCAGTATTCATTCTTTCTTCTTTGGAAGGTGCGTTAGCCATCAGCAGAATATACAAGGATCAGAGATATTTAGACATGGTCATCGGACAAATAAAAGCTATGCTTTTCTAATTTACTTTTTTTTTTTGCTTCAAAAAAGACCGATTGGTCCTTTTTTAAAAAGGAACACACCTTAGATTTGAAAACTCAAGAAAGTAGGTAATGTAATGAAAAGAATGCTTTGGGTTGTCCTAATTATGTCGTGTGGTGCTACGTTTATTTCTTCGTTATTTCCTGTATACAGTGAATATTATCGGCTTAGCAGTCTAGAAATCACCATATTATTTGCCGTTTATGCAGTAATCCTGCTGCCGACTTTATTTGTAGTAGGAGCCAGGGGAAGTACTTGGGGATTGAAAAGAGTTCTTCGCTGGAGTATTTGGATGTCCATTGCATCGACATTGTTATTTTTAGTTAGTATCAACATCTGGATGCTGTATGTGGCAAGGATTTTGGAGGGGATCGCATATGGTGCCTTCACAGGTACTGCTAGTGCTTTCTTATTAAAACAAACTTCTCAAGGTAAAGTTACTACCGCAATCAAGCTATCAGGAGCGACAGTGAACATTGGATTTGGATTGGGCCCCGCCATTTCAGGCTTAATTTTGCAATACATCCATTTTCAGCCACTACGTTTGCCTTATTGGTTTCTGCTCGTCATGTTAATGTGTTCATTGATAATTCTAGAAATGTTACCGAAAAATGAAGATGCCCAAGTGCAGAAACCGGTTAAAACTAAGATCTCGCTAGGCGTTCCGAGTAATATTCGTTCTCATTTTTGGTCCATTATAGGGCTTCCGATCTTTACTGTTTTTACATTAGGTGGAATTGTGTTTTCTCTTATTCCTTCCTTCACAAAAAACGTTATTCATACCAATAATCTCTCTATTTCAGGGCTGTTAATTTTGTTGCTTTTAGGTGGTGGGGCATTGATGCAGTTCTTTCCTTGGCCGAAAAATCCAGTTACTCGGATGCGTATGGGCATCCTTTTTCTAACTATTGGATCGTGGATTATTGTTTTTTCAGGTGAAACAGCAAATTTATTTTTGCTATGGTCCGGATTTGGAATTCAAGGAATTGGGGCTGGATGGACGTTTCAAGTATCATTAAGGTTTGCAAGCCAATTGCCTAAGCCGGAAGAGCGTCCGCGGGTCATATCAGCATTTTATTTATGTGCATACTCAGGCTTCATTGTCCCGGTAGTTGGTGTGGGACTGCTAACACAATTTTTTAATTTAAATGTATCGTTGATATTGCTGAATTTCTTTGCCTCATTGATGGTTCTCTATGTGTTAATTTATTCTGTGAAATTTAATCGTTCCTATTCTTCAGGAACATCGAATTGACGATAAAATATCATTTTTCTACCACCATTATTTAGGCTTAGTAAAACAAAACCGTCCCTTAAAAAGATGTTTAGGGGGGGTTAGAATAAAAGGCGTTAATTTTAAAACAGTAAATGCTTTCTGGTGGAAAAATAAACCTCTCCGAATTCCTTCATTTAGGAATTTCACGAGAGGTTTATTTTATTGGCTGTTATTCGAAAAATATTTTCGAGTATTTTCCCGAGCTGGCTTAGGTAAAACATTCTCAAGCTCTTCATTAAGCCATGAAAGTGTTTTGTTACGCAAGAAATCACGCATTTTTTCTTCCGCGGAGAGCATAACTAAATTAATCGTACAAGAGGAACTAGGAGTGCAGATTTTCTCTCTATATAAATACCCATTATCTTTAATATTTTTACATTGAAAGATCGGTTTAGGGCCTTCCACTGCTTCGATAACGTCCCAAAAGGAAACTTCCTCTGGAGATTTAGCAAGTTTATACCCACCCTTTACACCAGGAACTGAACTTACTATACCAGACTTTGATAATTTGCTAAAAATCTTTGATAGATAGGTTTCTGAAATTCCTTGAAAATCGGAAAGTTCTTTTATTCCAATTGGAGAATCCTCTGGGGTATCAATTAAATAAACGAGGCAGTGAAGTGCATACTCAACTCCAATACTATACTGCATTAAGACACCTACTTTGAAATGAGATTATGTAAATTAATCTTAGAAATGTTTTAATACTTTGTCAAATTTTCATTTTGGCACCAATTACCTATGAAAGTGATTTGACATTATAAACAGAACGGTATATTATAGATATTGTTAATCGACGATTAATATTGTCGTTAATTAATGAAATGATGATCATCTCAAGGAGGAATTTAAAATGGAACCAAGAATGGATTATTATAAGCAATCACCAGAGGGAATTAACATTATGATGGAAATGGAGAAGTATACGAAAACAACTGGTATTGATCGTAAACTTCGTGAACTTATTAAAATTCGGGCTTCTCAAATTAACGGTTGTGCCTATTGTTTGAATATGCACACAGCAGATGCTCGGAAAATGGGTGAAACAGAGCAAAGAATATATTGTGTTAGTGCTTGGGAAGAGTGCACGTTTTACACAGACGCAGAAAAAGTTGCTCTAGAATTGACAGAGCATGTCACTTTAATCCCAACAAAACGGGTACCAGAAGAGCTTTATCAACGGGTACGTAAACATTTTGATGAGAAACAATATGTTGACTTGATTTTAATTATCAATCAAATTAACAATTGGAATAGAATTTCTATTTCAATGGGGAATGTAGCAACTACTGAATAACATTACTCTCTACAGTGTAGAGCAGCAAATTAATAGTGAAATAAGGTGAGTACAATGAAGGTATATTATCCACTTAAGAGTAATGTAGAATTAAAGGAAATAAAGGAAGCACTTAAACCATATGGTGGACGGTGTGCTAAAATCGTTGATGATACACTTGAGTATCAAATTAAAGAAGAATATCAAAGTGTTGCCTATGAGTTCTTAAAGGATAAAGGGTATATTAATTAAGAGTGAAACACGAAAAAAGATGCTACGCTGGTGGCATCTTTTTTCATGTTTTCGATACTTTCAACTTTTAAGCAAACAAAAATTCGGAAACATGTTCATTTCCTTCGCAAGTCAATCATACTTAGGGCATCGACACCATGTTCATGATTATGGTATAAAAATAAGAGCACTATATTTATATGTGAATAGTCAAGGAAATGGTTGAAAAGGGTGGGGAAATTATTTTAGACAAGAGCACCTCCTTTTCCAAACAAGTTGAAATTATTAAAGTTAAAGGAGCACATGTATGCTAGAAAAATTGTTCAAGAAAAAGGTAAAAAGCGACAAAGAATTAATCTACTCACCTCTTGATGGAAAGGTGATTCCGTTAGAAAAAGTACCAGACCCTGTATTTTCCCAAAAACTAATGGGGGAAGGGTTGGCGGTGTACCCGAGTAAAGGTATACTTGTTTCGCCAGTGGATGGAGAAATTATTCAGGTCTTTAATACGAAGCATGCAATTGGAATTTATTCCGTAAATGGTCTGGAGCTATTAATTCATGTTGGGCTGGAAACCGTTGAACTACAGGGAGAAGGGTTTAATGTCCTAGTGAAACAAGGGCAAAAGGTAAAGGTAGGCGATCCTTTGTTAGAATTCGATATTGAGTTTATAAAAAATCACAATAAGGATACGGTAACTCCAATCATCATCACAAATTCAAGTGAGAAAATTGAGAGTATCGTACAAAATTCAGCAGAAGAAGTCTCTAAAGGAGAACCGTTATTTACTTGTAAACTAAAGATATAGAAAAGAATTTTCCAGTCCTTAATTTAAGAATGATCTCTTTATAGCAGTGCATTTCTCTTGAGAAATCGCATTGCTTTTTTATTTTAAAGGCTCTACCCTGAAAAAACTGAGGATAAGATCTTATTCATTTGATAGAAAACAGTATTTTTATATGAAGCTTTAAAAATTTCATATAAATAAGTACCTATGTTAAAATTAATAGGAAAATTTTTCATATTACAAATGTACATATTACTATTTTAAAAGGAGTATCAAAAATGAAAAAATTGTTTGCGTTTCTAGTTGCTACTTGTTTACTAGCCCTATCTTTTTCATTCAACTTAACTGAAGCAGATGCAGCCGGCTATGACAAAGCCTATGCAGCTAAAACCCTTGTTGTAAAGTCATCCCCAGGTTCATCATATAAAACATTAGGGGAAATTAAAGCAGGGCATTTGGTGGAAGTATATGGCGGTGTAGCTGTTGGGAAGGATCAGGACAACTGGTATTCTTATCAGCAATATGGTTTTTCAAAAATCAAATACAACAACAAATATGCATATGTCAAAACAGACGACCTTAGATTTGCTGATCCATTTAATTGGGCACCAGGAGTAAAGTCAGAAGTGATAAAAAGTGTTTATAATAACCAATATGTTACAAAACAAGATAAAATTAAATTAGTCAAATTAGCTGACTCTAGTAAAAAAGGTTCTCCAGGCTTTTACACTATGTATGTACAGCAAAATGGAAAAGGTAAATGGATCGAGCTTATCACTATTAACTGCAAAACAGGTTGGTATCACGGTTAGTATTACTAGTTGCTGAAATTTCGGGTGCTATCTTGTTGTATGCAGGGTGGAAATTTTAAAACAAAAAGACACTTTAACAGAAAAAGGATAACATTAAGTTGCCCATGTGGGTAAGATCAAACTTTTTTATAGTAACTAAACTTAGATCTTTTGGGAAAGAAACCATTTTGATCAATTTTTTTCAAAATGGTTTCTAATATTTATCCTAAAAATTCCAGTTTGTAAGGTTTTTTAATCAAACTTAATTTTTTAAGCAACAATAGCAAGTTAGAATTTGAAAAATTAACCTAACTTAATTCCTGAATCCATTAATGCTTCCTCGACAACTTCCATCACAATTTGGCTCTGTTCTAACATATTATTGGCTTTGGTGTAATCACTTTCATTGATCATTCTTGCAAACTCACAAAATTCTTCATACATTCTATGAGGGTGGACTTTATTATCGATGATTCGGCTATCCACCCCTTTAATATTCAACTCAAAAGAATCACATACGTTGGTAGGCCCGTTTAATACAATGGATCCCTTATCGCCTTGAATTAAAGTACGTATCGGTGCTGTCGAGTCCTTTGCACCAATACAAACTACTTTACAGGTTGGATAGTTTAATAAAAGAATGCCAGATGTATCAATATCCCTTTCAACGTTTGCAAGATACGTTACCGAATCAGGCTTTCCTAAAACTCCAACCACAAAGTGGATATTGTAAATATTGATGTCCATTAATGCTCCTCCACCTGCTTTAGGGTTAAAAGCCGGCATGATTTCTCCCTTTTTAAAAGCATCATATCGAGAAGAATATTGAGAATAATTACACTCGATTATTTTTAAATCTCCAAGAGCATGAATGGATTCTTTAATTGATAAGTAATTGGATAAATATTGGGTCGTAATCGCTTCAATTAATATCAAATGATTTTCATTTGCAATATTTCTTAGCTCCGTAAACTCACTAAACTTTAGTGTAAACGGTTTTTCACAAATGACATTTTTTCCTCTTAATAAAGCATTTTTTGAAAAAGAATAATGAAGATGATTGGGTAATGCGATATATACGGTATCAATATCTGAATCCTGTAAACAATCTTCATAATCGGTATATATTTTTCCAATTCCATATTCGTTTTTCATTACTTCCATTTTTGGTATACTTCTTTCCGTACCAAAGATGGCTACTAATTCAGTATCGGGTAAATCGCCGGCTATAGTTAAAAAATCAGCAACAATTTTTCCAGAACCTATTATTGCAAGTTTCATTGTCATTCACCTCATTATTGTTATGCAAATATCTTCTCCTAATCTTCGATTTTGTTAATACCTTCTTCAAGAATTTCTATTTGTCGAATGGTTTCTTCATCTTTAACTATTTTTTCTTTTCCATAGATAATTGATTCAACAATGCCATCATAAATACGCCCGTAGTCACCCACTTCTGAAGTGACTTTTTCTTCATGGTATTTTCCATCATCATCTATATAAGTTAGAACGCCGTAGTGCTCTGATAAATCTATACCGAAATCCTTATTAGATGGCATATAAAATAGTTTCAAGTGTTCTTCCTGCCGATCTTTTGACTGCTTTACAAAAACACCTTTTTTACCATATAAGACAAAGCTAGGACGTTCTTTCAAACGAAAATAGCTGGACTTAATAGAAACCTTTTTAGAGTCATAAAGGAAGTCCAAATCAAAATAGTCATTCATATGTCCTTTTCCAAGTAGCTGTCTAACATCATAAGTAATACGATTTGGATTACCGAAGAGAGACAACACTTGATCTATCGTATGGCTTCCGTGTCCATACAAAAAGCTGAATTCTTTAGAAAATCCTTTTGCAGACATAGGTACTTCAGGTCTGAAATAATCAAAGTGCATTTCAACTTCAAAAATATCTCCTAAAACTCCACTTTTCATAACCTTTTGAACTGTTAAGAAATCTGAATCAAATCGGCGATTTTGATAACATTGAATAAATAGATTTTTTTCTTTTGCAAGGGCAAATAACTCTTTTGCTTGGTCAGAAGTCTGTGTAAATGGCTTTTCGACTAATACATTTTTGCCATTTTCTAGAGCCAATTTAGCATATTCATAATGGTATTCTAATGGGGTACAAATGACGACCAATTGAATCTCCTCATCATTCCAGATTGTATTTATATCATTAACATAATTTACACCTGATACTTTCATCCAAACACTGTTATTTTCCTGTGAGTAAATGGTTTTTACACGAATCTTTTCATTTTTTAATGAAAAAGGTAAGTGATAACGGTTGGTACTTTTTCCGTTTCCGATATAGGCAATAGTTAACATGAAAAATTCCTCCAATTCTCTTTTGTAGCTTGATTATATTTAAGGTGATAAGGTTTGGGAATACTTTTATATCAGATAGGACCTCATTTTCAACAATACTTAGAATAGGTGATACTAGACTGAACATAATGTTTAAGAAGGTGCTCATTTTAGTAGATGTTGACGAGAACTTCTGTCAAAATTATGATTTATATTACATTTAGTTATTATTTTTTTAAGTCCGTGTCGGATCTTATTTGATATATAAAATAATGGCTTATCGTCAAAAAATATGGAGGAAAATATGAATTTATTAAAGAAACTTGAAGAAAAGCAGGGCTTTACTGACACCGAAATAAGGATTGCTGATTATATTTTAATAAACCAAGAGGATGTTCCGAATATGTTTATTCAGGAGCTTGCCGAAAACACATTTACCTCCCACTCTGCCATTATTAGACTTAGTCAGAAGTTAGGATACTCAGGTTATAGAAATTTTAAAGTAGCATTAATTCATGAAATCCAAAGTAATAAACATGCAGTTGCACATGTTGATCCTAATTTTCCTTTTCTACCAACTGACAGTTCAATAAACATTGCCAAAAAAATGGCTGACTTGACGATTGAAACCATCAGAAAGACACTAGTGAAACTAGATCAGAATCAATTAAACAAAGCTGTAGAAATGATGAGAAATGCTAACAAAATTTATCTTTTTGGAAATGGAGACTCTCAGATTCGTGCCCGCAGTTTTCAAAACAAGTTTATAAAAATTAACAAACACTTAATCATCGCTGATGAGTATGGGGAAGCAACATGGAATGCATTAAGCTTGGGCAAAACGGACTGTGCCATTTTTATTAGTTATGCTGGTAGCTCGTATTTCTACTTGAACATACTAAAATATTTAGCTTCAATGAAAATTCCAACCATCATCTTAACGGGAAATTCAGAATCCTCCATTTCTAAATTGTGTGAGTTGATAATAGAAGTGCCTTATGATGAATATGACTTTTTTAAAGTGGGAACCTTTTCTTCACAAATTTCCTTTGAATATATCTTAGATACACTATTTTCCATTATTTATGCGAAGGAATACACCAAAAACCTCCTTGATCTAAAGAAAAAGGAAGAGGCTATTAGAAAATGGGAGCTGCATTAATCATACTTAATGAGTCATGTTGATTTTTCACTTAGTTATTCCAGAAAAGAGCATTTTCCGGAGTAACAATCAATAAGAAATTTCTCCTTTACTATTTTAATTTTCTTATTTTATTCAATAATAGGGCGCATTTCCAGAATAGGGATTTGTGCTTTTTGCATAAAGGGGTCAATTAATGGAATCATGCAGGAGATTTCAGAAGGGCAACGAAATAGAAAATTTATAAATAGAAGGAGTGTGATTGGTTATGTCTCATGCTAAAGATGTTTTGAAAGATCAATTATTAGCAAATGCGAACGATCTTAGCTGGTATGTTCCGTTTTCGAAATCAATAGCAAACATAAAAGAGGAAGAAGCGTTTTGGAAACCGAATGATGAAAGCAATAGTATTGCAGAAATTGTCCAACATCTCCTATACTGGAATGAAACTTGGCAAAAAAGATATAAAAAATCTCATGTGAATGCCGTTGCACCCATAAGTGACAATAATGAAAGCTTTATTATTCCTGAAAATAAAACGTTTGCTGACTTAAAACAGTGCCTCTTAGAAGTCCTGCTTAAATGGCAAGACTTACTTACTGAAGAAAAGGTAGAAACTGATGTGAGTGGTTTCCCTGAGACCGCAAAGTGGTGGGAAGTCTTAGGAAATTTGTCCACGCATAACGCATACCACATTGGACAAATCGTTTACATTCGGAAACAACAAAAAAGCTGGAAATTTAATACTAAAGGGGATTAAATAAGACTACCCGTTCACGTACAAGCATTATTCAGACACCCTCTTTTATTAATGAAAAATGAAATTGAATTTATGGATATCTTAATAAAGGATTTATTGGAAAAAGTGACGATAAGGAGAATGGATAAATGTTAATAAAAAATTTCTCACCTTTTTCGGGCCAACACTGTGAAACTACTGCAACCGGCAGTTTGCTAAAAAGTTTAGGAATTGAAATATCTGAAGCGATGTTGTTTGGCATTGGTGAAGGATTAGGTTATATATATTGGGACATGAAAAACATGGATTTTCCGTTCCTTGGAGGAAGAGTTAAACCAGATCTTCTTACCCATTGCATTGTAAATAATTTAAATCTTCAATTGGATGTAAAAGAAACTTCTTCCCCAAAAAAGGCTTGGGAAAATGTTAAACAGAATATAGATAAAGGAATTATAGTAGGATTGAAGCTTGACAGTTATTACTTAGATTATTTTACTAATAAGGTACATTTTGCTGGCCATTATGTGGCTATGTATGGATATGACGATCGTTTTGCCTACCTAGTTGATACCAAACAGCAGGGTGGTTTAGTAAAAACAAGTCTCGAAAATTTGGCATTGGCTAGAAACGAAAAAGGTCCAATGTCTTCAAAAAATCTATCTTATACCATCAAGAAAAAAGAGGGTGTATCAAATTTAAAGGATGTGATTACAAAAGCAATAAAAAATAACGCTATTGCTTATATTAATCCTCCTATAAATAATTTGGGCTATAAAGGTATTAAGAAAACAAGTGTAGAGATTAATAAATGGTTTGAGAGAAGTAAAAATATTGAAAAAGACTTAGTATTAACTGCTATTCTAATGGAACGTGGAGGAACCGGAGGCTCCCTCTTTAGAAATATTTACAGAGATTTCTTAAAAGAATGTTTGAGCCTATTTGATAATGCTCTTTTACAAAATGCCTACAATCTGTTTACCGAAATTGCGCCAATGTGGAAGGAAACATCTAATCTTATCATAAAGGCTGGAGAAACTCATGAATTACTATTCTTAAATCAAGCTTCTGATCTTCTTTTGGAATTATCAAACAAAGAATATGATGCAATGAAGCAACTATCAAGAATCAGTTAAATGTAGTGTACCCAGAAAAATTGAATTTAGAGAAATGGTACAGTTAGCCGTAAACCTTATTCTACGCTTTTAGAAAGATCCCAACTGAATCAACTTCTTTTCAAAAATATAAGTTCTGCTTTTGTTTAAAAAGAAGTGCCCTAAAAGGCCCCTAATTTAAACTATATTTGTTTAATAATGAAGTATGTTAAATAATTTCACTTAAATAAAGGGTGCTTGAGTGAAAGTTAGTTATTCAGAAATGATCGCTTAGGCGGTCATTTTTTCTTGATATACTAACGGGAGTTTAGTTGACCAATGGTAATTAGTTTTTTTCAACAATCGGGCCATTTAATTGAATAACGCATTTTGAGAAAATCATTATCTGTGAAGAGTTTGTTAGAATTCTCACTTGGACTAACAGTGCAGTTTTGTTGAAGAGAAGTGTTTAACTTGTGTTAAACATAGGCCAAATTCTTGAATAGACTTCCAAACAAAAATGGATATTTATGTTAATATTAGAACGGTATTGTGATGAAATGCTTAAACAATAATCCTTAAAAGATCTCTTAATATGGAATTTGTGTTTAATAATATTAATTTCAAACCTAGGAGTGGACAATGTTAGCTAACTTAAATGACTACTTAAAAGAATTAATGGTTTATATTCCTGAAGGAGAAATCAGCCTACGAGATTTTCGAAACGAGCAAAAATGGATTAGTTCAAACTATAAATATGGAATGCCGGGTATTAGAAAAAATTTAAAGGAAGTTATTTGGAATGTTGAAATTAAGCCATTTTATCTTGCCAAATATACGGTGACAGAAGAACTTTATGCGATTATTACGGGGAAGAAATTTTTAACAACAACTGAGGATCGGAAACCAGTTGTTAATGTTTCATGGAAAGATGCAGTGAATTTTTGTAACTTATTATCTGATACATTGGGTTATGACAAGTTTTATGATTTTGATAATGAAAGTAAATCAGTTCTTTGCAATTATAGTACTAATGGTTTTCGTTTACCGACAGATGCTGAATGGCAATATGCATGTAAGGCAAAATCAAAGGGATATCGGTATGGTGAAATTGATGAAATCGCTTGGTATAAAGATAATTCTAACGAACGAGTACACGAAGTTGGAAAGAAAAAGCCTAATGATTGGGGCTTATATGACATGATCGGGAATATTTGGGAGTGGTGCTGGGACTTATACGACGAAGAGACATTTGGTAATTACAGAATAATTCGTGGAGGCAGTTGGGCAGAAGAAGAACGTGGATGTGGAGCTACTTGCCGTCGAAAGAGTATGCCAGATTTTTATATAGATGATATCGGATTTAGAATTGCTAGATCAATCGTTTACTAATTTGAAATTCTGTATTGATGTACGTTAATAGGAATAAATAGGTGGATACAGGGTTCATGGAACCCAAAAGATGGTAGGAGAGGATAATTTCTCGAAACTTTCTGGGATACTTTTCTGCAAATTTTAAGTAAGAAGCAAGAAGATCCTAAATAATGTTGGACGATCTTTCCATTAAGGGCGTATTTCTTGAATAAGAAGGCGTCTTTTTGTATTGTAATGGATTTGGAACAAATACTTATTAGTGATAGGATTTATATTAATTTGTAAAAGAGATTGTGAAGGATGACACTAAAAGTCTCGGGTGCAAGAGCAGAAGAACAGCTGTCATTTAGACGGCTTTTTCTTATGCAACTACAGGAGTAGAAGAGTTGTTTTATGATAAAATATTATTAATGAATAGTAATATTTTGAATTTTAATACGATTTAGTTGGAGGTCTTTTCTTTATGGAACAATACCAGAAAGTATATGTTGCCTTAAATAAGATGAATATTCCATATGAGGTTGTTGAACATCCTCCTGCTTTGACAACAGAAGAAGCAGATAACTATATTGTTGGAAAAGAGGGAGTACGTACTAAAACACTTTTTTTAACTAACAAAAAAAAGAATGCATATTATTTAGTAATTATGGATGATGCAAAGCAACTTGATATGGAAAACCTTGCAGAAATTCTTAATGAAAAACGAATTAGCTTTGGATCACCAGAAAGGTTAATGAAAAAAATGGGGTTACCTCCTGGTTTTGTTTCCATTTTTGGATTGCTAAACAATGGTGAACATGATATAAAAGTCTACTTAGATAAAGAGATGCTCTCAGAAAGATTGATGAGTTTTCACCCAAATGACAACACTAAAACTATCTTTATTGCTACTGTGGATATGTATAAATTTATAACTGCAATTGGTTACGAGTACAATATTATTGAACTCTAATAAAACAAACCATGTTTGTAGGAGGTAAAGAAAATGCAAGATTTACATATACTGTTGCAAGAATACGAATTACTTCACAAAAAATCGGACATTTTAAAAGATGCAAAACAATCCATTAAAGTCATTAAAAATAAAGTGGAGGAGGAACAAATTCCGTTAGGCTCCTCTAAACTTGGTGGTCTACCGGATATGCCTCTAGATTGGGAGTTTCCTAAATACAAGAATGGTTATCTCTCGTTTTTAGGACAATTTGACTTAAATGAAGTAAAACCATATGACGAGGAACATATTCTTCCGAGTAATGGAATCATTTATATATTTTATGATGTAAAAGAACAACCATGGGGTTTTGAAGAGGACGAAGGTTGTTTTAAGGTTTTATACTTTGATGGGGACAAAAAAGAGTTAAGAAGGAAAGAGTACCCGGAAGAGACCGAAGACTATTTCTCTTTACCTGTTTTTAAGGTGACATTCGTAAACAGGCTGACACTCCCGGAGAATCCAGAAGATATTGAGTTTAGTGATGACGATGAAGAAAACTACTCTGAAATGAGGCAAGAACTTATTCAGCCAAGTGATGATCAAGGAAATTACGAACCGGCTCACTACATGTTGGGGTATCCATTTAGCATCCAAAATGATGTATTTGATGAATTTGATCTTAACCCGGAAGAAGCTGTTCTTCTCCTACAGATTGATTCAGATGAAGAAGATATGGAATGGCTTTGGGGAGATTCAGGCATTATCTATTTCTGTATTGATAAGACCTCATTAGTTAATAAGCAATTCGATAAGGTTCAATTTACACTGCAATGTTTCTAACTCACGATGCTATATTTATCGAAATATTGTTGAGTGATCTCCATTTAAACAGCGCTATCCATAAATAAGGGTCAGCGCTTATTTTCATTTTTGGGCCAGATTTTAGAGCAACTCTTTTAAGAATTAGATCAATATGTTAAATATTAAAGGAGTTTGTGAGATTTTAAACTTATAGTAACGGGATTATAATGCAATAAGGTATATTGATTATGTGTTATAATTTGGATGAATTACAAAACATTTTTCTTATGTTGTCGAGAAATGGCGAAACCACAGAAATTACGAATTTTGATGGAAATGTTTCATATCCTAATAATCCAACCGTAAGATATACGGTTGAGAATGCAGATAATAAAGTAATTAAGATGGAGGAACTATGGGAGCAATAGTAATTCTGAAAAGTCAACAAAAACCCCACCTTCTCAACCGATTCATTAAAACTTGAAAGGTATTTAGGCATACTAATACTTCTAGTGCTTTACTTGGGATAACGATGTTAATGGAGCTCTAGTGCTAAAAAAAAGCCCCTGTCTCAATTGAGAATGGGGCTCTTAGCTATTAATATTCGTCTAAGTAAAAACTCTTATATGTTAGTTTATTAAAATCAAAAGTGATAAAGACATCGAGAGTCATAGTAGATGTAGATTTTTCCCAAGAATAATCTTTACTATCACTATATTGGTCACGATATGTAGAATCAAGGTGCATGGTTTCCCCAGTAGTTGATACAACTTGGTTATATGTCATTCCTTTTTTCACATTAGTGAACTCAGAGTATGTAATTCCGTCTTTTACTGGTGTAAAGAAATATCCTGTCACTGTTTTAGCGTACTTGACCCATTTAGTTCCAACCAAGTCGTAATCAATGAAGGAAACCGTCGCGTATGAAAAGTTTTTGTTACTAGTATATGTTTTTAGAGTTACAGCTTGAGTAATTTTAGCAAATATAGTTTTACCTGTCGAATCCTGAACTTTAAAAGTGTCTCCATATAAAGCTGATTTTAAAAATGTGGAACCAATTGGTTTGGTTATTGTAGCTGCTTCAGTTTTTGCACCGTATCCTGCAAAGGTACCTAGAGCAAATGTTACGATCATAAGTAATTTGGCTAATTTTTTCATGTGAACCCCCAAAAAATAGTATAATTTTCACATATAACTATAATCGAAATTATACTAAATTACTATAAATTTATTAAAAAAATACCTAGAAAGGTAAATTTTAACTTAAGTGTTTTTTCTTCTAGAATCGCATGATAAGGCATTTTTTTCTTTGAATCTGTTTCCACCAGTCCAGGGTAATTTGGTGCGCAAGCCTAATTTAAGCAATTCTGCACATCGATATAAATAATCCCTTGTCTCAGTGAGATGGGGGATTTACCTGGTAGTTTGACAGGTTTTCTTAAAATCTTTTTAAAATAACATTCTATTTTTTAGCTTTTTTATTTAATAAATAAAAGAAATAAATTATTGCTGGAATTGTTTCAAAACTTCAGAATTACTATGATATATGAAAGAAATAATTCCATTTAGAGTGAAAAAGTAAAAAAATGTATCCTAATTCGAATACATTTTTTTCAGACGCTTATACCTTTATGTCGATGGAATGACCTAAAGTTGGATGTGGCGCTTGAAGCATTTCAACCATTTGTGCTGCATTTTGCTGGGCATTATCGATAGACATTTTCGTTAAAGCTAGACTAACATTTTGACCAAGTGAAGCTTGGTGCATGCTAATTGATAAAGCTGCAATATCCAAGAAATACACCTCCCTTATTATTATTATCGGCTATAAATTACTAAAATTAAGACCATTATTGCAAAATAATTGAAATATAGAGACACACCAGTTTTGTCGGCAGGAGACCCTTTTCAATTCAACAAAAAAGTTGTACCCAATAAAGATACAACTTAACTTACTACATGTGTATTTGTGTGTTTAATACAGTAAAGACCATTAATCAATCGAGTTTTAGCTGGTAACAAAATGCACATTTTTCAAAACCATAGATGTCATAAAAACGATGCGCTTTTTCTCTAGCAAGACCAGTATCAAGGAACATTGCGGTACATCCTAAATCTTCAGCTGATTTTTTAGCATAATCCATCAACCTACGCCCGTATCCTTTACCACGATCCTCTTCGTTAGAAATAATACTAGATACATAACAAGATTTTCCTGAGTGCCAGAACGTATTGAAATAAGTTCCATGACAAAAACCTCTTACTTTTCCTTCGTCATAAAGGAAAAATGCGAAATCATTTTCATTTTCCACCACTTCTTGATAGACTTTCTTAATTGTTTCTTTATCGTAATCATTTGACGTCCATAATTTTTCAATATAATCAAATGCAATATCAAATTGATCCATTGTTGCATGCTTAATTTCCATTTCAGCCCTCGCTCCCATTAAATTATCTTAAGTTATGAGATATCTACTTTTTAATGTAATGATAAATACTAATTTATTGAATTTTGTTAATATTATATCACGTCATATAGTTATTACTCAATATACATAGATAGACATAGGCATGTCCGAAACCTTCTTGATTCTCTTACAAGTCCAATATTGTGATGAGTCTTTCAAAAACTGATACATTAATTATTTTACCTGGTAGTACTCGCACTTTCCAAAAAGGAGATTTGGTGAAAGTCCTAATGTTAGAAGATAACGAAGGAAGCCGAAATTTTTGGGAATGAGAGTAGACGAGGCGATTTAGGTTCAACTTTCTTTATTTAAAAACCTGACGATTCAAACGTTCAAGATTTTTTTGTCAGTTATCATTTTTCTCCAGAGTGAAGGGCGTTCTCCTCTGTCAACGCTATTGATTTTTCAGCAATTGGGCGCTTTTCTGAAATAAGGAAAGCGTCATTCTTTATGAAAAGGGCCATCTAATAGATTAACATTTAAAAGAAAATTGGGTATGTATATTAAAGTTTAAGGTAGTTACGTTCTACCCTGGCTGCTGATATAATAAGCCAAAATAAATAAGGTAACCAGAAATATTTAGCATTCTGGCTAACCTAATACTACGAACGGTGCAGTTTACTTGAAGAGTGGAAGAAGGTATTTGTTTTAAAAATCAGAATATATATATAACACTCTAAAATTATGGTTAAGGTGGAAACGAAATGGACAAAAGAGTTCTATTCGACTTTGAAATCGAATTTACCAATGGCGGTGGAATTCAAGGGCAGGAATTCCGTCTTGATATTGAGGGAGATGATATTTCTGACGAAGAGTTAGCTAAGTATATTGTAGAAGATATGAGGTTGCTAATGGTTGGTAAAGTAAGGATACTCAATAAGAAAATCATAAATGAAAAACATAAAAGAAGACCTGATGACGACAATTAGCTTCATTTCTATATTGCTGAAACGGGAGCTGTAAAGAATTTATTTATTTGTCAAGCTCACATCTCTAATTCCGATACAAAGTTTAGAATTTTAAAGTAAGTAACGTGTATTACTAGATATACAGTTTACTGAATATTGTAAAAAAACCATTGATATTCCGTATAATTGAAGTTGATAAAAAGTAAGGGGATAAGGTATGAGTAAAGAAAAGGAAATCAGGAGTGTATGGAAACTTATAATACTTCATTTGTTTCCAGGAATAGTGTTTAGTATAATTTATGTATTTCTATTGAAGGTAGGGATTTTTGAAAATTATCCCAAATTATTTATATTTAGTTTAGCAGGGATTTTTTCTATAATACCTTTAGAACTTGGATATTTATTCTATGTAGCAAAGAAGGAAGTAGGAAGTTTTAATATATTTAAAATACTAGGTTTAGAAAGTAAGCTGAAGGTTAAAGAATACATATTTTACACACTCTCATTGTTTATAGTGACAGGGATACTTATGACAGCCCTAAAGCCACTTTCAAATAATCTATTAAATACTGTATTTAGTTGGATTCCAAGTTCCTATAATTATGTGCAAGACATGAGTCAATTTGATAGAAATATTATTATCCTTTCAATATTAGTGAGATTCTTCATTTTTACACTTATATTACCAATAATTGAGGAGCTTTACTTTAGAGGATATTTACTTGCTCGTATGAAATGGATGGGAAAATACAGTGTTTTTTTTAATGTAATATTATTTTCAGTTTATCATTTTTGGTCACCTTGGCTTATTATAACAAGAATTATATCGATGTTACCATTGTATTATTTTGTATATAAAAAGGATTCATTAAAATTAGCCATTCTAGTACACTGCTTGTGTAACTTTACAGATGTGGTAGCTTTTATAGCTTTGTTGGTAAAAATATAAATTAATTTAGTTCGACACTATTTTTAAACAAAGCCTTTATTTGTTTATATTTCATTCAGTATAAAGATTGTGAGGGAATACACTTAAACTAAAGGGTTTTAGTACAATAGAACGAGTAATTTATAACAAAGAAAACTCGCCATTTTTCAGGTGAGGGGGAGGCTCTGGAGGACATGAATCTAATACTTTTATCGTATCACCAGCTTTACCAGACGATCTTTCCGAACTTACATTAGTCTTTAAACAATGTTAAATACCATTTTAAGAACCCACAGGTTTTGAATTTGTTATTTAATGTGACAAAATTTACCGATATATATGTTCAACTCTAGAGCGCAATTCTATAATATAAATAGCGCTCTTTTTGTGAATAGGGACATTTTTATTGGAAAACATTCTTTATTGAAATGTTACCAAACGAAACTTTGGGGAGATTTATCTACTTTATCCCAAATCGTTATATATTTTGCAAAGTTCATTCTTATAATTTTTTTATAGTATACTGGGAATCTTGTTACAAAAATATACATAAGGAGTTTAACAATGGAAAAGTGGGATTTATATAATAAGCATCGTTATAAAATAAAGAAACAAATAACTCGCGGGGATGAAATGGCACCAGACGAGTTTCATTTAGTAGTACACGTTTGTATATTTAATTCAAAAGGAGAAATGCTCATTCAGCAGCGCCAGCCCTTTAAGCAAGGGTGGTCGAACCTTTGGGATATCACTTGTGGTGGTAGTGCAGTTGCAGGCGATACAAGTCAGCAGGCTGCATCAAGAGAGTTATTTGAGGAGTTGGGAATTCATTATAACTTTGAAAAGTTACGTCCACAATTTACTATTAACTTTGAACGTGGCTTTGATGATTATTATTTAATTGAAGGTGACTTTGATTTGAATGAATTGACATTACAGACTGAAGAGGTACAAGCAGTAAAATGGGCTTCAAAAGAGGAAATCTTAGAGCTAATTGAACTAAAAAAATTTATTCCTTATTATGAGAGTATCATTGCTTTTCTTTTTGAGGGTCGACATCATTATGGCTCTATTCGTCTTTAAATGAAACGTGCAAGGAAATTTCATTGTATGGGTATAGTGTGTGTTCAGTGTTTTATTTTCCAACCTAAATAAGTATAAAAATAAACTTAGATTTACGTTTCCAACGATAACTATGTTTATTTAGTTTGAGTTTATTTTTCATGTCTCCTTACGTCATTCTGCTTTAGAAACTTCAAAATCTCGTAACAAAAAACTAATACTATTACAAAAAATAAAATATCATTGTATAACATAAGCAAAACTATTCTTTTTCATACTATGAATTAAATACTGTAAAAATTTATATCAAAATATATATTAGTATCATATTATTCGTTTGTACTCAACAAACTTTAACTATCATTATTTTTATATACTTTAAACACAGTTTTTATTCCCCAAACAGCCATAATGAGAGATGTTGCCAATAATGCCAATACAATTAAAATACCAATTATAGTTCCCATTCCTATTATCATCCCTTTTCACTTTTCTTAATTAATATTGTATAAGGTAGGTAGAATAGTTTTATTTTTTTTTCGTCAAATGCTACTTTATCCATTGGAGTGTACTCGTCAATAAATTCATTACCATTTATATATATTAAATCATCACAACTCCCACGAAAGCAATGAATCTCTATTTTTACTTTACCTTCTACTACTTTATAATCAGCATTTTTGAATAAGTATATCTCTAATGAAAAAATATAATTTATCTGAGGTAGTTCGCATAATACGATGCGTATGATAATGACCAGTTGATTCTAAAACAACCGAAGGTTGATGACCACCAGTAGCCTTTTCAACATCTTGAAGGAACTCTAATAAACTTCCTAATCCTTTAAGATCATGAGTAATACTAAAACTCTTACGATATGGTTTACCTTTATCTAAAAACGCTTGAATCTGGTTTTCTCTTTTTGATACATCCAGACCAATCACTGGATTCATTAATTTTCTCCTCCTCCTAGAAATTCAAATTTGTCGGTAACCCCTAATGCTTCTTGTAATGTCATAGGTTCGCTTGTTAAACGGGATCATAGTCCCAACCAGCCTGAAACATGTTTACACAAGTAGGGGGTGAACAGTTTAGCTGACGGAATCGAGTTCCACGGGTGCTGTTTCTATTGGCACAGGACTAGCAATGTACAAGTAAACAAATATAGAAAAAAGAAGCAAGAGAAACTTGCTTCCATAAATTTAGTTGTTTAATATTATAGTTTCTTTATCGTTATTCTTATAGGTAACTGTCAAAATATCTTTTTCAGATTCATTCTTGAAAGTATAATTTTTTAGCCCATTAGAAATAGAGGTGTTAATAATGGTTTTATATTCTAAATCTGTGCCTTTGTTTGAAAACTGAAGTTGAGTTATTGGATACTTTTCATTGAATTTAGTTGATTGCCATCCAGCAATTGGTTCAACATTTCCATTGGAATCCTTTAACTCGGTAACATGGTTGAGTTGTAGTAATTCAATCTTTAAATCTTCAAGGTTACTTTCAAGTAATATTTTCTTTTTGGATATTATTGATACATTAACGTCTTTGCCAATATTAAAAATTTGACTGTATGTTTTCATTGCAGAAGAACTCATTCGATCATGGATAATGATTGAATTACTTTCCTTGAAGTAAATAATCGTTCGTTTTAATAAAACACCGGGATATAGCGTATGGCTACCAGTAACATAGCTGTACTTGGAATCAATTAAATATTTGTCAATTTTGGATTTACCTACTTGGTTTTTACCTAAGTTATAGGTTTTTCTTGATACTGTCACCGAATTATGTGCCATACTGCTTCTAAAATATTTCCGATAATTATCGTTTTCTTGGTAATTATACTTCCCTGAATCAACAAAAAAGTCAGTTTTACCAATAGATAATAGGAAAGAAAGATCATCTGCGTGCTTATGTGTTTGAGAATGAAAGGAAGATATAAATTTAAGATAAATAGGTGTATTTATTTCCCAATCATTTCGGAATATTGCTACCCCAGCATCTTTATAGACAATATCCTTTGTAGGTATTTCACCTACATTTCCGTTGGAGCGAACATAAAGTAATTTAGGGTTAGTAATATTTTCTATACTTAGAAATGAAATAGAATCGTTACCAGAATCTCCTGTCATTGGAATTTTTCCATCTGGTTTAACTATATGAGCTAAATATTCTTCCATTTTGAATACTGTATCTTTCAATATAGGGACACTCTTGTTGTTGTAAAGTAAAAAGTCATTTATCTCGCGAAAAAGTTTTAATACTACGATGTGATAGGAAGCGCTGTGTTCTTTATGTACGCCGCTAGCAGTAACATCTCTTTCTAAACGAGATTCTATTCGCTTAATTGCTTTATCAAACCATTTATGACAATCCGTAAATTCAGGGAACATAATCGATAATTCAAGTAAAGAACGATCTTGAAATATTCCATGATTATTTGAGAAGTTGTAATTTTTATCATCGTATAGGAACTGTCCGTGAACTTCTAATGTGCCTAATACTTTTTGAGAGAATGTATCATCGTATAACTCTGATTCTCTATAGAACTCCAAAAAGTAAATGATATTAATAACTCGATTCGCTGTACTATGATCTTCCCATGCAAACGGACTTACTTGGTTTTCTGGTGAAGGATTGGAAGACATCCAACTTTCCAGAAACCATTTAGATTTTTCCAAGTATTCCTGTCTAGGATCTAATTCATAAGCATTCATTAAATATCCAACCATATCTAAACTATGAAAATAAAAACACCATGTTTTGTCATTGAAAGGGTTTTCCTTCCAAGTTATCACACTATCAGATTTATATGGAGAGAAAGATTTGTTTACGTATAAATAATCATGTGTTATTTCGTTAGCAATTTCTAATGATTTTTTATTCGATTTAGAGCGTTTAAATATCATAAAAATCCTCCAATTTTCAATCTGGCTACTATTATATAGAAAAAGCAAAAATGTGAAAATATGGTAAGGGATTATATGATTTAAAAAAGTAGAATTGTCATATCTAATTACGATTTATGTCACATATTGTACAAATAGTGTACTATTCATAAAGAAAATATACAGTTCCATAAGAGTCCAAACCAAGGCTCTTCTCTTTTTAAAAAAATAAGGGATAGATTTAATTGGTATATTAAGTTAAACGAATTACCTTGTAGGTAAATTAACGGAACACGTTTACATGGCTAAGGGAATAGGAAAAAGCTGAGATTTTTCTCAGCATTTTTCGTCCAAATAAAAATTTGAGAATAGAGATTGTGAAGGAATACACTTAAACTAAAGGGGGCGTTACTGAACAACGGTAATGCATTTTCTTATTGAAGTAACTTGGCAGGTTAGTTTAATAAATATAGTTTACAATTTTGGGTAATCACAATGGAATCGGGGGAATTCAAATGTTAATTAGAGAGATACAGCCCTTGGATGCTGAAAATTTAATATGTCTAATTAAGCAAGTTGAAGCAGAAGCTAAGTTTATGCTAATGGAATCAGGAGAAAGAAAAACTACTACTGAACAACAGCGTAAACAATTAGAGCACATCAAACAGCAAAGTAATTCAACAATATTTGTTGCAGAACAAGAAAAGGGAAAGTTGGTTGGCTATTTGATAGCCATTGGCGGTAGTGTAAACAGAACAAAGCACTCTGCATATCTTGTTATTGGTATTTTAGAAGAATACAGTGGGCGTGGTATAGGAACAAGTTTATTTCAACAGTTAGAAAAGTGGGCAATAAATTCTAATATCTCAAGATTAGAACTTACAGTTGTTACTCAAAATGAAGCAGGAGTAGCTTTATACAAGAAAAGTGGATTTGAGATAGAAGGTATAAAAAGAAATTCACTGGTGATTGATGATGAATTTTATAATGAGTATTTTATGTCCAAGTTATTATAATTTTTCTTACTCAACTAACGGGGCAAGAGTTAACATAGTGATCGCTACGGCGGTCTTTTTTCTTGTTGAACTAACGGAGAAGTTTAGTGCAAGAAGGATTATTTGACCCAATAGAAGAATATTTATATTTGAAAGGTCAAGTATCTGAAAAATTTTTCCTCAAAAAGGGTGGCTTTATTTATGGTAGATAAAAACTGGAAAACAGATAGGAAAATTTACTTTTGGGTAGCATTATCATTACTTGTAGTGATTATTACAATTAAGTTTAATATAAAACAAGATACCAGTAGGATTTGGATACCCTTGGTATTATTGTTTTCATTTTCGGTCAATTTACGTTCCAGTTATAAATCAAAGCAAATTTTCGAGTTTCTTGGGAATATATTTATGATTATTGCTGTATTTGGTATACTAATCAATTGGTTATTAAAAGGTTTGTAATTATGATAAATTACAACAGAAAAGTGGCTTTAGAAAAGGTGACTAAAAGGTTCGTCTTTTGATAACGGTTTCCGTTTCCTATCACAAACATTAAAAAATGTAATGTAAATTGAGTGGCAATTTCTCGTTTTTTATTGATTTAAAGCCATTTGTGTTGAAATTACATAAAAATTTGTATGTAAAATGCACCCCAAATTGTCGGGGTACAATGGCTGTTGTACCTCGACAATTTAACCAACAATTTGATACACAAATCGGCATACAAAAAAATGTTTAGAAAGAACATTTTTATTGGATATATATGTTTAGATGAAATAAGGTTTGTGAAGAAATGTACACACGCTAACAGAGCAGTTTAGCATTCAATAAGAATTTTGAAATTATGCTATAAATAAATTAAACCACGAAATAGGCACCGAAAACTCAGATTGTTAGTTACCACATTTTATAGTACTGATTCCAGATTTGGTTACATTCAATTAACTAAATTAAAAATGCTCTTATGTAACTAACGAAAATGATAAAGAGTAAACCAGAAAGGAGATAATTTTTTGGTTAAAAAATCCCTCAAATTATCGATTTGCTCGATGCTAATTTTAGTTTTGATGTTCTTAATAACTGCATGTGCTGGGGCAGGAAAGTTCGAACTAAAGGCACAAAAATATATTAAAGACAAATATGGTTTCGAAGTTGAAGTCCTGGAAAAACCTAATATAAACGAAGGAAACGGGGGGGGAAACTAGTTATAAAGTTAGAAAGAAAACAGGCAACAAACTCACATTTAACATCTACATTACGGGGATATTCGTTTCGAAAATTGTTGGAGATGACTATAATATCCAAGCCAAAGCATTTGTAATGAAAAAGGCATTTGAAGAATCGTATTCTGCAATTCTTAGTCGTGCAAAAGTAAAGTCAATTGAATTTAATAGTGAAAATGATGTGGAATCACTTGATAACGCTGATAATGGAAATGTTATCAAACATTTAAAAGTAAATGTTGTGAGTGCAAATGTTAAAAATTTATATGATACTGAAAAAATGAATTCAATTTATGAAGTGCTTAAAAAATTTCAAGAGTTTAGCGATGTTTACAAGCCATTAGATGTGAAAGAAATTAGTATGAAATATACAAACGATGTAAATAATCGAATAACTTTTGATATAGAGAATGTACATTCTATTTATTCGATGTCTGATTTTGAACGTCAAAGCTCAACACCTTATGAACCGCCGAATATAACAAATTTTGCACAATACTCTTATTATGTTGAAGAATCGGCACTTTTCAAGGAATTTGAAGGTGGGTTAAAGAGTCTTGGTTATGACTATTTGAATACAAATCAAATGCCAGTTTTCAATCAGAATCTTGATTTAGCTTTCGAGTCAAATGAATATAAAATATATGACATTCAACTAAAAGGTGATATAGACCATGTAGATAAGGTTTATCAGTTACTTCAATTTTTAACGGGTGCCAAAATTGACGTTTATAATGTTACAATTTTTTCTTTAGAAAATAAATATCCAAAGAACTACATGAATTCAATTTCCTTTCATATTCCAGATGGGGTATCGAAAGAAATCGTAGAAAAAGCTTTTAAAGAAAGAGAAGAATATATCAAGGAATTAGATTGAAATTTAATCTTATGAGTAATTTAAGAATAGCTCAACCTTATGCAACTAACGGGGTGCGTTAGTAAAAAACTGTCTGAAAAATGAATACTAAAAATGTGCTCAGTGTGAACTGAGCCCTTTACTTTTTATTGCAAAAACGTATACAAAAAGCAGTACAAATTGGGCTGCGTTTTCGATTGCATTTTCGAGTTTTGTGATTGGAAACGGAACCCGTTAGACTTTTGACGGCCTTTTTTTAGTGAGAGTAAACAGAACTTCAAAATGGTTACTAAGTACACTAGATTGTGAAAGAATGCACTTAAAGTAACGAGTGCTTTGTTTTTTCTAGGGGCAAGGATCTTTTCTTATTGAAGTAAACCAGCTAATAGTTTGTCAATATTTTTCAATAAAAACTTAAAATACCTCGTGCTATACTAAAAATATGCATACCAAATAACCTTCCATTAGTTCGTAGTTGGAAGGTTTTGTGCTATTTAGTTTTATTTAGGTTCTAAGCTATATCTTGGAAAGTAGTTTTGTTTTTTAAAAGGGCAAATATCCAGTGTAAGAGCTTATTAACACAAGCAATGACAGCTACTTTAAAAGGTTTTCCTTCTTTACGCTTCTTATCATAGAATTCTCGTAATTTCTTATTACGAGGAATGATTTCATCACTTGTTTTGCTCTTTCGACAGTCACGAATAGCACAACGAACAGCCATATATAAGGCGTGACGAAGCCT
>NZ_JBKFGJ010000020.1:0-165007 GCF_051233465.1 Neobacillus solisequens | reverse complement strand
CACCGCTGGTGTACCAGTTGTCTTGCCAAAGGCATCGCTGGGTAGCTATGTGCGGACGGGATAAGTGCTGAAAGCATCTAAGCATGAAGCCCCCCTCAAGATGAGATTTCCCATAGCGTTAAGCTAGTAAGATCCCTGAAAGATGATCAGGTTGATAGGTCAGAGGTGGAAGCGTGGTGACACGTGGAGCTGACTGATACTAATCGATCGAGGACTTAACCAAAGTCTATAGGCAAACTCGTTTTTACTAAATTTCTTCTATATTATCTAGTTTTGAGGGAATGAAACCTCAATTTAATTTGCGGGTGTGGCGGAATTGGCAGACGCACCAGACTTAGGATCTGGCGCCGCAAGGCGTGGGGGTTCGACTCCCTTCACCCGCACCATTTAATTCAATATGCGGAAGTAGTTCAGTGGTAGAACACCACCTTGCCAAGGTGGGGGTCGCGGGTTCGAATCCCGTCTTCCGCTCCAGATGTGCCGGGGTGGCGGAACTGGCAGACGCACAGGACTTAAAATCCTGCGGTAGGTGACTACCGTACCGGTTCGATTCCGGTCCTCGGCACCATTTAATTAAAAATGCGCCCGTAGCTCAATTGGATAGAGCGTTTGACTACGGATCAAAAGGTTATGGGTTCGACTCCTTTCGGGCGCGCCATATTTTCTAGGATATAGCCTCAGTTTAATAGAGCTCTTGGTTTGGGACCAAGAGGTCGCAGGTTAGATTCTGTTTTTCCTACTATTTAATCAATGGGGCCTTAGCTCAGCTGGGAGAGCGCCTGCTTTGCACGCAGGAGGTCAGCGGTTCGATCCCGCTAGGCTCCACCATTTTTTAAATCATTCTTATATTTGGCGGTGTAGCTCAGCTGGCTAGAGCGTACGGTTCATACCCGTAAGGTCGGGGGTTCGATCCCCTCCGCCGCTACCAATTTTATAATGGCATCATGGAGGAATACCCAAGTCCGGCTGAAGGGATCGGTCTTGAAAACCGACAGGCGGGTTAAACCGCGCGGGGGTTCGAATCCCTCTTCCTCCGCCATATTTTTTTGCCTTTTTTGGAGGGGTAGCGAAGTGGCTAAACGCGGCGGACTGTAAATCCGCTCCCTCAGGGTTCGGCGGTTCGAATCCGTCCCCCTCCACCATTTAGGGGCATAGTTTAAAGGTAGAACTAAGGTCTCCAAAACCTTCAGTGTGGGTTCGATTCCTACTGCCCCTGTAAATTATTATTAAATTATTTTGCCGGTGAGGCGGAATTGGCAGACGCGCACGACTTAAAAATTGTTCTGTCCCCGCTCTAGGTACGGTTTCTAATATCCTCAACAACAAAGATTTGTTAATATCTATATAATTAAACGTTCTTACAGTTATTGTAGGAGCGTTTTTTTTATCTTTTTCTATGTTGAAGACAAATCGCAAAAATACCTTAGTCATAAAGTGCTATGCATAGGTAGAGCTGATATCAACCACTTTAAAATAACCAAATTTTATTTCACATCATTATCGACTAAAGATATACTCCTTTATTAAAATATAATAGAAATTAATTTTTTAACATTTAGGTGGGGAAGGTATGCTGAAAATTTATTTAACTCGACATGGTGAAACTCTTTGGAATACTGAAAAACGTTTACAAGGATGGAAGGATTCAGAGCTTACAGAAAAAGGAGTAAATAGTGCACTAAGATTAGGTGACCGTTTATTTAATACAGAATTTAATGCAATCTATACGAGTCCTAGTCAAAGGGCATTTCAAACAGCAAAATATATTGCTGGGGAGAGGAATATACCAATTTTCATGGAAGAGAACTTAAAAGAATTATATTTTGGAGCCTGGGAAGGGAGAAATGAGGCAGACATAGAACAAAATTATAAAAATGAGTATTATAATTTTTGGAATCTCCCGCACTTATACAATCACAAACTACATCAAGGAGAGAGTTTAACAGATTTAAAAAGGAGAGTAGTAGAATCCTTTAATAGGATCATTTCTGAAAACCATGATGGAAATGTATTAATAGTTTCACATGCAGTTGCTATTAAGACAATTATTTCTTATGTCATGAATAAATCTATTGAAAATTTATGGGACCCTCCATTTATTTATGGTACAAGTCTTTCTATATTTAATTGGGATGGAGAAAAAATGGAGGTTCAAATGTTAGGAGATACGTCTCATTTAGCAACTTGTTAATTTTGTTTATTGAAATATGGATAAAATTAAATTTATAAATGTTTAATGAATCAAGGGGAACACTAAATTTGTTAGGAAACTACGGTGGAAGCTTAATTGAGTATTCCGATTTGTTTTTAGTTATTTGTCCAAGGTGTGATCATTGTGCGAGAGTTTTTACTCCAATCAACGCAAAAGGTAAAGAAGAATTTTGTTATTTAGGACATGAATCGAAAAGGTTTCTGTGCAGTCACTGTGGACTCACAAAGGATATTCATCCTAAAAGAAACTGGGAAAATTTATGGAAATACAATCATGATTTATTTGATGAAAAACAAGGTGTTGATTGGTACTTTGGTTTACCAATATTTCTCCAAAAGGAATGCTGTGGCCATAATCTTTGGTTTTTTAATCTAGAACATCTTCGACATGTAGAGGATTATGTAAGGAAACGTATAAGACCATTTGGATCTTATTATTTGAGTGTTGAGGCAAGATTGCCAAAATGGGTTAAACTAGCAAAAAATAGAAATGAAATTCTAGGAACCATCGAAAAGCTTAAACAAAAAATCTAAGATCTATTATGGTCCATATTCCATTTTTTCTACTGTTAATCTTAACAAATGATTATTGAATTTCAGAAGGAAGCTGCTGTTTACAGCGCAAACTAGACAGCAGCTAAAAATCAACGTAGCAACTTGAGGAGCAACAGTCTGATTATTCAGGGAAATTTTCCGATAGAGTTCAGTCTTGCCAAAGCTCTATTAAGCGCATGTTCAATTTTATCTTCTAAGTTCTGCCGAAGCCATAGAGTTAGAGCTAGTGAAACCAGGGCACCAAGAATCGAGATGATTAACATATTCTAGCTCAAGAATCATAACACTAAGGTTACCTTTGTTTTGAGGATCATTTACATACCTCGTTATCCAGTTGCTTTGACCATTTAAAGTTCTTCTGCAAAAATGTGAACGAGTTCATGGTGATGAAGCGTTCTCCCCCTATAACTAAAATTTCAACTGTTGCACCGGCAGCTTTCCTCATTAACATCCCATATTTATAAAGATAATTATAATCTTCTTTATTTTTTTATCACGTACAGTCAGTTTAGTAACCAAATTCTATTTTTTAAGATCTAATAAATATCATTAATTCCAAATCAATGGGTTTTCCATTACCATTGTCGTTTTAATTAACGAAACATTCAGAAAAGAGGAGATTACAATAATTATTAAAACAATCATAGAATAGACTGATAATAAAGGGGGTGAAAAAACCTGATTACGATCAAAAACCTGGTAAAATCGTTCGGCCAACATGTAGTTTTAAACGGAATCAATCTTTCCGTTGGGGAAAAAGAGGTTGTCGTCATCATCGGTGCCAGTGGTTCGGGAAAAAGTACACTGCTTCGCTGTCTTAATTTTCTCGAGATGTTCGATCGGGGTGAAATTTTCTTAATGGGAGAAAAAATTGATCCGACTAAAACAAATTTAAATAAAATCCGCGAAGAAGTCGGAATGGTTTTTCAACATTTCAATCTGTTCCCCCATAAAAATGTCCTTGAAAATGTCATGGAGGCGCCTGTATATGTAAGAAAATTGGACAAATCATTGGCTAAGGAAAGAGCGTTGAAAATGCTTGAAAAGGTCGGATTGAGCGATAAGGCTGCAGCCTATCCAAAAAGTCTTTCGGGCGGTCAAAAGCAAAGGGTCGCCATCGCTCGTGCCCTAGCGATGGAACCCCGTATCATTCTCTTCGATGAGCCGACTTCCGCTCTCGACCCTGAATTGGTCGGAGAGGTTCTTCTGGTCATGAAGCAGCTGGCAAAGGAGGGTATGACGATGATGGTGGTTACTCATGAAATGGGCTTTGCCCGGGAAGTGGCTGACCGAGTCGTATTTATGGGTGATGGGAAAATTTTAGAAGAAGGTCCACCGGAGCAATTTTTCAAGAATCCACAAAATGAGAAAACAAAACAATTTTTAAAAAGTATTTTGTAAAAAAGAAGGAGTGGTGTCATGAAAAACCGCTGGTTAATTGGATTATTAATGTCATTGTTATTGATTCCACTACTGCTTGCTGCATGCAGTACGTCTGAAAAAAGCAGCGGTACGGAACAGAAGGAATTCCGCTATGCGATGAGCGGCCTCTACAAACCGTTCAATTTTAAAGAGAATGGAAAATTGCAGGGGTTTGATGTGGAAATTGGAGAAGCGCTGGCGAAAAAGATGAAGATGAAACCGGTTCCGGTCACTAATCCATGGGAGACATTGATTCAGGGATTGCAGGCGAAAAAGTATGATGCGATTCTCGCAAGCATGACTGTTACTGAGGAACGGAAAAAATCAGTTCATTTCACCCATGCGTACTATCGATCCGGAGCACAAATTTTTGTGGCGGAAAGCAACCAGGATATAAAATCGGTAGCGGATTTAAAGGGAAAGAAAATTGGGGTCGTGAAGGCAAGTACCTATAAAGATTTGGCTCTGCAGAATACAGATAAGAATCTTGTAGTTGAGTATGACAGTGACATTACTGCACTCATGGACTTGCCGACTGGAAGGCTGGATGCGGTCATTACCGATCAAATGATCGGACTACCGATTATTAAAGCGGGTGCCATCAAGATTAAGGATGTAGGTAAAACGCTCTCCCAGGATGACCAGGCGATTGCGGTACGAAAGGAAGACAAGGAGCTATTGGACAAATTAAATAAGGCCCTAGATGAAATTATTAAAGATGGAACCTATGAAAAAATCAGCAAAAAATGGTTCGGTCGCAGTATTTTAGGTGAGTGGTAGAGTGTTAGTTTTTTAGGGGCACAGTAATAAAAAAGAGTAAAGAAGGTGAGGTTCATCGTAAATATTTTTATGGATACCTATGATGTATTTATCTTTGCGGCGCTTCTCACCTTGAGGCTTACGATTACTTCGCTACTAATCGGATGCTTCATAGGACTTGTCATCGCTTTTTTTAGAATCTCTAGCAACAAATGGCTGAACAAGGTTGCACTGTTCTATATCGGTCTGATTCGAGGGACTCCTTTGATTGTGCAAATTGCGATTCTATATTTCGGAATTGCGTCCATCGTCACATTTTCTCAGTTCTGGGCAGGTGCATTGGCACTTGCCATACATAGCGGAGCCTACATTGCGGAAATTTTTCGCGGTTCCATTCAGGCGATTGAAAATGGACAAATGGAGGCAGCACGGTCACTCGGTATGTCCTATTCACTAGCGATGCGACGTATCATTTTGCCTCAGGCATTTAAGCTGTCCATCCCGCCGCTTGGCAATCAATTTATAATCGGCTTAAAAGATTCCTCATTGGTTGCCTATGTAGGGATGGCCGATTTGTGGGGTACAGGGTTAACAGAAGCGGCCGCCAACTACCGGCAGTTAGACACTTATATTGTAGTAGGGTTTTATTATCTAGTGCTTGTCATGCTTTTTTCCTATTTGCTTCGAAAATTAGAAAGGCGCCTAGATGTTGATTCAAAATTAACTTCCTGAAATAATAAATGGTCAGTTCAATTTGAACAGGGGATTACCCATCATCATGAGGCAGCCACATAATGTGTTTTAAAATAGAATTGACGTTGTAAATTAAAAGTATTACAAAAAAGAAGCTTAATTCACTTTATTATGGATTTGACCGAATTTCCTCACTTTTGGTGATTGTATCAACATAAATGTAGCGAGATTCAATTTGGGGGGCGTTCTAAGGTATAATTCCTTTGGAACACCCTCCTATATTTATGCTATTTTAATGGATCAAAGGATTAAACGAAACGATTGGTGATTAAAGAAAGGTATCGACAAAGTGATAATTATTGCTATCCCTGTAAGAGCACGCATAAGACGATAATGGAGGATATTGAGAAGTATGTTGACCAAACTGATTAAGCCTTAAAGGAAATACCTTCAAAAAATGCTATAGGTTTTATGACATTATCGTACAATATGTCATGTAACCTGTGGCATTTTTTAGTTCTGAAAAAGTTTCGAAATATATTCATAAATTCTAAAGTCCTAGATTCTTGATATAGGCAAGTGTTACTACTTCCTCCCTGCCATAACATAGATGGAGGATACTTATAAATTAATAAGAAATTGTGAATAAATAAATGTTCTTTTATGTGCAAATTATAGCAAAATTTGTAGAAAGGTTTATGGAGAAAATATACAATTAAAATAACGAAAAGAAAACTCGTTTGCATATATGGCTTGTTGAAAACTGTGAGATTACAGGATTGAAATAGATAGATTAATCAAAACTGTATCAAGACAAAATTTTTATTTGAGAAAAACAGAAATTTATAATGTAGACTTTTTAGACAAATTATTTGGGGGAAAATAATGAAAAGTTATGTTAAGGTATTGCCTGCTACAAATGGAGATTGTTTATTAATAAGTTTACTAACTGAAGAAAAAGAAATGAATATATTAATAGATGGTGGTAGAGGGAGAGCGTGTTATAGAAGACTAAAGTCTGAAATTGAAAATATTTCTATGGAGGGTAAATTAATAGATTTATTGGTAATTACACATACCGATGATGATCATATATCGGGAATAATTAAGCTTTTTCAAGATACAAAAATCAATAAAAATATTTTTAAAAATATTTGGTTTAACTCTGGTAGCATAATATCAAATTATTTTTCCCTTGAAGAAGATGATTCCAAGATTATTCCACTTCAACCAGATAACAAAAAAATGAGTATACGGCAGGGTCTGAGTTTAGAGAAAGAATTAAAAAAGACAAATTCTTGGTACGAAAATGTACTAGTTTCAGGAAATAAAGAAGATATTAATGGAATGTGTTTTACTATTTTATCTCCAGATATAGATACGTTAAGAGAGTTTTGGAATAAATGGGAAATTGAATGTGATACAAATACTAAAATGTCCTCTGTTACAGATTATCATATTAGCATCGAAACTCTAATAAAAAATAAATTTATAGAAGATAAAAGACTTCCAAATAAAAGCAGTATTGCTTTCTTACTAGAATTTAATGGAATTAGACTCTTGATGTTAGGAGATTCTCATCCATCTATTGTAGTTAATTCATTAAGATCTTTAGGATATTCAAATAAAAACAAGCTAAAAGTAAATCTAATGAAGGTTTCTCACCATGGTAGTAAGTTTAATACAAGTGTGGAATTGCTTAATCTCATTGAATGTAAAAATTTCATAGTAAGTACCGATGGAAGTAAGCATGGATTTCCCCATAAGGAGTGCTTAGCAAAAATTGTAAAAAATACCACTGAAAAAGTTAGGTTTTATTTCAATTATAGTACAGTTTCGAATATTTTCACGGAAGAAGAAATTGAAGATTATGGAATGGAATGTATTTTTTTAGATACCAAAAAGGATTATACCGTGGAGGTTAAACAAGAGTGAATATTTTCGAAAAATATGAAGAGTTAGCTGTAAAAGTTGAATGTAAGGGCATTAGTGGTAGTGGCTGTCTTTTCCAACCTTATACTAAGGAGTTCACATATGTATTGACAGCTAAACATTGTCTAGAGGGTTATGGAGAATACAAACAAGAATATAATCAAGAAGACATAGTAATTAAAAGATATATTGGAAATGATGAACAGGATTTACTTAAAGTTATTGATTTTTATGAGCATGACAAATTAGATCTTGTAGTAGTTTTAGTTGAATATACTCCAATCAGAACTACGACTTTAATTTCTGTTCCTTCAATAAATAGTTCATTAGGAATTTATGGATATCCACATATATTAAAGACGAAGATGAGTGAGGAAACAAGGCAACGATTACCTAGTAAAATTACTTATATGTCAAAGGAAATAATTGAATTTTCCCCAGAGATGAACATTGATTCATATGATCAAGATGCAGCTGCGAATATAAGGGGATTTTCAGGAGCAGGATTGTATATAGAACATTTTGATAACCTCTTTTTGGTTGGTATATTTACAGATTTAAAAGAAAAAGGTGGAGCATTTAATTGTTTGCAAGCTTTAAAAATTTCGAATGTAAATGATATTTTAAAGAATAAGGGCTTGCCTGAACTTTTTCCGGGGGACTTATTGAGCTTCGAGACATATATTGAAACAGCATTTAACCGTATTGAGGGAATGACTAAAAAATTCTTGCAAAAAAGTGCAACAAATTTATTAGACTTAAATCCCAAAATTTTAATAGATAACTTAAAACATAAAATTTTTTTACCATACAATGATTCCTATGAGATGGAAATGGTTAACAGGAATTTGTGGGAAGGATGGATAACATTATTAACTTATTTATATTTAGATACTAGTAATATTCCAAGTCCACATAATTTTAGGTTGATTAGAGAAAAAAATGACTCATTACAAAATATTAGAATGTTTTTTTCAAATGAAGCTACATTATCAGAATGTGTTATGAATTTATATTACGAAGTATATCACGATTTAAATAAGAATGATCTTATAGTTATAAATATGAATGGGAAGACCCCTCCAAGAAAAAGTTATAACCAGACAAAGATAAAGAATAAAGTTCTTAAACAAATTGATAAAGCTAGACTATATGAGAAAGAAATTGATATAGATGATCCAGATTATCATAAGGGAATAGAGTGCATTCATATAGATTTATTCCTCGACGAATTCTCTAGGTTTGATGATGATTTAGAAAGTCCAAGTGAAATAAAACAAGAAGTTAAGAGAAGTATAGCGGGGGTTTTTAATGATGTTCCATAAATCAGAAGAGATAATGCGATTAATTAAAGAATTAAGTGAAGATAATACAGGATATGATCTAATTGAGTGCTGGATAAAAGATGAAACTGATTATAAATTGCATATATTCACTGTAGTACTTGAAAATGGACATGAGTTAGAAAAAATTTGGAAAAGAATTACGGGTGATATCGCACTTTACTTTCAGAGTGAATTGGAAAAGGATATTGAAATTTGGAATATTTACATAGTTTTTATTTGTAAAGATTCGGTCTCTAAAGAACTTAAATATAAAATTGAACAAAATAAATATTCAACAAGAAAGTTAGTGATAGAAAATGTAAATTTCCCTCTAAGTACAATTGAGATACAAAATCTTCTAATTGATAAATTATTTGATATAAAAGTGAAAAATAATAAAATTGGTATTGCTGAAAGTAACTTGTTAGATTTAGTAAAAAAGAATGACGAAATTTTGTACCATTTGCTAAGAAAAAAGGACAAGGATGATATTTTTCAAATGTATTTGGAGGTGTTTATGATTGAGTAAAAGGTTAATGGGAATTGAAATTGATTCATTTAGAGTATATAAAGATAGACAATTTTTCGACTTTATGACACCTGATGGGAAAATAGCAAATCTTGTGGTAATATATGCTCCCAATGGATTTGGAAAAACTTCATTTTTTGACGCTATAGAATGGTCCCTAACAGGGGAAATAAATAGAATAAAAGATAATCCTAAAATTAAAAATATAGTTGAAAGTGAACAAGGAGTAATATTAAAAAATAAATTTACTGATAAGGAACTTGGAAGAGTAAAGATCATTAGTGAAACAAATGACGTAATAGAGGTCCATACAAAGAAAATAGGAGAATACAATAGGAAAACTGATTATAAACCCGGATCCATAGTTGAGCAATCTGATTTTTTTAAGAACATTGATTTTAAACAGTTTTTATCAACAAATGTTCTTGGGCAAGATAAAATTGATTCGTTTTTAAGATTTGCTTCTCCAAGGGAAAGATATAACACCTTAAAAAACTTTTGGGACCATAATAACGAAACAAGTTTATATTTAGATCTACTTAATATTTTGCAAACTGGAAAAAAGCAAGAAGCTTCAATTGTGGAGAGACTTAGAGGCATAGAAAAAGAAATAAAAACTTTAGTTGTTTCAAGTGACATATTAAATTCCATAAAGAAGGTTATTGCCAATTTTAATAAAGGTCTAGATGAAAAAATAAAACTGGAAGCAGTTAGTGAACAGTGTAATGAAGAACATCTCAATGATTTTGTTAACTTAATTATTGAGAAAAAAACATATTTTGAGTTACAAAGACAAAACTCTGTTAATTATGTTGATATTTGTAATAATATTGATAATAATTTTCAAGATTATGAAAATAACCTTATAGAACTACAAACAACAGATCAAGAATTAAAGAAAAAAAATTTAATATTGGATAAAGAAAAAGAGATAGAAAGAAATAATCAGGAAATTGAGAATAACATTAATTCTGGCATTAATTTATATAACGAATACAAAAAGTTGAAGTACATTAATAAAAATACCGATTTTTTTATTAATAGTAAACAAACAATCAACAAATTAACAGAGAAAGTTTATGATCTTAATAAAAAATTACTTGATTTTGTGAAAGCAAATAATGAAGTAGAAAGAAATTTAAATACCAATAAACAAAATATTAAAGAGAAGATATCTTATGAAGGGGAAAATGAAAATTCAAAAAAATTGCTAGAAAACAGTCTAATTAAATATAATCAGTATAATTGGTCAAGAAAAAGGTTGAATTATTTTCATGAAAAATCTAGTATATTTATTTCTAAAAGAGAAGGACGTATCAATGAATTAAAAAATAAATTAAACTTTTATAATAATATTTTACTTTTGGAGAGAGAATTATTAATTGAAAATAACTATAAATCTGATCCAAGAATAAATGAAATGCTATCTGAATATAAAGGAATTCTCGATAAAATTAATTCTGATACAAAAAGCCTCAATCAAAAGAAAAAAGAGTATACGGAATTCGGGGAATTCAATAGTCAACTAAATCAAATAATTAAAATTGGAAGAAAGCTTGTAGATGAAACCCAAACAAAATCATGTCCGTTGTGTAAACAAGAATACAGTAATTATAAAGAATTATTAAGAAAGGTTGATGCACAAGTTCAAGATATTTTTGGACTAGAGAGAATTTTAAAGGAGATAAATAACTACGAAAGTATTATTGAAAACTCAAATAAAAAGCTGGAAGAAGTTTTACAAGACTTTAGGGTAGAAATTAGAAAGATGATAAGAAAAATATCTTATGATATTCAACTTATAGAAGCGAAAAATAATCTGAACCTTGATTTTATTAACAAAAAGAAACTAGAAACGCAGAAACTTAAAGAGGAATTTGAAAAATCAAAAACTCTTATTTATAGTACTGGAATTTCTATAAAAGGGAACGAAAGTTTTTTTAATGTAACTAAACATTATATAGACTTGCTGAATGAGAAGATATCGGAAACCCGAAATGAACAACTTAAATTAACTAATGAAAATACTATTCTCGAAAAAGAACAAAAGAAATTGGTAGAAGATATCCGAAATATAGAAATGGAAATTGAGGAAGTTAATCTAAGTAAGAAAGAGTTACTTTTAAATCCTCTCTACCAAAATGTTATTAACCTATTAAATACTCTTAATATAGATTCTGATTACAATAAAGTTCAAATAAATAATAAATTATATGAAATGAAGGATAACTTTAAAAAAAATAATATAATAAAAAGGAATATAAAAAGAAAAAATGCAAAATTGATGGTTGAATTAAAAGATATTGATATTAATTCAATTAGATCTCAAGCAGAACAATTAACTTCAAAGAAAAATATTGTGAGCAGTAGTATTTCAAACTTTATATTAAATTGGACAAAAAATATTAAGGAAAGTCCTATTCAAAAAGAGGTACTTCAAAATATAAAAAAGACTACATTAGAAAAAATAGATGTGGTTGAATCGAAAATAAGTGATTTGTTAAAATTGCAAGAATACACAAATATACTAGAAAATAACTTAGTTAGGGCAAAAAAGCTTAAAGAAAAGGCTCAACTAGTTAAACAACTATCAACAATAGAAAAGGCTAATGAGAAACTAAGTATTGCAATAAATCTTGGAAAAAGTTATATAGTGGATAGGATAAATGAAGTATTTAACTTGTACTCGATAAATAATATATACCAAAGGATAGAGCCACATCCTGATATGAAAATAATTAAGTTTGAGCCGGATTTTTCAGGCGAAAAACCAGAAATCAATATTTATGCTAGTAGTAAAGAAGAGGATGTTGCTCCAGTTATATATTTTAGTGCTGCTCAATTGAATATTTTATCTTTAAGTATTTTTATTGCTAGAGCATTAGAAAATGAAGACAAAGATAATTTAAATACGATTTTTATGGATGATCCTGTTCAGCATTTAGACAGTATTAATATATTGTCATTTATTGATTTGTTAAGAAGTATAACTACAAAGGAAAACAAACAAGTTATTCTCTCTACTCATAATGACCAATTATTTAAATTAATACGAAAAAAGATGGATCCGAACTTCACATCTTCAAAGTTCATTGAATTAGAATCGTTTGGAAAGATAAGGGTTTAAATTTGGAGTAGTCAACACTACCGCATCATAATATCTGCAATCAAATCCAAATATTAATTGTTGTAGAATATAGGTATTCTTTATACAATTGCTAACATTTTGCTAACGTCTTCCCCCGAAAAACGGTAAATCCCCGTTAAAGATGTTACAACCAAGAACATCCAAAACGTTGATTTACCGCACTTTTTGCACTCAATGATAACAATGTTACACTCTAGCAACCTACGGGCAAAAGGTGATGCTCCGGATACTGCCCAAATGAATGAAAAAGTAAGGCAGATGATGGAGGAAGCGTTAATAAGTGAGGGCGTGGAAGAAGTATTCAAACTTAATAAAAATGATCCGAAAAATAATGCGGATTTATTTAGTGACGAATACTTAGCTAAGATTAATAAAATCAAACTACCAAACACTAAAATTAAGCTTCTACAAAAACTACTGTCAAAAGCAATTGAGGAATTTAAAAAAACCAATAAAATTCAGGGTGTCGACTTTTCAAAAAGATTTAAAAAATTGGTTGAACAATATAATGAAAGAAAAGACTTCCAAGCTTTGCAAAGTGATGTTTTGGATGATGTTGCAGAACAATTTGCTGATTTGTTTGCAGAACTAATAAAAGAGCGGGATTCTTTCAAGGATTTAGGAATTGATTATGAGGAAAAGGCTTTCTACGATATTCTCAAAGCAATATCCGAGAAACATGAATTTGAATACCCGCACGACAAACTTATTAAACTATCACAAGAAATAAAAGTAATCATCGCGGATAAAGCAAGATATACAGACTGGTCGAGTAGAGATGATATTAAGGCAGAGCTGAAAGTTGATCTTATTTTAACGCTTGCTGAAAACGATTACCCTCCTGTTCCTAAAGACGAGATTTTTAAAGAGATATTTGAGCAGGCAGAGAACTTTAAGAAATATAGGGTGTAACCATAGAAGTACCCACTATATTTACAAGATAAAAAGAAGAGATGCTTGTGCATCTCTTCTCTGTCAGACTTACAAGTTGCACTAACAACTTATTTTAAGTATGGACAGAAATAAACCAAAGTATAAGGTGCTTTACAGTAATTTATTAGGTGTTTAAGGGGGAAAGTATGGATAGAAAAAGTTTGATTGAATTTTATAAAGAAACGGATTATAAGACTAAGAGTTTATCTATAAGAGGAATACCTCCTAGACCTAGCGAGTGGAATGTTCCCCTTTTTATTAAAAAAGTATATCCTGAAAACATAGACCTGTTTAAAAATTCTATAAATAATAATCAGGTTGAAGTTGAATTAGAACAGGAAGATTTAGATTATTTTAAGGCGTTATTGTTACATGAATCGTTATTTAACTTTTACAAGGCTTTTTATAATTACTTATGTGCATTAAAGCTATATGACGGCGGATTACAGCATTGGATTGAAATTACTGCGTATTATGCAAAATTCTATTTAGCTAACAGTATTATTGATTTAACAGGAAAATCTAGATATATAGTTACCGGGAGTAGTAAAAATTTCGTTGAAGATATCTATAAGCTAGTAAATAATAATGGTTATCAAAGTAATATAAGGAAGAATGGTAGTTTTGTGGCTAGTTATGCAAGGTACGGCATAGAAATCAATATCAATCCATCTTTAAATGAGGGTAAGCTGATAATTACTAACGATTTAGGTAGCGGTGGTTCACATGGTTATGTCTGGAACAAGTATTCGGATTTAAATACAAAAGAAATCGGTATTACGGAATTGACCCATAGCTACCCGCAGCATCTTATCGAAGAAAGAAACCTTGAGAATTATTCTTTTGAAGGTTATAGACAATTGGACTTTAATTTGGAGTTGGATAATTTTAAGAGTTACTTCCAAAGAGAATATATCAAAAATCAGTCAAATCTAATTTATACTAGTGAAACAGCTATAATACTTGGAGTTATTGGTGAATTGTTTAATTTATTTGAGGAATTAAAGGTAAATGAATTACCAATTGAAAAAGAAAAATTAATACATATGTGCAAATACACATTAGGGGAATCTGAACAATCCAAGAAATTGTCAGATTTGATTTGCTCCGGTTTTCCAAGTAAGAATAAATTTTTAGACGAGTATTATTGTTATGAATCAAATTAAAATGTTTTGCGTAGATAAGCTGAAACAAATGGTGATATAAATGAAACTTTTATTATGCCTTGAGTGTACCGAGATATTTAGCCTCGACCTAAAAATGAAAAAATGTAGCTGTGGGAAGACAAAGGGGAAATACATAGACCATCTTAATGCAATGTATGAGGGAGATAGTGCTATGCCTATTGGTATTAGTAATCCAAGTTTAAGAGAAGCTATCATTAACCAGCCAGAAGAAGGCGCGGGTAAAGAGTTTACTTCATTTACAATACCAAGAAATTGTCCAACATTTATCAAAAAAGGATAGTAAATGTGGGAGCTATTGATGATTCCTTTCCTTTGCAAATTTTAAAATAGTAAAATTATCCTGCTAGACTTTAATTGCTTTCCCATCCCCCAGATTAGGGAAAGGTACTTAATTCTATTTAAATTATAAAGCTTGTTATTGTCATTCTGAGGGGAAGGAAGACTACTTCATGGACATTAAAAAGTTAGAGTTTATAAATGTCAGAGACATATGGAAGAGTGAGCCAAGGCACTTTACAAAATGGCTTGCAGAGAATATTGATTTTTTGAATGATAAACTAGATATTACATTAAATGTTATTGAAACTGAAAAACAAATAGGTTCATTCAATGTTGATATTTATTGTGAGGATGAACAAGGAAATAGTGCTATTATTGAAAATCAACTTGAAAAAACAGATCACACACATCTTGGACAAATTCTTACTTATACAGTGGGTACTGCTGCTAAAACTGTTATTTGGATTAGCCCGGAACCAAGGGTAGAACATATAGAGGTTTTTGAATGGTTAAATGAAGTAACCCCTGTGGATAGTAGTTGGTTTTTATACAAAATTGAGGTTTTGAAAGTTAATGATACTACTGTTTCACCGTTGTTTACAAAAGTGGTAGGCCCTAGTCAAGAGGTGAAAAATTTAGGAAGCGAGAAAAAACGGATTGCAGAAAGGCATCAAAAACGTCGTAAATTTTGGGAAGCCCTGTTAGAAAAGCTTAATGAGAAAACAAATATTTATAGTAATGTGAACCCAACAGATGATAACTGGTTGAATGCTGGAACTGGTGTGGGTGGGGTTTATTATTCAATAATTGTTAGGAAAGAAAGTTCTTCTATACAATTAGTAATTGATAAGTCTAACATTGAACTCAATAAAAAAATCTTTGAGTATCTTTTTGAATTTCGTGAAGAGATAGAAAAAGAGTTTGGTGAAAAAATAATATGGCGAAAAATGGAGCAAAAAAAGTCAAGTAGGATACAAGTAGATATAAATGATTGTTCATTAGATACAGAAACATGGGAGAATGGGTTAGACCAAATAACCAATAAATTTTTAATATGGGATAATGTTTTTAGTCCATTTATTAAGAAGATTTCCACCCAGATATGGGAATAAAATGACCTAGATATATATTTAGCATTATGATTCCAGTAATACTATATAAGCAAAGGAAGTCCTGTTTTCTGTTATTGTTATTGACAGGCAACAGGACTTCCTTTAATTATTTGGTTAAAATAAAAAGGTAATTTTAGGGAAAGTCTATATATGGAAACTAATTTTTACACCAGCATCTTTAATGTTAAAAACTGACTTTCCTTTATTTGAATATGGATTTGGAAGCCAATAGATTTCTGGATTTTCAAATACATTCGTAATGAAAACAATCATGTACTCAATATTCTTCTTTTTAGAGTCTTCGAAGGCTTTTTGAGTTTCTGAAGTACCCATATTAAAAGAGAAGTCGTTACCTATCGTTGCTTTTACTTCAATATGGTATGTCTTATTATTCTGTTTTAATTCAAAATCATAGCCTAATGAATCACTTACCAAATTATCAGAGTAAATAGATAGGCTATTTTCTGATTTCCACCACTCCGGTCTGAAGCCTTTGTTATTTTTCTTTAGATGGTTATAAATGATTAATTCTCCAGCAAGCCCAATAACATTCTCAATGTGTCTACTTAATCTTTTGGTTTTCCCCTTTCTAATACTACCCCCAAGTTTGGTTTGAGGTTTAACAGTTTTCTTAGAAACTTCTTTAAGTGATAGTGGGTTACCGACCGACCCATTGATATTCATTTGTTCGAAATCAAAACTACTAATAACGTCATTTAACTTGTCAATGTTACTTTCATCGGTATCGAAGTATTGACCGTTAATCTTAACGAGTCTTTTTTCTTTACGCTTTTTCTCTTTTTCCTTTTCAATAATATCATCTATCGTTGCTACATTTGTCTCTTCATCATTAAGGTAGTTTAATAGGTCATGATAGGTTGTAATGTTCCCGATAAGTTCTTTTAATTCTTGAAAAGCATTTAAAAACTTTTCGCCTTCAAAAATGTAAGCATAAGCTTCGTTATTTCCCCAATATCTAATTTCTAAAATTTCTTTATCCCTATTGCTCTTTATGTGATCTAAAAATGTTTGTTCTGTCTGCAACCAATATGATGGTATGTCTATTTGCTTTTTTTGACATAGTGCGATAGTTGCTCTTTGTATTTGATTTAAACAATCTTTTATTAATAAATTATTATGTCTTGATATATCTAGACTAGGAGTTAAATCAATATTCTCTTCTAAAATGAACTGATTTAGAGTATCTTTGTTTGACAATTCTAACTGAAAATTTATATCTTGTTCTTTTAGGAACTCCAATAATTTCTCTAAGAAAATATTATCATTAATGTCCCACCACAAAAATTTCCACTCTATTGGCATAAGCCAATTAGAATAAGCTTCTTTTGCATCAATATAATCTTTTATGGGAAGTGATTGTTTATTTACTTTGTCTCGAATTATTCCAAACACAATTGTTTCATAAATTTCCTTGTAGTTTATGAAGAGGTTTGTTAATTCCTCATTATATATTTTAAATGGATTTTTATGTGTCAATTCAATTGCATAGTTCCACTCCTTTAAAGATATATTGTAGGCCTTATATAGTTTATATCCCATTTCTTTTAGATTTTGAGATTCTTTGGAGAACTTAATTAGCTCATCTAAAACAAGAGGGTCAGGAATAAATTGACTAAAGTGTTGCTTTAATGTACTTTCACTGTCTATGATTGGGAAATTAATAACATTCTTATCATGCTCACCTTTTAAAGCAACAATGGCTGGAGTAATTAATTCAATTACCCATTGGAGGTTATCATTCACTAGTCGTTTAATTGTTTCAAAATTCTCCTGCGTGATTTTTATATGCTCTAAAGATGAAATTATCTCTAATTCTTCTGGTTCCACATCAAAGTCGGTAACCAACTTTGATAAAGCAAACTTTAATGGTAACTCAATAGGTGCAATTTCCAAATACTCACGAATTGAAGTTGCAAACTCTTCAAGTGAAATAGATTCTTTACAGGAAATAAAAAATGTTTTTGTCTCTTTACATACTGCAACGTTTTCTGTTCTTTGCTCGATAATCTCTCCATCCTTAGATTCAAGTGAAACAACTAAATCTTTACACTCATACCATTTAGCACTTTTAATAAGTGAAATAAGCTCGTTAAAACGATTGCCACCAATAGATAGATTACTATCTTCACGGTAAGAAGCTATTGTCATTATATAAGGTAACAACCAACTTCGTTTGCCATCTAAAATGCTAGTTTCAAGACTTTCAATTTGTAAAGGTGACCATTTAATTCCGTCTACATAAAACGATTGGTCTAAATCAGACAATTTTGTTAATCGTTCACCAAATACTTCTCTTAATAACGGAACATATCTTCTACCGGCATCTATCAAAAGTATTCCGAGGGAAGGGTTACTTTGTAATTGAATAAATAACTTTTTATGGTCAGGTACATAAATTGGAGTCTGCTTATTTTCTATATCTACGGTTTGTAAGTACCCCGCTTTTGTTATTACTAAGGATTTAGGTTTATATATATTATTAGGGTCATAATCATCATCTTCATAATACTTAACAACCTTTTCCCAAGCAAAGCGATAGTGATGTTTGAAGTAGTTTGTTAATTCACTAGCAACCATTCCAACCTTAAAGATATTTGCTAAATGGTCAAGAAGCTTGCCTCCCTCTGATAGCGAAGATACTTCAAAGTTACCAAGTCCAATTTCCTGAAGATCGTTAAGAGAATTCTCATTTTCCAAAAGCTTTGCAAAATCATATTCAATATGTGGAATGAAAGCATAGGTATATGCAGCGCTTCTTAGGCTAACTGAAGGAATATACCATATTTCTTTTGGGGAATTATATGAAACCTTACGATTAATGTAATATGGTATCCAAGGAATTTCTTGTAACGATAGTTTAATAAGAGAAGGTATGTCCTTCCACCAAAACGTTCCTTCGGGTTTTCTAATTCTACAAGTTTGCCAATCAGACCATTTAGGAATAGATATAAAAATTAATTTTGCAAATAAGCTTTTTCCTTCTTCGGTTAAATCATGATATCTATCAAAACCTTCAACTGTTAGTAAATTTACAACTTCATATTGAAAATTGCTAACATATTCACCTCTAAGCTCGTCAATATAGTTCCGATAAACCTCAATTTGTTCAGGGATAAGGTATCCATTAATTTCAGTTGGAAAACTAAAGGAGCGGTTTCCGCCAGTTATTGTTAGTTTTCCATCAGGGACAGCAGGTACTAGATGCAGATGATCTACAACACCACAGAAATGTAGAAATTCAGCGACTTTATCAATTCCGTATGCTTGTATCCTATTATCAAGGTCATGAAAGTCTATAATTAGTTTCTTATAACCATTGACAATGGGGCCATTTTTTGGATTAATAAAAAAATCTGTTATGAGCTGGCCATGATTTACAAAGGACGACTTATCCCATGTCTTAGAAAAATATACTTGATCTGCCTTTCGCCACCCATCCCTGCAAGGTACATATATATCTTTAAAATTTTCTCTTAGAGATTCAGGTTTATTTCTTGCACCGTAATATAGAGAAATTGACCATTCGAGTAATTGATACAGTTCATTTGATTTCTCGGAATGTAGAGGAATAGAAGTACTAGGCATTTCTGGTAGTATTACTTTTTCAATAATATTTTCGGTGCTAAATTCTTCAATGATATCTCGTAAATAGTTATAAAATTTACTTCTTACTCTTCTACTATTCTCAGTAGTGTACAATTGAATATTAGTATTTAAATAGGCTATTTTACTTGATAAAAATTCCGGTACATCAAAAGTAGAGATGTTTAAATCTTCGTCTTTGACTCCTTCAACTTTTGAATGTGCAGGTGGAAAAAATACATAGGTCTCTGATTCATTGTTAGGAACAGCATGAATTTGTCTATCCTGTCCTAATATAATATATTTTTTTACTAACTCATCAGCATTGTTAACTAAAGAAGGCAATTCTTCATAAAATAATTGCCATTGATTAATGGGAGCCTTATTAGTATGGAGATATTGAGCCATTCTCTCTACCCAATTGGCCTTATCAGCATCATTGGGTTCCATATGATAATTCCAGAGGGTAGCAAGCTTATTAATAGAACTAATGCGATCCACTGAAAGACTTGAAATAAATTTAATAGAAAGTCTCTTAATTAGATTCTCTTTCGAAAATATATTGTAATTCCAGTCTGAATTAACTAAATAGACCTTCGTCAAAGGTCCAAGTAATAACTCTTCATTATTACTCTTATAAGGTAAGATATTCCACTCAGGGAATTTGAGATTATTTTCACTAAGTATATTTTTGAATGAGTCAAATAATATTGATGTCATGTCACTAAAATCACTACTAAAGCTTAATAAATCAATAATAATATTCTCACAATTTTTAGGCTTAGTTTGAATAATGTATTTAATTGAATCGAACAGTAGTTGTGCAGTTTCTTCTATATACAATTTATTAAGAAGTAAAGAAAAGTCGATATCCTTTCTATTCATTTGACCAAAGAAAGGAGCGTTTATATGGAACCCTAATCCACTATGCTGTTTAGTTGGTAAGAAAATATACATTTTACCTTTTTGTTGATTGTTAGTTATTGGTACTGCGATATCTATTCTTGCTTCACTCACGCTCTCCCACTTTCCGTTCAGTTGATTGGAAGCGTTTAAAATCTTTTGTTTTTTTGACTTATCATTTTCTCCGCCGATGCTCTTTGAAAATACTACAAAATTATAATGGCGATTAGTTAAAAGGTCATTTATTTCTTTATTTTTTATTTTGATTTCATAATGATTTGTAACTAAATTAGTTTGGATTAAATGTCGTGACAAATCTTCCTCTTTATTATTACCAATATGAACAATTGCAAGTTCTGATAAGTGATCTAGAAAGATTATAGAGTCTGAAGATAATTCCTTTATAGCATTCTTTGTATTAAGCAGCGCATCTGGTTCATTTAATTCTAGCTTTATAACCGAAACGAACCCCTCTTTACCTAGCTGATATAATATTTCATCGTGTTGTTCATCAGTAGGGAATGGTAATTGATAAGGTGATAATTTGTTAACTGTAGTTTCTATAAATTTTTCGGGTGTTTCTGACTGATTCATAAGTTTTGTCTTAAAGGCATTAAGAGTAATAGAATCCCATTCAACCAATGGAAGGTTTACTTGGCAAAGATTATAAAAAGATGGAATTTCAGTCCCTTCAAGTAAATCCACTATAATATGCGATAAATTTTTAACTTTCTTTGGATTAAATTCAAAGCAATAGCCAGAAAAACTATTTTCTAGCCACTTTCCGGAATATATTTTAGGTGAATTACTGACTTGTAAGACACTTTTAAAACCGATTCCTTTATTACCTATCGTTTCTTTTGGGTCTTTATTACTTAAAGCAAGGCTGGAAATGGCTTCAAAGTTACTATGAGAGAAAGGTAATCCTGTGTTTGCAAAATATAACGTCGAGGGCCCATCATCTTTTTCATCCAATATGATTTTTACTTTTCCAGTGTCAGAACTAGTATCTAATGAAATCGCATCGTATGCATTTTGTAAGAGTTCAATAATAAATCTATTTGAATAATCATGAGTCATTTGCTCAGTTAGATTAAACATACTCTCATAGTTGCGTGTTCCATTTAGAAGCTCAGAAAGAAATGTTCTTATTTCATTTATGGTCTTTTGGGCAATTATTTTTTTCTTAGCATTAAGAACTGTTTCCATTAGAATCTCCTTTTTTAACATTTGGTAATTTAATTTTACCATTTTTTAGAAAGAAGTAACCGTCAAGATTCAAAACCAAATAGTAATTTTTAACCATGAGTAAGTATATAGAAGGCTCTTATATTAGATGAGAAGTAATATGTGTAGAAGGATAAAAATGGTATTATTATAGGTAGTAGGAAAATATGGGAAATCAATAATATTAGGGCGAAGTGATACTATGGAAGCAACAATTAATCTATTTAATGCTAAATCCTTTAAAGATGAAAATATTGAAATTCATATAATTGATGTTGAAGACTATACAGGGGAATTCCTAGGATATATCAATAATCACTTTGTAACAATATGTGAAGGTGATAGTGGAAATGATATAGAGACTGTTAAGCAGAGGGCTAGGCAGTTTTTTGAGAGCAAATCTGAAAATACAAAAATGGGTGGAGTTGCTGAGTTTTTTGTTCATTTATATTTAATGCATCAAGGGTTTAAACAAGAATGTACTTTCTTTAACTTAGAAGAAGGATCAATTAAAAAAGGGTTTGATGGTTATTATTCTAAGGACCAGACAGAGTGGATTATGGAGAGTAAATCTGGTAAGAAAGACAGCCAAGGTAGCACACATTGGAACAAAGTAAAAATAGCTTATGATGACTTAACTGATAAATTCAGCGGGAATGTAAAGAATAACCCGTGGCAAAATGCCTACAATCATGCCTCAAATATCGATGTTGGGACAAGCAAGAATATTAGAAATAATATTAAAGAATTATCAAAAAATTTTACTAATAAAATTTTTTCTTCTATTAAAGACTATAACATTATACCTGCATCTACCATTTTCCTTAACGAACAATGGGAGAATTATGATGTAGATGAACTGAAAACAAATATAGAAGAGGTTGTTTCTAATTTTGAGTATAAGGAAATTATTGTAATTTGTATTACGAAAAAATCAATCGAATTATTTTTGGATTTTTTAGAATCCTGAAGAGAGGAAAGTTATGAATAGTACTGAGAAGACAATTCTAACAAATATAAATAAGATAGAGGAATTTGGGGAGATTATCAAAAAGCTAACAATAAATGAGGAACTAACCAGTGAAGAGAAAAGTTATATTCTTGGCTGCGCAATCTTATTTATGAAGCATTATGAACTAGATCGACGTTATACGAGCTACTTGGATATTGCTTATTATATTATATTAAAATATTCAATCACTTATGAAGATTATTTACCCCTATATGATTTTTCTATAAACTTTGGTTTTTATCCTATTGCAAAAGATATTATTAGTTATAATTTGCTTAAAGAAGAATTAAGTCTAAATGATAGTTTAATGGAATTGAAGATTGAAAGTTATAAAAACCAAAATTACATTGAGACTTATCAACAGAAAAAGGTTAGAAACAGTTTGTTAAATGATAATTCTCAAGAAGTTAGTTATATTGCCCCAACTTCTTTTGGGAAAAGTTCCCTTGTATTAGACCACATTATACAAAATGAATCAAAAAACAAAATTGGAATAATAGTTCCAACTAAATCTCTATTAGTACAAACATATAGAAATGTGCGACAAGCTACCATTAATAGAAGAATAATTATTCATGATGAAATGTATCAAGGTGATGAAACATTTATAGCTATTTTCACTCAGGAAAGAGCTTTAAGATTGTTAGACAAACACGATGTAAGTTTTGATTTATTGTACATTGATGAAGCCCATAACCTATTCGGTAAAGATCCAAGAAGTATTTTATTATCTAGATTAATAAGACGAAATAGAAAGCTTAATCCTAATCAAAAAGTAGTTTATTTATCACCTCTGATATCTGAAAGTCATAACCTAAAGCTAGACAAACAACAAGAGATTAGTGAACAAAAAATATCAAATAATCTAAAGGAACCTGAAATATTTGAATATAGATCATCTATTGAAACTCTTCAATACAACCGCTTTGTAAATGAGTTTTATAAACTTGATTTTAATGGAGATATGTATTCATATATTACCCAACATAAAGGACAGAAGAATTTTATTTACATTCGGTCTCCAAGGAAGATTGAAATGTTTGTTAAAAATTTTATTAATAGATTAAATGTAGTATATGATTCAGATTCGAGCATTCAAAAACTTAAAGAAGATTTGAGCAATTTTGTACATGAGGATTTTTATATGATTAATTTGCTTACAAAGGGTGTAGTATATCTCCATGGAAAATTGCCAGATATTGTTAAAGAATATCTAGAGTTTAAATTCAAGGATATTTCTAATTTAAGATACGTAGTTGCAAATTCAGTTATTCTAGAAGGTATAAATTTACCCATTGATACCTTATTCATCTTAAATACACACAGCATGAATGGGAAGACTCTTACAAATTTAATTGGAAGGGTTAACAGGCTTAATAATATTTTTAATGGTTATTCAAACCAATTGCATAAGTTACTTCCACAAGTTCACTTCGTAAACAATGATATTTATAATCGAGCGAATGGGAAAATGGAAAATAAAATTAAAACACTTAGAAGTAATATATTTGAAGATAGAATTGAAAATCCAACATTAGAGTCTTTTAACTTAGATGATTTAAAAATTGACAAGAATAATAAACAGGCAGCAGAAGAAAAGTTTAGATTAATTAAAGAGAATGAAGACTTATTAATGACAACTGGAGACGATAAAAACGGTGAATTGAAGAGATATCTAATTAATTCTGGTTTAGAAAGTGTATATGATATTACAATTTCACAATTTTTAACAAAATTAAATAATCAGATAGAAACAGCTGCCAAGGGAAATATTGAAAATTGGTCGGAATTAGGTATTATAGACAAAATATACACTGTGTTTATAAAGGATGTTAAGGACTATATTCAGGATTTTGAATTTTTACGCTTAACTAACGAACATGCAAGAAACTACTATAAGATGTACCTTCAAGTTAATCGAACCAACTCATTAAAGGAAAATATAACCTTAACCTTTCATTACTTTAAAAAGCGAGTGAAGGAAGGTAATAGTCTTTTTTACATGGGTGCTTCTTATGGAGAAGTAAAAAGGGAAACTGGGAATTACGCTGAGAACAATAAGGAAGTCTATGTAGATTTATCTAGCAAATCTGATTCAGAAATAATTAATCTAGCAATTGTTAAACTGAAAATAGAGGATGACTTTGTAAATTATCATCTAAATAAACTAATTGTTGCACTTTATGATTTTTCACTAATAACCCAAGATGAATATCACCTTGCTGTTTACGGGACTAACGATGAAAAGAAAATAAATTTAATCAAAACAGGATTGTCTTTGAGTCTTATTACTAAGCTTCAAAAAGATAATCAACTAAATAACATTTCTTTAGATAGCAATAACAACTTAATGACTAATTCAGCTTTTGAAATCTATAAGAAATCGATGCAAGGGTTTTATAGATTTGAGCTTGATAAATTTTTATAAACAAATTGTTAGTGGTTGATGAATTTAAGCAAAAAAAACAAAGATTTCACCGATGTAATCGAAATTTAGAAGTTAAATTAAAAAGGAGTTTTATAATTGCCTAATACACATCAAACTAAAAAATATAATGACTGTACTTACATATTTTCAGACCAACATAGAAACTTACAGAATCGTAATAAATCAGAGTGGAAAATTAGTCAAGATGAAGAATTTAACTCATTTACTTTAATGTGTGATGAGAATTGGATTTTTAATGAGTATAAAGGATGGTCTTTACATAGAATCAATTCTAGTAATGAGAGACTAGGAAAAAACAGATCACAAGAATGGGTCAAAATTGCTAAATTTGTTGATAGTACAAAAAATTCTGAATGGCATGGTTATCCCGTAGATTATCGAGAATCCATACACGATAAGCCACCTACTAAAATTTTAAAGAAATGGGTCGATAAAGGCATAATAAGTAGAAGCCAAATGGGAAAAATCGTGGATAATAGAGGTTGTGATATTTAATGAGAGCTGTGAATCTTAGAATTGAAGGAGAATATTGGGAGTTTTTAATTAAATATAATAAATTATTTTTATGGAATCTTATTGGGGAAGTTGAGATTTATAATTGGGAAGAAATTTTAAGAGATACTTCTATTAAGTACGGCGATTCTATATATAGTTTGTATAATGGGTCAATGAAAAATAAAATATTTATAGAAAAAGATATTAATTGTTTTAATAGAGATAATAATGATATATACCTTTCTAAAAATTATTTAGAAAGGTATCTTGAAAAGAAAGTATTAACTCCTAATGAAGAAGTAATAACTTCCATTAATTCTTTTAATGATAATTTAATAATAAATACAGATGATGGGTTGTTTATTTCTTTTTTAGACAATATGGAAAGGTTTGAAAAAATAACAGATATGCCATTTTATAACATAAGTGTCGGGACATATGGGAGAGTTGCTTTTGCTGCCGGAGAAGAAGGTATATTTGAACTTTTATTACCACCAAATCATAATAAAGATTATAAGAGTTATAAAGAAAATTTCAGAAATGTTATTAAGAAACATTCGAATAAAACAAGTTGGGTTAAAAATAACATCTACAGCTCTTCATATCTTGAAGAGTTTATATTAAATCCTCGAAATCTAAATAAAAAATATTATGACGAAAATCAAATATTCAAACATTCTGTTAATGAAGAGAAAGCTAAGGTGACTTGGGTAAATAATAATAAAATTTATCGTAAACTGAATTCAAGTACATTAGAGGAAGTAACGGTATTAGATTTAGGGGCTGGAGAATTGTCTTTTAAATCTAGAATATTAAATTTCCAAGTTTGGAAAGGTGAAATTATATCAGGAGCAGGAACTGCTTTTGGAACAATAGTTGAATGTGAAAATGCTATGGTTATTATTTTTAAAGACACAAGTGTATTGAATATACCGGGTGAAGTTGTAAGATGGAAAAGTTATAGGTCAAATGAGAGGTATAGTAATATTCTTGGAATTATTTATGAAGAAGAGTTAGTTTTATCTGCTTTTAACTATTAACAATTCCATAAGAAACGGTAAAAAGACGTTAAAGATGCAAAACTTCTTGCTTAACGATATTACACACTCTCAGCTTATATTGCCTTTTACATGTTAAATTGAATATTAACTAAAAAGGTATTAGGTAAACACTACTACATCTATATATCTGCCATCACCATCCAAGCCACGTGGAGTGCGTCTCGCAGTTGATTCTAAAATAAGATGAGGGGGCTGAAAAAGACGGGACAAAGTGGCTGTAGACTGTACCCTATAGAGGAAGCAAAGTTGAAAGGAGAGAACTCTTATGAATAAAGGAATCCAGAATGAACAGGAATTAGAAGAAGTTACTGAAGATAAGAATGGAATTTTGACTTGGATGAAAGCACATAAAAAGCAGCTTGCTCTCATTGGAATAAGCATCCCTACACTTATTGCTATCGTGCTTGGATTGAAGAATAAAGATGCTATAAAAGAATTATTTGATAATTTGAAAGATGAGATAGAAAAAGCAAACCTTTATAGTAGTAAATGGTTTGAGAATGCAACAGATGCAGAACTTGATACAGCACGAGAAAAAGTAAGACTAGACTATTGCTCATCAGGTGATGATTTTAAAGCGGCTTGTAGCCTACAGAACTTACTTGGAAGATTCGATAAAGAGATGAGTAAAAGAGCATGGGGCAATGAAACTCCACATGCACCAAGTATTCATCGTGAACACGGATGGTATTTACCTAACGATGACTAAAAAGAGCAGGACCACCTAAATAATTGTAAGAAGTCCTGCTTTGCTTTATCCTTCAATATCTGCATCAACACCAGATTTGAATTCCAAATTTAAGTAGTCTTCGAAAATGTTGATTTTTTGTATCATTCTTCGGGAGAGGATTTCATCAAATTCAGTATGCAGCGCTGGCTGCTGATTGATGAAATCGTGCATCTCCGTGATAGGTATGATTTGAAATTTGCCAACTGACATCGGTTGGTCGAACTCCGGCCACTACGAAGAAGGGTGAATGCCGCCAGAAGAGTAGTATATGGTGTCGATATGTTCCCGAGAACCATAAAATCATTAAATGTTCCCGCTTACTGATGGTGCAGAAATTGCCATGGATATGTTTCCGAGGACAGGCAGATTGAAAAACATCAATGCCGTCCTCTCAACCCTATTGAGTGAGTAAAAATAGGCGAAAGTTTTTCATTCCTAATTTGCTAACATTTTGCTAACGTCTTCCCAACGCACACACATAAAAAACGGTAAATCCCCGTTAAAGATGTTACAACCAAAAACATCCAAAACGTTGATTTACCGCACTTTTTTGAACTCAATGTTAACAATATTACACTCTAGCAACCTACGGGCGGCATAATGTAATATAATCTGCCTTTTACTTCGGCCACAAGAATAAATATTGCAAAGAAAAATTGATAATAAAAATTAATCTGCAGCCCCCTTTTAAGAAAGGATCTCAGATATTTGTTGGTAACTATAGGGATCGCTTAAAAAAGAAAATTGAATTGTGGTCACATTTTGGTAACATACTTAAAATCATTATTAAAAATTTAACATTACTAAATGATATTAAGATGTTTGAAAATCCTGCTAAATCAACGACTCTCAATAATATATGTTATCAATTAATAACTAGAAAAACCACCTTCCCCCTAACTTCAAAACTGTAGACAAAAAAACCTCTATATTTATTTACTGATTGGAAAAAGCCCAGTCCTCAAAAGCATGGATCTGGGCTTCATACTTTTCTCCACCAATCTATCATCATCCCCACTATGCCTTTTTTGATGTTTTCCATCCCCACGTTTCGAATCATCATTTCCGCTATGTCTTTCATGGTGCCGGCCATCGTCAATACGGCCCTTATTCTTGTTCTTTATGATCGTCTTGCCGTACTCAATTTCAACCTCACCTTTATGACTATTCATAGTAGCAGTTGATTTTGTTTTGCTAACATTGCTTGAACACTTCAATTTGTCTTCCTGTTGGATGGAATTATCTACCCTCGAGTCATTTTTTGCTGCTCCTACAGCCATAGTCCCTCCAAAAACCATAACTGATGCAAGTAAACCGGCTATCAACTTACTTTTTATGTTTTTTCCTCCTTCATTTTTGTGGTTTTACAATTATAGAATATCCAGTGAAGATTAGAGAAAGTGGGAGAGGAACATTAGAAATTTCTGAGAGAGAATCTACAATTGTAAATACAAGAAATTAATTATCATAATAATGAAGAAGCTAAAAATCCCTATATTCAGTTCAACTCTAAGAAAACAGAACCCTCAATCCAAAGTTGGATCAAGGGTTCTGTTTTTATTCCTTAAATTCATTGTAAAACCCAAGAAGTAGAAATGGTGACCAATCTTTTTATGGTTGGTTTTAGCTACACTAATTGTTTTTCTGAGTATTTCCTTAAATGCTTCTTTCGTCAAAATGGGGCAGTGATGTCTGAATCCCAATCTAGGCCTAAAAATAATTGGGCTAATGCGTTGGATCCAATTGAAAAACCTTTGAAAATTAGAAAGTCTGATTTCTATACAAAATATCTTATGGTGTAGGTGAAAGATTGTTTTGATACTTAACATGAAAATGCTTTGTCAAAAGTAAAGACACAATGAATACAAATTCGAATACATTCATCATTGCGAAATTCTTAGTCCAGATGGTTAATAGGCCACCCGCAATCATGAGTATGGTGCCGATGAATAGCCAAGGAAAATGTAAGCGTCTTATGAAAATAATGCTAACAATCAGGATCACCAAGGTTACAAGGATGACCATGACGGGATTCTCTGAGTGAACGGCACGTTCATAGGTCAATACGTCATTTCTCCATTTTGGTTCAAGAACAAGCCCCTTTACAGAGGTTAGCAGTTCATACAGAATCAACCCGAATGTTAACAGAATGGCTAAAACCTTCCAAAATATTTTTTTGGCCCAAGGTAATCCCACTCTAACACAAATACTCCAAGCAAAGAGGACAAGAGTAGGGGTGAACAGGGCGTGTAACCAAAACCGTAGATAGCTTAATTTTTCCAAACTGTTCCCTTCACCCATAAATCTTCCAAATCCGATAATGGAATTATCATATATAAGTCCGATTATGACGAGTAAGAGCACGTTGGTAAGATCCACAAACCCATTCTTTCTTGAAAGAAATAATCCCCAAATGAAAAGACAAAAGTAACCAATGGCAAGGAAGAAGTAAAGAACGGTACTCATGGAATCAGATCCTTTTCTTTCTAGTTTCACCAAAATGCCCTTGGTTAATCCTTTTTCATTCCAGCCAAAAAGTATAGATTAACAATAATAATATAATAAATAAAGATATTTTTTTATTGTAAAACGATAAATTATAATTTAAAATGAAATTATATATTTTGGAGTGAGGTGCGTTTATGAAACAAGTTCAAGTAAAGACACTTTTTTTAAAAATAACTGTGATTATTATAGGAATCTTAGTTCTTGCTTTATGTATATTTTTAGTGCCCCATATAGCGAATTTCACAGCAAAATTGTATCCCCATATTGCTCCAATTAAATATCTCGTTTTTATCGTGATGTATGGAGCGGCTGTACCATTTTACTTTGCTCTCTATCAGGCTTTCAACCTTTTACGGTACATCGACGAGAACACAGCCTTCTCGGAATTATCTGTAAAAGCGTTAAAGAACATAAAGTACTGTGCGATTACAATCAGTGGATTGTATGTATTAGGATTGCCACTCTTTCATTTTATAGCGAGGAAAGTTGACCCTCCTGTTGGATTTTTGGGACTCATCATCATTTTTGCTTCGTTGGTGATCGGTGTATTTGCTGCTATCCTCCAACGGCTTCTTCAAGAGGCAATTAAAATAAAATCTGAAAATGATTTGACGGTCTGAGGTGGAGGATATGGCAATTATTATTAATCTTGATGTGATGTTAGCAAAACGAAAAATGAGCGTAACAGAGCTTTCAGAAAGGGTTGGAATTACCATGGCGAATCTTTCTATCCTGAAGAATGGTAAAGCAAAAGCGGTGCGCTTTTCAACATTAGAAGCGATATGTAAGACTTTGGATTGTCAGCCAGGTGATATTTTGGAGTATAGAAGCGACGAAGACACTCAATAATAACAGACAAAAACGTCAACTAAATTGGCGTTTTAATTTTTTAGTATTAAAATATAATTAGTCAATCAGTCATGCTGAGTAGATGGAATTTCTAAATCAAGAAGTTAAAGACCATGATCAAAATGATAGTGACGAATTTTTTTATCCATCTAGTATAAAGTTGAAAGATGGTTTTTTTATTTGGACTGAGAAGGCAGGTTGTTATGAACAGGCGGCTGCCTAATAACGGCAGTTTTCTGAATTACGCTTATAAAAGAAAAAGAGAAGCCCGTCTACTAAAATGTAGATTTGGGCTTCTTTGTCATTTTAACGATTAATCATCATCCCCACTGTGCCTATTTTTATGTTTTCCATCGCCAGGTTTCGAATCATCATTTCCACTATGTCTGCCATGGTGGCGTCCATCGTCATTACGGTTCTTTGTCTTCTGTTTAATAATCGTATGGCCATGTTCGATTTCAACTTCAACTTTATGGTTATTCAGAGTGCTAACATTGCTTGAACTTTTCACCTTGTCTTCCTGATGGATGGAATCATCTACCCTCGAGTCATTTTTTGCTGCACCGACAGCTATAGCTCCTCCAAAAACCATAAACGATGCAAGTAAACCGGCCATTAACTTATTTTTCATGTTTTTTTCCTCCCTCATTTTTGTTGTTTTACAATTATAGAATATCCAGTGAAGATTAGAGAAAGAGGGAGAGGAACATTAGAAATCTCTGAGAGAGAATCCATAATCATTAGAAATACTTAATTATCTTCTTTCTTATCCTTTTGCATATCTTCTTTTTTATGATCATCCCAGGATATAGCGGTTACCTTGCCAGTTATGGCATTAATCTGCACAACTGCTTTCAGTCCTTCATTTGTTTCTATTTCAACTAAATAATATTCGACTCCTTCATTGGTTTCTAGCTGAACATGTTTAATCGTGCCTTGAACCTCACGTGTTGCGATTTGCTTTGCTTCAGACTCTGTTAATTTTTTTGTTGGTACCTGTTGCCCTGGAGTGGTGGGTGAGTCAGATGGTGGTTTTGTAGGTTCTGTTTCAGGTGGACCTTGAGTTGAATTGTTTCGCTTAAACGATAAAACCTGCCCGCTTACAGCATCAAGCTTAATTCTATAAATATGGTTATCTTTATTTAAATCGATGAGATATTGTTGGTTGGTTAACTTGATTTGGAGAACCTTGCCTTGATAACGGTCTTGAATGAGCTTTTGTGCTTCATTTTTGGAGAGTAGGGTTTCCGTGGCATTCGAATGGCTATATAGCTTCCAACTCAAAAAAATAAGGATCACTGTAAAAAAACTGATCAATATCCATGCTTTTTTCTGCATTTTTTCACCTCGCTTCAGTAGCATGGTTTTATTTTCTAATACCAACATTAGAAGATGATTAGATTCTGATTATTTTTTCAAATAAAGAATGGCCGTTGTTCCGACTGATTCTGTACTGTCAAGCACAATCTTGATGTTAAGGACAGCGGCAATTTCCTTCGCTAAGGATAAACCAAGACCGGAACCGCCTATTTTTCGGCTTCTTGCTTGATCGACCCGGTAAAACCGGTCAAAAACTTTTGGCAGCTCATTATGATGGATGCCAATGCCCCTGTCGATTATTTTGATAAAAACTAAACCGTTCTCCATTCCATACCCGAGCGTAATGGCTTCATCACTATATTTTCTGGCATTATCAAGGAAGATGAATAACAGCTGCTTTAGCTTTTTTTCATCCGTCTTGACTTCCAGCCTATTCCCGTATTTGGAACGTAAATGAATTTCACGGCCAAAGGCGTTTTGGAATGATTGAGCTGCTTGTGATAAAAAATTCCTTAAATCAATAACTGTATGATGGATGTTCCATTGCTCATGGTGCTTGGCAAGGAGTAACAGCTGCTCCGTCATTTCTTTCATGCGGATGGCTTCAGCATGGATTGCTTCTACAGATTCGGTAAACAGTTCAGGTTCTGCCAAGCCTCTTCTTTTTAGCAAACTAGCGTAACTTTCAATAATAGTTAAGGGAGTTTTAAATTCATGTGAGGCATTGGAAACAAATAGCTTTTGTTTTTTGTAGTTGGTTTCCAGCAGTTCGATCATATGATTAAAAGTTTCACCCATCTGAAATAGTTCATCCTTAGACTTAGCCTCTAATGGCAGTCTTTTAAAGTGCCCACTTTCTCTAATATCGGTCATCGTCCTGATCATCGATGTGACGGGACTGGTAATGAGTTTGCTCAAAAACCGGCTGGACAAAATGACAGGGATGATGGCAATAACCGTTACTACTATAAGAACGAGTTTAAGAATGGTTAATATATCCACAGTGGGCTGGATGCTGTTTGTGACCTGAAGACTTGCAACACTACCATCTAATAAAATAAGGGGCATGGAAACGATAGTATAGGATTTATTTTGGTAAGTGATGAATTTGCTTTGTTCTCCCTGAAGGTATTTCGTATTTCTGGTAATCAATTTTTGTTCTGTTGAACTAGTAACGGAGAATAATTTCCTGTTATCATCACTAACCATCTGAATCATGCCATTAATCGGTACATAGGAACGAAGCAGAGTTGCTTCCGGTATTTTTCCTAGGCCTTTTCCTATATCCGTCGTTGTTTTTTCCATTTCTTTCGTAGCTGCCTTTAGCTCATTGTTAAGAATCATTTTGCTAAACGTAATATAAACCGTGATATTCATGATGATGAATAGAATGGCAAACAGTACGGCAGTATACAATTTGATTTTATTTCTCAGCTTCATTTGGCTTCCCTTAAAACATAACCAATTCCGCGTACTGTATGGATCAGTACAGGCATATCAGGGAGGTCCACCTTTTTGCGGATATAACGTACATAGACGTCGACCACATTTGTATCCCCTAAGAAATCGTAGCCCCAAACGGCCGATAAAATTTGTTCTCTGTTTAGAACCTGGCGTTTATGAACCATTAGGTAAACGAGTAAATCATACTCTCTGGGTGTTAAATCAATAGGATGGTCACCTCTAAATACCTCTCGTGTCTTTTGGTTAATTTTTAAATCAGCAAAAGAAAGGGTATCTTCATCTTCCAAAATTGGAGCAGGTTGGGCAACTTCTTTTACTCGTAAAGCTGCGCGGATTCTGGCCATGACTTCCTCAATTTGAAATGGTTTGGTTATATAATCATTCGCACCGAAATCTAGCCCTGCCACTTTATCCTCGATGGAATCTTTTGCGGTAAGTAAGAGGATGGGAATGTGTTGATCAAGGAGGCGAATTCTGCGTAGCAGTTCGATGCCGCTAAGTCCGGGAAGCATGACATCCAATAAAATCAAATCCCATTTTCCAGACTGAAACAAACTAAACGCTGACAGACCATCCATGACTTTTGTAACCAGATAACCTTCAAAGCTTAGTTCAAGCTCAAGGAGCCGGGCAATCTTTTCTTCATCTTCAATGACTAATATTGAAACTTTCTCCATTTGATTTCCCCCAGAAAAAAAATGTAATTTCTATAATTTACTACATTTTCCACATGGAAGGCTTTAATTCCTTTTAATTATTTATGAAAATGGGCCGTCCACATGACGCCCTAACATAAAAAACATTAACAAAGTGAAATTAGTAAAAAAATTCCTAATTTCTATTTAAAATTAAAAAAAATTTAAGGTAGATAGGTTTAAGGAATTTGCCTTACAATTTGCGTAGATAGTTACAGAAAATTCAGAACAAACAAAAGTAATTATGAAGGCATCAAAACCTTTCTATCCACTTTGTCCTAGAAGGAAGACCAGTACACCAATTAAAGGAGGAAAAGGAATGGAGAAAGTAACGGCATCTAAACCATTCACAGGTGAGGAGTATTTGGAAAGTATTCGCAATCAAGCACGTGAAGTTTGGCTGTACGGAGAGAAAGTGAAAGACGTAACGTCACATCCAGCGTTTCGAAATTCAGCTAGAATGATAGCCCGCCTTTATGACTCTATGCATAATGAATCAGAGGCATCCTCAATATTGACAGAGACGGACACCGGCAGTGGTGGTAAAACTCATCACTTTTATAAGATGCCTCGAAGTGCTGAAGATCTCATTGCCAGCAGGGATGCAATTGCTGCGTGGTCCCGCAAAACTTATGGGTGGATGGGAAGAACTCCGGATTATAAGGCCAGCTTTCAAGTTGCACTGGGAGCCAATCCAAATTTTTGGGGTGAATACAACAGTAATGCAGTACGTTGGTACAAGGAAATTCAGGAAAAGTGTTTATTCCTGAACCATGCAGGTTTGAACCCGCCTGTTGACCGCCATCTGCCTCCAGATGAAGTGGGAGATGTTTTTGTTCATGTTGAAAAAGAAACAGATGCAGGATTAATTGTAAGCGGTGCCAAAATGGTTGCAACCGGCTCTGCGTTATCCCATTCCAACTTTATCTTTCAATATGGGCCATTGCCGATTAAAGCGAAAAAGGAATTTACTCTGTTTGCCATAGTTCCGATGGATAACCCAGGAATTAAACTCATTAGCCGGGCCTCCTACGCTATGACAGCAGAAGTAATGGGGACTCCTTTTGATTATCCGCTTTCCAGCAGGCTTGATGAAAATGATGCTGTTCTTGTTTTCGATAAGGCCCTCTTTCCATGGGAAAATGTTCTTTTATATGGTGATATCGAAAAGGCAAATAGTTTTGTCCCATTATCAGGATGGGTACCTCGCTTTACCTTCCACGGGTGTACTCGTTTAGCGGTAAAACTTGATTTTATTGCAGGGCTCCTTTTAAAAGCTGTGGAGGCAACGGGTGCGAAAGATTTCCGCGGCGTACAGGCTCAAGTAGGGGAAGTCATCGCATGGCGTAATCTTTTCTGGGGATTAACAGATGCTATGGCGCGTAATCCGGAACCATGGCAGGATGGAATAGTTCAGCCAAATATGTACTATGCTTCATCCTATCGTGTCTTTGCAACCATTGCCTATCCAAGAATAAAAGAAATTATCGAGCAGACGGTTGCCGGTGGACTCATATATGTAAATTCCAGCGCACTTGACTTCCAAAATCCTGAACTTAGGCCATTATTGGATAAATATTATCGTGGATCAAATGGGTATGATGCGGTTGACAAAATGAAGTTGATGAAACTCCTTTGGGATGCGGTAGGTTCAGAGTTTGGAGGACGCCATGAACTATATGAGCGCAATTATGCGGGAAATCATGAGAATATCCGAATGGAGACCCTTTTCCATGCAACCGGTACAGGATTAGTGAATCAAATGAAAGGCTTTGCTGAACAGTGTATGGCAGAGTACGATCTAAATGGCTGGACCGTTCCAGATCTTATTAATCCAAGTGACGTTAGTTATTTGTTGAAAAAAGCGGGCAAATGAGCCGGGTAGAATGGATGTGATTGGTTTGGACAATCGTCAATTTCGAAATGCTATGGGGAAATTTGCGACTGGAGTAACGGTGATAACAACTCAGGTGGACGGAGAACCTTTTGGTATGACTGCGAATGCCTTCATGTCTGTCTCTCTTGATCCAAAATTAGTAGTGATCTCAGTAGGGCACAATGCTAAAATGCTTCAACGTATTCAACAGTCGAATCGTTTTGCAGTGAATATATTATCGGCAGACCAACAGGAATTCTCAACCTTGTTTGCCGGTCAGAAAAATATTGATGGAATGATTGAATTTACCACCTTGGCTGGGCTGCCAATCCTAAAAGATACAATTGCTACCATTGCTTGCAACGTCGTTAATGTGCATGAAGCTGGTGACCACACTCTATTTATTGGAGAAGTAACCGATATCCGACTAGACGAGGGAGAACCATTACTATTTTTTCAAGGCCACTATCATGCGTTAAATCAAAGCATCCTCAGCAAAAACTAACACCAAGGAGTGAAAGGTTTGAAAACGGTATATCTGACCCATCATTCTGAAGCGGTTTTCGAAGATGCGGAACCGTGTGTAGTGGCCCTGGGATTTTTTGATGGTGTTCACATCGGTCATCGGAAAGTCATTAAGGCGGCAAAACAAATTGCTTTGGAACAAAAGGTCAAAAGTGCCGTTATGACCTTTTATCCTCATCCCAAAGAAGTCATAAGCAACGGAAATGAATCGGTAGATTATATTATTTCTCTTCCTAGAAAAGAGGAACTGATTTCCCAATTGGGGATTGATATCTTGTACGTTATAAATTTTGATATGGAATTTGCAAAATTACCTCCAAAAGAATTTGTAAGACAGTACATGTTGCGAGTTCAGGCTATCCATGTGGTGGCAGGATTTGATTTTACGTATGGATACTGTGGGAAAGGGAATATGAATACGCTAGGACAGGACGGTTTGGGTAGATTTGGTGTCACGGTTGTGCCCAAAATCAGTTTATTTGATAAGAAAATAAGTTCTACCTATATGAGGGAATTATTAATAGCAGGAGAGGTATCTAAAATACCTACTCTTTTAGGTGATTATCACGAAACTTTTGGAGAAATTACTAGTTTTCAAATGATGAATAACAGGGAAAATAAGATCGAAATCTCCAGCCATGAAAAGTTCATGCTACCTGTATGCGGAGCCTATGATGTTGTATGGAAGGTGGATGAATTAGAACACTATGGAATATCTCTTCTTACTACTAAGAAGAGAGGAGCTAAACATTTGGAAATTGTAACGGCTCATGCCAACAAGGACATGATTGGAAAATGCGTTAAAATTAGATGGATTAAACAACGTAAGTTTTTTTTCAGTCCCAATCAAGAAGAATATGACCCACCTTTACTGAGATATTAACAATTATTCATTTTTTACGTGAATAGAGGTAGAAAAAGCTCAAACACTTTTAGTTTGTGAGTTGCTGTAGTCTGGAGGTTTTTCCAATAGAATGACAACTTGTAGGATGATAGTTTCTGGTATTAAGGTTAGAATGCTGTTATTATCGGATTATTAGATTGAATTTTCTGAACTTTAAATCTCCAAACTAGCAAACCAAAACGAGGTGTTAGTAATGAGTATCGTTATACGAGATGAAGTGAAAAGTATTGATGAAAATGAGGGAATATTGAGTTCTGTATCTGCCTTTGCTCTGCTTAGAGAAGAACTAATCAAAAATATTGGGATGGATCGAGTAAAGGGTTTCCTCCTTCGATATGGTTATGAATTAGGAGCAAATGCCGGAAAGAATGCGTTAGCTTTGGGGTTTTCCCGTCTTGAAGAGGTAATTAAGCAGGGGCCGGATTTCCACTCAACCTATGGACATGTTAAGGGCGTCAATTATTCTATTAACATGGATTTTGATCAGAATGATCAGGTTATTTCTTCATTTGGAAAAGGTACATGGGAAGGCTCTTTTGAAGGTTTGGAACATCTGAAACGATTTGGTCGTTCGGAATCTCCTATTTGTTATACCCTTAGGGGATATGTAAGTGGTTTTATGTCTACCATCTGCAATCAAACAATCATTGCAAAAGAAACGTCTTGTATTGCAATGGGCGATCCTGTTTGCAGCTGGGAGTTTAAACCATTGGCTGAATGGGGAAGCGAAATAACAGAGGAATATCAATATTATTCGGAGTCTCCGATTATCAAAGATTATAAATACACCTATCAACAGCTGTTAGAGCAAAGAAATTATATGTATCAGGTGGCAAATCTTCATAAAAAGCTTACGGAATCCGTTACCAATGGCTGTGATTTGCAAATGATTGCGGATATCGCCAACGAGATTACTGGAATTCCAATTATGATTGATGATGTAAGTTTTCAGACCTCGGTGTATTCAGGAATGACGAGTGCTGATTTTCAAGAAATTATGGACGATATAAAGCTTGAGTTTCGTAAAGCAGATGAAAAACATCAGCATCAAAATGAAAGACCAGATGAGTTTTTGTTGTCCTTTGGCAAGAAATGCCTTAAGACTCAACATCATCGGCTCCTTTTGGCACCGATTACCGTCAGAAAAAAAGTTCTGGGTTATTGTTCTTTTATATATTCGGAAATAATGGAACATAATGTAGAACATGATTTTATGCTTTTAGAAAGAATTGCTAACGCGGCTTCCTTATTTTTTCTCAATGAAAAGACTAGCTTTGAATCGTTTGAGAGAATGAAAGGAAACTTTTTAGAACAATTGCTGAATAATCAATATTCTTCTAAAACAGAGATTTTAAAGCGCGGAAGGTTCATGAATATTGATTTAAGGCAAAAATATTATATTGGTGTTTTAGAAGTTAAGCACCATAAAATATCGATCGACCATGAATTGGTTCTTCATGAGCAGCTGCTTGAATCTACTATTACTTTTTTTAAGGAGCAAAATCATACTGTTTTGGCTGTTCAGAAACAAGGAAGAATTGTTTTTCTAATCCCTTTATCGTCCAAAAAAGACAGTATAATGGCCGGGGTGGTAGAAGCATATGTGAAGTTTTTGGAAAAAACGTTCGCACATACTAGCTTTAAATTAGGGATAAGCAGCAAGGGTGAACTAATAGAACAAGCATTCAAATATTATGAAGAAGCATTGATAGCCAGCCGTATGGTGACAAAAAAGAAGGTACAAACCTTTGATTCCTTAGGAATTGTTGGAATTTTAATCAATCAAAATAATATAGCCGCTGTAAAAAAATTGGCGCATCAGCTCCTGGGAGTTCTTTATGAAAATAATGATCCGAAAAGTGCTGAATTAATCAAAACCTTGTATGTATTTCTTTTAAATGGTGGAAAGCTCGAACAAACGATGAAGGACCTGTCGTTATCTATGACTGGGCTATTATATAGAATTCAGAAGATCGAAATGATGATAGGAAAAGACCTTCGTAATCCATTAGATAGTCATCACGTCTTTTTGGTGTTAGAAGCTCTTGTTTCTTTAGGAGAATTAGAGATTTAACTAACAATTGTTATTAGAATGTTAAACAAAAAAATTTTTGATTAACTGTCCACCATAAAGGGACAATAGTCTTTTTATCCATATCAAACTTTTTTACTATTAAAATAACCGATAAAGGCATATAAAATTTCTCTATAATGTAAACGGTTTCAACTAGTTCTTCACATCTCGCATTTTAAAATTAGGAGGAGTAATATTGAAAACTATTAAAGAACCTATTTTTGATGTTGGGCAATTGGCACATGTGGAGATTTTCTCTCCAAAGCCAGAGGAAACAGTGGACTTTTTTACGAGATTGCTTGGAATGAGTGTTACAGAACGATCGGGTCAATCTGTCTATTTAAGAGCCTACGAAGAGTCTTATCATCATTCTTTAAAGGTAACGGAAGCAAAGGAAGCCGGTCTCGGGCATGCTGCGTGGCGGACTATTTCTCCTCAAGCTCTCCAGCGGCGAGTTGAGGCAGTAAAGGCGACAGGTTTGGGTCGTGGGTGGATTGAAGGGGACCTTGGTCATGGGAAGGCCTACCAATTTACAACACCTGATGGTCATCTAATGGAATTATTTTATGATGTGGAATATTACAAAGTGAAAGAAAACGAAAAAACGAAATTATTAAATCGTGCCACGAAACGGCCGGATCGCGGTGTACCTGTACGCCGCTTGGACCACATTAACCTCATGTCTTCCAATCCTGGAAAAGACACTGATTTTATGCTGGATGCCCTTGGATTTCGATTAAGGGAACAAATTCAGGATAATGGCAACGTGCTTGGAAGCTGGATCAGTGTATCCAACCTTGTCCACGAAATAGCGTTCATGCCAGAACCTAACAAAATGCAGGGGAAACTTCATCATCTTTGCTATTGGTATGGCATTCCGCAAAATTTATATGATTTAGCAGATTTACTAAGGGAAAATGATATTTTCGTAGAGGTTCCGCCAAATAAGCATGGAATCAGCCAAGCTTTTTGTATGTACGTCTATGAACCGGGAGGAAACCGGATTGAGTTGTTTGGGGATGCGGGTTATCTAATTTTAGATCCTGCTTGGGAGCCTGTCATTTGGGAAATGAAGGATGTACCCGGAAATGGTGATACATGGATAGGTACGGCATTCCCTGAATCATGGTGGGTGCGTGGAACTCCTGTCAGTGTTCCTGAAATTGCAAAATCTTAAAAACGAATGGACCTGAATTTACTTATGAAGGAGGATCACCAATCTCCTTCATAAGTATTTTTTTGTATTGCTTAATTAACGTTTCCAATAGCCCATTTTTTCTGAGATCAACTCCCCGGAACGAATTAATTCCGATGCCATCCATTCAACCTTTCGTTTGGTAAGGCGATTACTTGGACCCACTAGGTTAATAGCTGCCATTACTTTGCCAGTATAATCTCGGACTGGAGCAGATAGGGAAGTAACATCATCACGTAGTTCGCCGTTACTGACAGAATAGCCTTTTTGACAAATTTGCTTCAATTCACGGCGAAACTCTATGGGATCGGTTATCGTTTTTGAAGTGAATCTTTCTAAACCTTTGTCCAATATCGTATCTACCAGAAATGGTTCACTATAAGCGAGTAATAGTTTGCCAGAGCTCGTGCTATGGGTGTGATTGTGAAGACCGGGATGAGATACCAATTTAATAGAGTTTTCGCTTTCAACTTTGCATAAATAAATGATTTCAAGATTATCCAAGATGGCGAGATGAGAGGTTTCTTTGAAAGTATTAGCCAATTTAGTAATGATGGGTAGTGCCTCTTTATGGAGATCAATATGACCTAAAACGATCGAACTTAACTCAAGGACGGATAAACCAAGTTCGTATTTATTCGTTTCACTATTCTTTCTAACCAATCCCTCTTTGGCCAATGTGGCTAATATTCTTTGGACACTGCTTTTACCTAATCCCAACTCTGCTGCCAGTTCACGAACCCCTTTTTGCGGGTTTTCCATTTTAAAAGAACGGAGTATTTTAATCGCATTATTAACAGAAGAAAGTACATGTTCTTTTTCCATTTTTATTCACACCTCTTATTTTGATTATAAAAAAAATTTCGAAAATGTCCACTATACAGGGACGATGAAATTGTTCAGATGATGAGTATCTTCTATCATAAAGATCAATAGAGGGATTTACGGGGTGTTAGAATCGACCCTTTTCCAGGATTATTTAAAGTATCAAGTGATATTTCATTCAGTAAAAAATTGAAAATGAGGAGGATGTGCAGCAAATGGATAAAGTGAAAGCTGCTATATTAGGTTCCGGTAACATAGGAACGGATTTGATGTACAAAATTTTAAAAAATGATGGAAATCTGGAATTATCGTTAATGGCAGGGATCGTCCCTAATTCTGAAGGATTGGTAAGAGCACGTGACATGGGAATCCAGACAAGCCATGAGGGAATTAAAGAAATTTTAGAAGATCCGGAAATTAAAATTGTCTTCGATGCTACAAGTGCAAAAGCCCATTTTCAAAATGCGGAACTCTTACGTTCAGCAGGAAAAATGGCTGTGGATTTAACGCCTGCAGCCGTTGGTCCGTATTTAGTTCCACCGGTAAACCTGGAAGAACATAAAGAGGCCAGAAATGTAAACATGGTATCCTGTGCGGGGCAGGCGACTACACCCCTTTTATATGCTGTTTCCCGTGTAGTCCCTGTACATTATGCAGAAATCATTGCGACGGTGGCCAGCCGTGCAATTGGACCGGGAACAAGACAAAATGTCGACGAATTCACTAGAACGACTGCAAATGCCCTTGTTAAAGTTGGCGGGGCGAAATCGGCTCGGGCTATTCCCGTCTTTAATTCAGCCGAACCTCCAATTACCATGACGAATACGGTTTATGCCGTTATCAAAGATAACGATTTTGATGTTGAGGCAGTTAAGAAATCTGTGCTGAACATGATCGAAGAAGTTTCCACTTACGTTCCTGGTTACCGGTTAAAAGGAGAACCATTCGTTGATTATCGTGAAACTCCATGGGGACGCTTACCGATGATGGTGATCATGAATGAAGTGGAAGGAGAGGGAGATTTCTTTCCGACCTATGCAGGGAATTTAGATATTATGACAGCTTCGGCTCGAAAGGTCGGAGAATTGTATGCACAACAATTTCTTGGAACAAAGGAGGTCCAACGATGAAAATACCGAGAATAACAGATACAACACTACGGGACGGCTCGCATGCAGTTAGTCACAGTTTTTCTCCTGAATTAATCGAAAATGTAGTCAAAAGGCTTGATGAAGCGGGAGTTCCTGTTATTGAAGTCAGCCATGGAGCAGGATTACATGGCTCGACCATTCAACAAGGATTTTCTCTTTACTCGGAGTTTGACTTAATTAAAACCGCGGTTAAAACCGCAAAAAAGGCAAAAATAGCTTCCTTATTTGTTCCAGGTATTGGAACGAGTGAAGAACTGCGACAAGCAGTCGAAATTGGAATCGAAACGATTCGGATTGCGGTACATTGTACTGAAGCTGATGTAACGGAACAATATTTCCGGTTGGCAAAGGAATTAGGAATTGAGGCAGTGGGGTTTTTAATGATGTCCCACACTCAATCCGGGAAAGTCCTTGCTGAACAAGCGAAATTGATGGAATCATACGGAGCTGATTGTGTTTATGTAGTTGACTCTGCTGGAGCTCTTGTACCTGTGGGTGTAAAGGAAAGGGTCTCCGCATTAAAAGAGGCACTCTCCATTGATGTAGGCTTCCATGCTCATAATAATCTTGGATTGGCAATTGGAAATACATTGGCTGCCCTGGAGGAAGGTGCGGACCAAATAGATGGAACGTTAAGAGGACTTGGTGCGGGAGCAGGTAATGCTCCGACAGAGGTACTAGTGGCAGTATTAAATAAAATGGGAATCGATACCGATATCAGCCTCTCTGTTTTAATGGATGCAGCGGAAGAGGTGGTCGCGCCTATCATGCCAGCCCCGATTATTCTTGACCGGGACAATTTATCAAGCGGATATGCCGGCGTATATAATAGCTTTCTCTTGCACGTAAGACATGCCGCGGAAAAATTTGGGGTAAGTGTTTCAGAAATAATGGATGAGTTAGGGAAACGCCAAGCGATTGCCGGACAAGAAGATTGGATTTTGGATGTTGCAGTTGAATTGGCTGCCAAAAAAAGTGTCAGGGTTTGATTAAGCGTTTAAACAAGGTGGTGTGAGTTAGATGATTATTGATGAGGCTGCTGCAAGGCTGATGGAAGCAGAAGAAATGAAGAAAGTAATTGAACCGTTAACAGTGACTTATCCAGGAATTACAGTGGATGAAGCCTACTTAACCCAGTTGGAGATCGTCCAACGAAGGGTGGCAAAGGGTGCCAAGATTGTCGGGAAAAAAATTGGTGCTACAAGTAAAGCTATACAAAATATGTTTGGTGTTAATCAACCGGATTACGGACATCTCTTAGACGATATGATGTTTGTTGATGGTGATACTATTTCACTGAAACAATACATTCAGCCGAAAGTAGAGTGTGAGATTGCTTTTATTTTAAAAAAGGATTTAAAAGGTCCGAATATTACCTTGATGGACGTAATCGAAGCCACGGACTATATTGTCCCAGCAATTGAAGTTATCGATAGCAGGATACTTGATTGGAAAATAAAGTTTGAAGATACAGTAGCGGATAATGGATCATCTGCCAGTGCCATCATAGGTGGAAGTCCAACAAAGCTCAATGGCATTGATTTAGCCCATATCGGCATGGTGGTTTATAAAAACGGAGTGATGATTGACTCAGCTGCAGGTGCAGCAGTACTGGGCAATCCGTTACGGGCAGTTGCATGGTTAGCGAATTCTCTGAGCAAATATGAAGTTTCATTAAAAGCAGGTGAAATTATCCTTTCTGGTGCTTTGACCAGTGCTGTAGAGATAGAAGATCAAGATACGTTTACAGCTGAATTTGCACATATCGGATCGGTAAGTGCAACATTTAAGCGGTAAGGGAAATGAGGTGAAATGCATGCTAAAAACGCATGTGATTGATGAAATCGCCAATGAGTTATACAAAGCAGAAAAACATAGATATTCGATTGATAAATTTGTAGATAAATATCCTGAAATGAATGAGGAGTTAGCTTATAAAGTACAAGAACGATTAATTGAAATTAAATGTAATGAAGAAAAAACAAAAAGGGTCGGTCGTAAGCTTGGTTTAACCAGTAAAGCAAAGCAGGTAATGATGGGAGTCCATGAGCCCTCCTACGGTGTGTTACTTGAGAGCATGCAATTATTTGAAGGCGACCCAATTTCTATTTCTTCATTTATTCATGCAAAATTGGAGCCTGAGTTAGCTTTTATTTTTGGAAAAGAATTAAAGGGTCCACATGTGACTGTAGCGGATGTGCTTGCTGCTACAGAATATATTGCTCCTGCATTAGAAATTATTGACAGCAGGTTTCAAGGCTTTAGCTTTACACTTCCGGATGCAGTTGCAGATAATTCTTCATCTTCCCGTTTTATCATTGGCGAAAGATTTTTTTCACCAGAGCAATTTGATTTAAGACTTATGGGGATGGTGTTTAAGAAAAATGGTGAAGTTGTTGCTACCGGGGCAGGAGCAGCCGTGATGGGTCATCCAGCAAGAGCGATCGCATGGATGGTGAATAAATTGTTTAAGGAAGGACAAAGTGTTCAACCTGGAGAAGTGGTGTTGAGCGGTTCATTATCTGGGGCAGTAACAATTGCTGAAGGTGATCATTTTTCTGCCTGCTTTGACAGAATCGGTACAGTTGAAGCTGTCTTTACAGAATGACCTTGGACTGACAAAGAAAGGAGAGATGTTCATGCCATTTATTCAGATTAATATTCTTAAAGGAAGGACATCGGAAAAAAAAGAACGATTAATTCGTGAAGTCACTGATTTAGTTTCAGAAATATTAGAGGCACCCATACAGAATGTCCGCGTCATGATTCAGGAAGTAGAACCTGAGCACTGGGGTATTGCAGGTGAATCGGTAAAAAAAAGAAATGAGGTTTCAAAATGACAAAAGTCCAAATTGGTGTGAGAGAGGTTGGCTTATATATAAATGGTCAATATGTGAAATCAAGCAATGGGGCTACATTTGAAGTGAAAAATCCAGCGACACAGGAAATTATTGCAAGGGTTAGCGAAGGAACGGAAGAAGATGTCGATCAAGCTTGCCGGGCTGCCAGAACAGCTTTTGAAAATGGTCCATGGAGAACAATGACGGTAGCTGAGCGCTGCGGGAAACTGCGTAGAATGGCAGAAATAATCTTGGAAAGAAAAGAAGAAATAGCTAGATTGGATGCTATTGATGTAGGAAAGCCATTTCATTCAACCGTTGAGCACGAAGTTCCCCGTGCAGCGCACAACATCCGTTTTTTTGCTGATTTTGTTGAAAAACAAGGCGGAGATACCTTTCCAATGGAGGAAAATTACATTAACTATACCCGTTATGAACCAGTGGGAGTGGCGGCTTTGATTACTCCGTGGAATGTACCATTTATGCTGACTACATGGAAGCTTGGTCCATGTCTTGCAGCAGGAAATACAGCTGTCATTAAACCGGCTGAGATGACTCCGCTGTCCGTTTCTTTACTTGGTGAAATTGCCAAAGAAGCTGGCATTCCAGACGGCGTTGTTAACGTGGTTCATGGTTTAGGCAATGTAGCGGGTACCTCCCTGACCACACATCCTGAAGTAGATCTAATCTCATTCACAGGTTCTACCTCAACGGGGAAGAGGATTTTGAAAAATGGAGCAGATACCCTTAAAAAAGTTTCCTTTGAGCTTGGGGGGAAAGCCGCCAATATCGTGTTTGAAGATGCAGATCTAGATAAAGCGGTACCGGGTTCCATACATGCTGCATTTATGAACTCAGGACAGGTATGTCTTGCTGGCTCGAGGATTTTAGTACAGCGCAACATTTTTGATATCTTTTTGGAAAGGTTTAAGAAAGCTGCATTGGTATTAAAAGTTGGCGACCCGCAAATTAAAGACACGAAAATGGGACCGCTTGTGAGTGAGCAACATTATAAAAAAGTAATGAGTTACCTTGAAATTGCTAAAGAGGAGGAGGCTGACTTAATCTGCGGTGGAAAACGTCCGGAGCTTCCTGACTATTTACAAAATGGATATTATTTGGAGCCAACGGTGTATGTTACAGAAAACTCGAAGTCACGTTTGTGTCAGGAAGAGATTTTTGGACCAGTTGTAACGATTATTCCATTTGATACAGAGGAAGAAGCATTACGAATTGCGAATGATACAGAATATGGATTGAATGGTGTCGTTTGGACTCAAAACCTCCAGCGTGCACACCGAATCTCCCATTCTGTCCGAGCAGGGACCATATGGGTAAATTGCTGGTTTGTTCGTGACCTGCGTGCTCCATTTGGCGGTTTTAAGAAAAGTGGAATTGGCCGTGAGGGAGGCCACCACAGTATGGAGTTCTTTACAGAAGCGAAAAATATTTGCATTGCATTAAATTAATATAAAATGATAATGGGAAAGACGTACAGAAGTGTACGTCTTTTTTTAAAATCGGCTTAAGTAAATTCACCAATCCACCGAAGACCCAGAAATTCGTTTAACCCCTCTTAACGAAGCAATATCTTCAACCAGTTTGTGCATCGCCAGGTTTTTCTGTTTCGCTTCAATCATAATGTCAAAGTCCTGGTTCAGCTCCTTTGCCATTTTTAGAAAGGGGAGTACAAAATCTAAGTCTACATAATCCGCATGTGAACGATAGGCCTCTTCTGATTTTGGAGAAGATATATGTACCTTAGGGGAGAGATGGAACGAGTTCCATGTATCGAAAATGCGCTGTAGATAAAGGGGAAGGTCGACTTCTCCCTTATTGGCCATAAAATGATGATAATCGAGGATCATGGGGATGTTTTCCTTTTCACAAGTAACGAGTGTTTCTAGAACATCATAGGTCTTATCATCATTTTCCAACGTCATAACCTTTTTAATTTCTAGCGGCAGAGTTTTGATATTTTGATGGAAGCGGTTTAAAGAGGTTTCTTTGTCGCCATAGGCTCCGCCAATATGAATATTTATTAAAGCCGATCCAATTGCATCCATCGCTTCCAGCATCCTAAAATGATATTCCATATCTTTCACAGCATTTATTGTTACTTCTTCCCTAGGGCTTGTAAAAAGGGTAAATTGGTTGGGGTGGAAGCTTACTCGAAAATTAAAATTTTTTATAAGCTGACCAAGCTCTTCCCATTCCTGTTTAAAAGGGGAGATAAAGTCCCACATGACTTCCGGATGGGTAGCCAAGGGAACGAGCGAGCTAGATAATCGATACAATTCGATTTCGTGTGCAAGATTATAATACAGGATTCTTTTAGTATGGTATAAGTTTTGTGCTGTAATGGATTTTAGTTTTTCCATTCGTTCGCTTTTAGGAAGTGCTGAATATCTTGCAAAAGTAAGTGCCTTAGATGGACTTGCATCCCATAATCCCAATGCATTTGCTACGTAGCCGAATCGAATCTTCATCTGTTTTCCCCTTAAATTCCCAATCTATAGTAAGTACTTTTATCTTCTTCTATTCTCTATTCAATATACATCATTAGCATTATAATAGTGTGAAATATTAATTTTCTAAAAGGACAGGATTTCTATGAATTCAAAAACCATAAAAGGCTATGAAAAGTTAAAGGTTATCTACGAAAAAAACTTAAATGTTGATTTGCTTTCGGAAGAACTATATACATGTCAGCCGGATAATCATGCCTTAAAAATAAAAAATGAAATGCATCAAAGGGATTTTGATGTGTATGGGGTAGAGATCAAAGGGAAAATTGCCGGATTTATTTTACGAGACGAATTATTCGAAGGGACGGTTGAAGATTTTTATAGACCGTTTCATTCGGAGGACCTCATATCCGATTCAACCTCTTTAATCGAATTGTTGGAAATACTGAGAGACAGAAAATATATATTTATTCTGGAAAAAAATAAGGTTAGTAAAATTGTGACCATTGCGGATCTTCATAAGCAACCCATTCGGATGTTGGTATTCAGTTTGATTTCGCTTTTAGAAATGTTGTTAATTTCTTTAATTAAAGATGTCTTTCCGGATGATAGTTGGAAAGAGCATCTTTCCGATGAACGGTTAGTGAAAGCGACTGAAATGCTGCAAAAACGAATGGAAAAAAATGAGGGATTATCGTTACTGGATAACATTCAACTAGGGGATAAGGGGACGATTATCAGAAAAACACCGAAATTGATGAGTCAGTTAGGGTTTGAAAGCAATAGTAAGTGCAGGGAATTCTTTAAACATCTTGAGGTGTTACGGAATAATACGGCACATGCCCAAGAAGAAATCTACCATGATTATCAAGAATTAATTGATATCATTTTACAAATCGACCGTGTTTTAGATTTTCATGTTACGAAACGCTGAAAGGACCGTCATTTTTGACGGTCCTCTCATGGGTTAATTGGCAAAACTATTGAAAACTGAATGACTTGATCATCATAGGAGACACATGTTGAACCATTATGCAAATCGATTATACTTTTGGTAATCGCTAATCCCAATCCAGCGCCGGACTTATTGGAAGAGCGAGAAGTATCTACTCGATAGAACCGATCAAATAATCTGGCAACCTCATCTTCCGATAAAGTTTCACAGGGGTTTGAAATGGAAATTTTCACGTTAGAACCCTCTTTTAACATTTTTACATAGATGTTTCCTGGAGGGGTGCTGTACTTTATCGCATTGCTTAATACATTTTCTAACGCTCGGACCATTTGATTGGGGTCAACCTCCATCAAAATATGATCTTTCGGAAGTTCACTTTTAAACTTTACGTTGTGATCTTGAGCAATGGGGTCAAGTTCCTCCATTAGCTGCCTTAGAAGTTGGTTTACGCTTACCCTTTCTTTTTTAAGCTGTACGCCTTCATAATTTAGGCGGGTAAAATCAAAAAGATCTTCAATTAATTTTTTTAATTGTTCTGATTTTCCATAGGCAATATCCACATATTCATCTAATTGGGATTGGTTTTTATACTGTCGGTCCTTCACAAGCCTTAAATATCCCATAATGGAGGTTAACGGTGTCCGCAAATCATGGGAGACATTGGTGATCAATTCATCCTTCAATTTTTCCGATTGGCGATCTCGTTCAATCATTTCATGTAATTCGGACGTCATGTAGTTGATATTTGTTGCGAGAGACCCCAATTCATCCTGACTTTTTTCCCGTATCCGATACCGTAAATTTCCTTTTGCTATTTCCTTTAAACCTAATGCGATTTCCTCAATTTCTGTCATTTTGCGTTTGGTAATGAAATAAAAACAGAGAATAAATGTGAGGGTTCCTAGTAGATAAGGTGTAACACCAGGTTCCGTTTCATAAAACACAGTTGCTTTTGGATAACCACTAACGATTACATAGTTTTTGTCACCATTTAAAGTAATGGGATACAATCTGGTGATTTTCGGATGCTCATTACGCTGTTTTCCGAAAAAAACCGTTTTGGCATTTGCCATTTCTGTCTTGAGATTGACTTCTGTTTTGGTCACGCCTTTTGATTTATAAAGAATTTTTCCGTCTGTATTTGTGACGACGATTTCCAGCTTGTTTTGTTGTTTATTTAGTAAAAATTGGATTAATTCCTGCTTGCTTAAATGATAAGCTGAATTTTCATCAACAGGAACTTTTATCCTGTCATTCGCAGCTACTGTGGTAGGTAGCCGCCGGTTCAGAAATGTGTTATTAAATTCAGGATCTTCAATTCCTAATTCTTTGACAAGTCCATTTATATCAAGGTTCATTTGATGAAATTGTTTCACTAATTCGCGAGCACTGTCATCAATAGTGACAATTCCTTCTGTATAATCAAGCTTTCGTTCTTTAAATTCTAAAATAGGACTTGAGACAAAAGCGACTAGCAGCGAAAATAGGATACAGATGATAAACGCCAAAAAAAGTTGAATACGGATGCTGCTCTTCACTAGTTGAGCTAGTTTTTTACTATATTTATTGTTCAATTTTATACCCGACCCCCCAAACGGTTTTGATATACCTTGGCGTCCGCGGGTTATTTTCAATTTTCTCGCGTAGATTTCGAATATGAACCATTACCGTGTTTTCAGAATCATAAAATGGTTCATTCCACACTCGCTCATAAATTCTTTCTGTGCTAAACACGACCCCAGGATTCCGAGCTAATAGTTCTAAAATGGCAAACTCCCTAGGTGTAAGCTTTACATCTTTCCCTTCAACTGAAACCGCATGTGTCGAAACATTCATGATCAGTTCATCAATCGTAATAACATCCATTTGTTGGCTGTCACTTGACTGAAGATTCCCATCCAAATGATTAAGGCGAAGGTAACGACGTAGCTGTGACTTAATTCTTGCGACCAATTCTAATGGCTGAAATGGCTTTGTGACATAATCATCTGCACCGGTCGTAAGTCCCATTATTTTATCCATATCCTGCGATTTTGCTGATAGCATAATAATAGGAACATTTCTGCTTTCTCTAATTTTCATACAAGCTTGTATCCCATCGAGCCTCGGCATCATGATATCTAATACGACTAAATGAACGGTCTCACTCTCCAAGTACTGTAACCCCTCTATGCCATCTGCCGCTTTTAATACGTTATATCCCTCATTTGTAAGATAAATTCCAATAAGATCACGGATTTCTTTTTCATCATCTATGATTAAAATCGTTTCTTGTGACATGAAAACCGCTCCTTTCTATCTCCTAAATTTTACTCCATTCCTCTTAAGAAAAATCGATAGAATTTCTGAAGATTTTCTGAAGTTCTGCTTTTACTATTAAGAAAATCTTAAGAAAGAACGGCATGTTTCCTTAAGAAGTTTTTTGTACCATCATTATAGCGCTTATTGTTGAAGACTGCTCATTCGTTAAAATACATGAATCAATAGAGATTATTCCGTAACGTATAAAAGGAGAGGATCCTGCATGAAAGCATTAAATAGAGAAAAAGTTTTAATTCTAACCGGTAACTATGGTGATGGTCACGTTCAGGTAGCAAAAGCTCTTCATGAAGCAATCCAGCTTCAATATTCGAATTTAGAATCTGTGATTTTTGATTTTATGGAGTGGGTTCATCCTTATTCCAATCAAGTCAGCCGGTTCCTATACCTACAAGGCGTGAAAACATTCCCACAGCTGTATGGATTTCTTTTTCAAAAAACTCGCCGAGCCAACACTTTATCTACTATTATGAAATCCATTTTCTCTTCAGGACTCGGGCGAATGCTTAAATTAATGAGAGAGGTGCAGCCATCAGTTGTTGTCAGCACTTTTCCTTTAGCCGCAGCTGTTATGTCGAAGCTGAAAACATATGGATTCATCGATATTCCTACTGTCACTATCATTACAGATCATACAGATCATAGCTGCTGGATTTACCCTAATACCGATCAATACATTGTGGGATCTACTATTGTCAAGGATTCCTTAATTCAATTAGGAGTAGAGGAACATCGGATTGCCCACACCGGGATTCCCATTCGTCAGCAATTTTCTCAAGCCTTTCACCAAGAGGAATTGTATAAAAAACATGGGATCGATCCACATTTGCCTACAGTATTAATAATGGGCGGCGGGTGTGGAATGATCGGTGATGGCATTTCCATTATTCAAGAATTTGAGCAATTATCGCGGCCGATTCAAATCATGGTTGTTTGTGGGCATAATGAAAAACTTCGTACGCAAATGTTGGAAAAAACAAAAGGTTCACAACATCATTTTTACATTATGGGTTATATAGATTATGTACATGAATTAATGGCTATTTCTGACCTAATGATTACAAAGCCTGGTGGAGTCACCACATTTGAAGCGATTGCGATGGAGTTGCCCATGATTCTGTATAAGCCAATACCTGGTCAAGAACAGGATAATGCAAAATTTTTAGTAGGTTCGGGTGTTGCGGTTCAAACTGAAACACACCATGATTTAATCAAAGAGTTATCTTATTTACTCTGCCATCCAGAACAGATACAGCTAATGAAAGAAAACTCAAAACGATTTCATCCAAAAGAATCTGCTTTTGCTTCATCAGAGATCGTTATTCATGCAAAGGACCATTATCAAAATAAACAAAAACTATCGTTATACATGATCGGTTCATAAGTAAAGTAAAAGAACCCTGTTGATAGGAGCGGAAGGCACGAAGACTCCTGTGGGAGTACGGTTCTGGAGAGACCCCGCAGGCGCAAGCGCCGAGGAGGCTCGCCGAAACGCCCACGGAAAGCGAAGTGCTTGGAGCGGAAATCAACAGGCAAGTTTAACAGAGCCTAAGTAAATAGGAAGGTGAAATATGGAATTAACCTCATCAAAAGAACAGCAGCCCATAGCGAAAACAATTTCGATTGTTAGCTTGATTCTTTTCTTATTTCTAACAGGGATGTATGTGTATTTTGTCCATACAGGAACGGCAAAAGGATGGCTTGAAACGATTCGTCATCTGGGCATTTTTGGAGTAATCTTGGGTATTATCATTCAAACCTTGGTAAATGTCATACCGGCACCGGGTGAATTTATCTCGCTATTTTTAATTGAAATCTATGGCCCAGTAGCCGGTGGCATCTATTCTTGGATTGGCGGGATCTTTGGAGCTGTTCTTGCCTATCAACTGTCAAAATGGATTGCCCGTCCTCTGATTGAACCGTTGGCAAAACCTTATTTGGTAAAAGTAGCTCGTTGGCTGGACAAACAAGGAGAAATCGGGCTGTTGATCATCCGATTTATCCCATTAGTTCCTTACCATTTTATCAATTATGCCTCGGGAATTTTGGGAGTAAATAGAAGGGCATTTCTTTGGACAACAGCCTTGGGTATCTTGCCGTATACAATTTCGGTGAGCAGCCTCTTTGCAGGTGTACGTCATGGAAGATTACTTCCATTTATGCTTGGAGGAGGACTGCTGATCTTAACGTCTATATTAAGTCTTGTTTTAAAAAGAAAATGGGATGTTAAAGGAGAAAAGTGAAGATGATAAAAATCATTTTTCTAATAGGTATTATTCTTATCTTCTATTGGTTTGTTCCTTATTTAATAACTCGGGTCTTTGGAATCGGAGTGATTAAGCGTAAGGGTTCTTCAACGGAAGTGGCATTTACCTTCGATGACGGTCCAAACCCAGTTTATACTCCGCAAATTTTGGATTTGCTGAAAAGACATCAGATTAAAGCTACTTTTTTTGTACTTGGATCAAAAGCAGAAAAATATCCCGAAATCATCAAAAGAATATACGATGAGGGACATTTACTTGGGATTCATAACTTCGTTCATAGAGCTAATTGGGGGATGAGCCCTTGGAAGGTTCGCAGGGACTTGGAGAAAAGTGCCTTCATCATTGAAAAAATAACGGAAGAACGTCCCATCTATTACCGTCCACCTTGGGGTTTGTTAAATCTGTTTGATTTATTTCTTTTGAAAAAATATAAAATCATCCTTTGGTCTGTAATGGCAGAAGATTGGCGCAGTAATGGGGGAAGTGAAAAAGTGAAAAACAGGCTTCTCCATCAAATAAAAAAGGGGGATGTCGTCCTATTGCATGATTGCGGCACTACATGGGGAGCGGATGAAGATGCACCAATGAACACCATAATGGCATTGAATGATGTCTTTAATGAATTGTCAAAGATGGGAATTTCTTGCGTGAGAATAGATGAGATGTAGAAATGGAGAGAATGCGCGATTGAAAGACAAATTAAAGGAAGGACCAGTTTGGAATTGTCTTTCATAGTGTGAATGAAGGACAAATTGACTGAAGGTCAGCTAGAAATTGTCTTTCAATGAGTGGATGAAAGACAAATTAGAGAAGGACCAGTATGGAATTGTCTTTCATGTGGTTGATGAAGAACAAATTAGAGAAGATCAAGCCATGAAATGTCTTTCATGTGGTTGATGAAGAACAAATCATAGAAGGTCAAGCAAGGATATGTCATTCATCAGGTGGATGAAGGACAGAACAAGCGAGGACAAGCCAGGAAATGTCTTTCATGTGGTGGATGAAGAACAAATCAGAGAAGGTCAAGCAAGGAATTGTCATTCATCAGGTGGATGAAGGACAGAACAAGCGAGGACAAGCCATGAAATGTCTTTCATGTGGTGGATGAAGAACAAATCAGAGAAGGTCAAGCAAGGAATTGTCATTCATCAGGTGAATGAAGGACAGAACAAGCGAGGACAAGCCAGGAAATGTCTTTCATGTGGTGGATGAAGAACAAATTAGAGAGGATCAAGCCATGAAATGTCTTTCATGTGGTGTATGAAGAACAAATCATAGAAGGTCAAGCAAGGAATTGTCTTTCATAATGTGGATGAAGGACAAAACAAGCGAGGTCAAGCCAGGACTTGTCCTTCAAGAGGTGAATGAAAGACATTTCAAGGAAAGGACACTCTAGAATTGTCTTTCATTGGTAGTATGAAGAACCAAATAAGAATGGGCAGTTTGAAATTGTCTTTCATTTGAAGGTCCCGAACCCTTTTAATGCATGTACATAAAATAAATGTACATCTAAATTGAAATGAGGACCACCAATGTTCTTTTTAAGAGAAACGCATCGAGTTCTCCCAGAAAAGGCTGATTCACTAAAAGAATTTTTGAATGAGTACTTGTTTCCTAGTTACATCAAAAATGGAGCGAAATTAATAGGAAGCTGGCTCACATCCACTTCAGATGAGGTCATCGTCATTTGGGAATATCCTAGCTATCAAGAGTATGAAAACATCACAGAGAGAATTCAAAAAGATGAATTGTATCAACATGCGCAACCCAATCTACAGCAGTTTATTCTATGCTCTTATCAAGATTTCCTAACCCCGACAGGAACCTACAGCTCACCTAAACAATCGGTTACGGTGAGTGGCTTTATAACGAATGAAAAAAATGAAACACTTTTGGTAAAAACATTTTGGCGATCGGATACCTGGGAGCTTCCCGGCGGAGGTGTTGATGAGGGTGAAACACTCGAAAAGGCACTTTGTAGAGAAATCCTAGAGGAAACGGGGATTCAAGTAAAACTAGTAGGGGTAACAGGCGTATATTCCAATGGAAGCAACACTACGATCGTGTTTTTAGGAAAAGCAGTAGGTGGTGCTTTAACAACATCTAAAGAAACAAAAGAAGTACAATTTATCAAACTTCATCCTGAAAACCTAAAACAATTCATTAAACGGGGAAAGTACATCCCTAGGGTAATCGATGCGATGAAGGGACAATGTTTGCCTTATGAATCGTTTAAAGTGCGACCGTATCAGCTTTTGAAAAGATTAAATGGTAATGTTGATTGGAATTAATACTCACAAACGTTGTGGGTATTTTTAGCTTTCCGGCAGTTTTGGCCAAGCAATCGGTTAATAGTGCCGAAAGATCGGCTGAATGTAAATATTTCTCCTTAACTATATAATGTTTTGCAAGTATATAAGATTGGCATGTTACTTGCAAAGTATATAGGTGAATTTTTCAATAGGGGGAATGGGGAATGAAGGCAGCAATTGTAAGCGAATTCAAACGGCAATTGGAAATTAAGGAAGTGCCAAAGCCAACATTGGGATATGGGGAAGTGTTAGTAAAAATGGAAGCATGTGGTGTTTGTCATACCGATCTTCATGCGGCACACGGAGATTGGCCGATAAAACCAAAGCTTCCGTTAATACCTGGCCATGAAGGAGTAGGTATTGTAACAGAACTTGGTGAAGGCGTAAAATCCCTAAAGATCGGCGATCGTGTTGGGATTCCTTGGTTATTTTCGGCATGTGGTGAGTGCGAATATTGTTTAAGCGGAAGAGAAACGCTTTGCACGAAGCAACAAAATGGTGGCTATTCCGTTGATGGGGGTTATGCGGAATACTGTAAAGCGCCAGCAGATTATGTTGCCAGAATACCAGAGGGTCTTGATCCAGTTGAAGTGGCACCAATTCTATGTGCAGGGGTTACCACCTATAAAGCTCTGAAAGTGTCTGAAGCAAAGCCAGGGGATTGGGTGGCCATCTATGGAATTGGCGGTCTGGGTCATATCGCTCTTCAATACGCAAAAGCGATGGGCTTTAATGTAGTAGCGGTCGATATTCATGATGAAAAGTTAGAATTGGCAAAAGAATTAGGTGCGGATTTTACTGTAAACGGGATGAAAGTGGATCCAGCAGCGGCCATTCAAGATAAAGTAGGCGGTGTACAGGCTGCAGTAAGTGTGGCCGTCACGAAAAAAGCATTTGAACAGGCCTATCAATCTGTTAAACGAGGTGGGACTCTAGTAGTTGTTGGATTGCCGCATGATGAGCTGCCAATTCCGATTTTTGATACAGTTTTGAATGGTGTTACCGTAAAAGGGTCCATCGTCGGTACTAGAAAAGATATGCAGGAAGCCCTAGATTTTGCTGCCAGAGGAAAAGTTCGTTCACAAATCGAAACGGCTCCGCTTGATGCGATCAATGATGTATTTGATAAAATGGAATCTGGAAAGATCAACGGCCGGATTGTTCTAACTATGAATTAATCGTATAGCAAAATTGAAAACTGAAAAGACCGGGTAGATAATTCCGGTCTTTTTCGGCTGTATGATGGATTATTTTTTTTCATTCAAATAGTATCTTAGTTTTCTTTGAGAAATGCCTAGCAAATCAGCTGCCTCTTTACGGTTCCCGATTGTTGTTTGCAGTGCTTTATAGATAAGTGCTTGAACTGTTTTAGATTCAAAGGATTTGATCATATCAAGAATTTTATGTAAATCAACGCCTCTATCCATTTCCCATAGCAACATTAAATCTTGGTGCCACTTCCTTAAATATTCTTCTGTTGAAAAAGACGATGAGGAATTAGCAGTGCGTTCTATTTCAGTTGTATGAGAAAGAGGTTGGCCTGAGTTCGTTATTTTTTCAGGAAGATAGTTAGGTGTTATGATTGATGTTTCTCCCTCAGCTAATGCTATGGTCCATTTAATGACGTTGATCAGTTCCCTCATATTTCCCGGCCATTGATAGTTACACAAATATTCCATTGTCTCATTGTCATAGGTTAGATGAAGATCTTGCTGTTTTAAATAATGTTGGATAAATAACGGAATATCTTCGAGTCGGTTTCGTAATGGGGGGATGGTTAATCTGACTACATCCAGGCGATATAATAAATCCTCGCGGAATGTCCCAGAGGCTACCGCTTTTTGTAAATCAACATGGGATGCGGCAATTAATCTGGCTTTACTCCTTTGAGTGAATTCCCCGCCGACCTTCATGAATTCTCCCGTTTCAAGAACACGTAATAGTTTTACTTGTGTCGCAAGGGAAGCTTCCCCAATTTCATCAAGAAATAAGGTGCCTTTTCCTGCCAATTCAAAATACCCTTTACGCTCTTTTATTGCACCCGTAAAAGCCCCTTTTGTATGGCCGAACAGCTCACTTTCCAACAGACTTTCAGAAATAGCTCCACAGTTGACGGCAACGTATGGAAATGCAGATCGCTGGCTGGCCTGATGAATGAAATGGGCTAATACTTCCTTTCCAGTTCCCGTTTCCCCTTCAATCAATACATTGACATTTTTTTGAGCAAATTTATAGGCTAAAGTGTAAAGTTGCTGCATCTCTTCATTATAGCCAATAAAACAGCCTAAGCGGTTGGATAGATCATGGGCATCACTAAGAGTAGGGGAGGGTGTGGTTGTTAACAGTTGGTGTGTTAATTGTTCAATATCAGAAATATCTTCAAACGGCTTTTCAATAAAATCAGACGCTCCTAGTTTTATAGCTTCAATAGCTGTTTTTACAGTGCTATAACCAGTCATGACAATTGCATTACAGTGTGGTTGCTTCTTTTTAAGATGTAGTAAAATATCTAAGCCATTTCGGTCTGGGAGCCTGACATCAAGAAAAGCTAATTGATATTCTAGTTTAGAGACATACCCGTCGAATTCTGCCCCACTTGTACAGCATGTGACGGAATGCCCCATATCAGTTAATAGGTGGTTTAGAAAGCGGCAAATTTCACTTTCATCATCAACTACTAAGATATTAGACATTTTTTCACCTCTTTACATCAATCATTGATTGGCAAGATGAGTTTAAAAGTACTACCTTCACCAAGTGTACTTTCTGCCTCCAATGTTCCGCCATGTGCTTCGGCAATCCCCAAACTAACAGAAAGCCCAAGTCCATTCCCTTTTAATCCGTTTTTTGTTGTAAAAAATGGGTGGAAAATTTCCGAAATCACCGATTCCTCCATTCCACAGCCATTATCCTCTACGGTTAATATAATGGTTTTTAACCCGTCTACCTCTTGCAGATAGGTTTGAAGAATAATTTTTTTATCGTTCCGTTTCGAATCCTCTAATGCATCCTTTGCATTTAACAAAAGGTTTAAGATGATTTGTCCAATTTGTTGGCAGCTTCCATCGATCAGTGGAAGGGATGGGGTGAATCTTGTTTCAATTTCGATGGCCTCCTTGTAAAGCTGATTTCCAACTAGACTAAGAACTTGTGCTGCGGCCACATTGACCGAACATTTTTCGAAAAGATATTCATCCTGACGTGAAAAGGTTAATAGATTGCGAATAATGTTCTTGCTCCGTTTCCCGCATTCATATATATCTTCCAATAGTTTATGACTTGAATCAGGAAGATCAAGTTTCCTAAGTAAGAGCTGTGAATTTCCCATAATGGCAGTGAGTGGATTATTTAGTTCATGAGCTACTCCGGCTGCCATTTCACCAATGGCAGCTAGTTTGCCGGATTGGATCAACTGAGCTTCAATCCTGCTTTTCGCTGTAACGTCTTTAATGTAAATAATCGTTGCATATAACTGATTAGCATCATTAAAAATTGGGAAACAATAACACTCACAAACTTTTTTCTCGATATGTAATTTGCTTGATGAAGGGCTTTTTGTAAGAATCGTTTCTTTAAATGGGTTCACTTCCTCTGTAAATAAAAGTCGAGCTACATTCAGTTCATTAAGATTCCCCGCTTCAGATAAGTATTGGAGAGCCGATTGATTAGCTTGGATCAGCTTTCCATTCACATCAACCATAAAAATGGCGTCAGAAACTGCTTGAAAAGTTTCTTCCCATTGTTTTTTCGTCTCAAGTAACTCATTGAACAGACGAACATTTTCTAAGCAAACGGCGAGTTGGTCAGCGAGCTGTTGGAAAAATGCCCGATCTGATGGATGAATGTCCATTTTTACCTTACTTCCAAGTGACAGTATGCCCTTTACATGTCCTTTACTGATAAGTGGGAATAAGTTAATAGCTACTAAATTCAGCTTTGAAAAAGCGTAATCCTCAAACCAAGCCTCATGGTTTTTGTTCGTCTCAACTAAGTGATAATAAGGTTCAGACGACTGTAATACATGCCAGTATAAAGAATTCTTCGTGGGATGGAGGGATCCAATTGTCAATTCGAAGGTTTCGAAAGGGTAGATGTTTGCTAAAACTAATTCCCCACCATGCAATAAGGATAGGCTGATTCTTTCAATCGGAAAAATCGTTTTTAATTTTTCTAGTACATGTTTCAACATGTCATCCATGGACATATCTACATTAAAGCTTTTCATAAGCTCGTTAATGATTTCTAATTGTATATTCTTTTTTTGGAGTTCATGAATCGTTTTTTTTAGTTCTGTGTAATAATTTCGTTTTGAAGATTGTACCCCTGTTAACAGTTCAATCATTTGTTCTCTGTTTTTCATGGTGCCTCCCTTATAATGCTTTTCTCAACAAAACTTCGACATCATTTGCTGAAATATCACGGGGATTGGTAATCATACAAGCATCTTGGAGGGAAAGCTCACTGATCTTTTGAATCATCTTTTCTTCAAAACCCATTTCTGATAGATTTTGTGGGGCACCGATATCAATGGATAATTGTTTAACGTGTTCAATTGCCTTTCTCCCAGCCTCAAAAGGCGTTAAACCATTGATATTTTCTCCAAGTAATTCAGCAATTTCTTGAAATCGTTTCGGATTAGCTAAAAGGTTAAATTCCATCACATGAGGCAAAAGGACAGCATTAACATCACCATGGAGCAGTGGGTATCTTCCACCAATAGAGTGGCTCATGGCATGAACAGCTCCTAAAATAGCGTTAGAAAAGGCGAGTCCAGCATGTAAACTTGCCATGGCCATGTTTTCCTTTGCTTCTGCGTTCAATTTGGAAGCCACGGAAGGCCTGAGATTATTCGAAACGAGCTTAATAGCATTCTTTGCAAATACATCTGTCATTGGAGTGGCTGCGATACTAACAAATGATTCAATTGCATGTGTTAAAACATCCAGACCAGTGGAGGCAGTCAGCCTTGCACTTTTTGTCGATAGCGTCTCTGGATCCACTATGGCAATGTCTGGAACTAATGATTTGGAAACGATGGTCATTTTCTTTTTCTTCTCGGTATTTACAATGACAGAGAATTGAGAAACTTCCGATCCTGAACCAGCTGTTGTCCCTGCCATAACTAAGGGTGGAAGCGGGATTTCAATCCTGTCAACACCTTCATAATCAGCAATTTTACCGCCATTTGTCACTAAAATAGCGACGGCCTTGGCAATATCGATGACGCTGCCACCACCTACACCAATAATGGCATCGCATTCTTGTTCGATATAAAAATTCGCTCCATTTTCCGCTTCAAAGTCCTTCGGGTTGGTAGTGATATCATGAAAACAAGCATAGTTTAAACCTGCATCAAGGCAGCTTTTGACAACCGTTTCATTCCAACCTGCATCAATTACGCCAGCATCAGTTACAATTAATACTTTTTTTGCTCCAAGCCGAACACAACTTTCTCCAACCTGTTGAAGAGAGCCTCTCCCAAAAATCACTTCGGGCATGACAAATTTGTTTATCATCGAACTCACCGACCTTTTTATTACGTTCCTACATAAAATATTCGCTTTAAAAAAGGAAAATCCTGTTAACACACTGAAAAATGGGGAATTCCCCGTTAAACGAATGAGATCGAAGGAGATTAGGTTAAATTAAGGATATGACTTTGCTAACTACCTTTATGAAAGGAGTCTTCAAATGCCAGAGCTCCCGGAAATGGAACATTACAAAATGCTTTTGAATGAAAAAATTGCCGGTAAACCCGTTACGGACATTCAAATAAATCGAGAAAAATCGATTAATGTAAACCCTGAACTATTTACAAACACGGTTAGAAACCAAAGAATCATGCAGATAAACAGGCGGGGAAAGCATTTGCTTTTTGAATTGCAAAATGGACAGACTCTGCTGCTGCATTTAATGCTTGGGGGTTTTATGTTTTTTGGGAACGAAGCAGAAAAACCAAAACGAACCATTCAGGTACGATTATCTTTTGGGGATCATCATCTCTATTTTATAGGGCTCCGTTTAGGTTATTTACATCTATTGTCGACAAATGAAGTAAAAGAACGGTTGGAGCACTTGGGACCAGAACCATTGCAGGCTGATTTTACAGAGAATGGGTTTCTAAAACTCTTGAATAAAAAACATGGCCGTTTAAAAACAACCTTTATTGATCAAGACTTTATTGCTGGCATCGGTAATTGTTATTCAGCTGAAATATGTTATCATGCAAAAATATTTCCGACGAAAGACATCGATGATTTAAATGAAAGGTACCGCCGGACTCTTTATCATTCAATGAAAGTTGTTCTGCAGGAGGGCATTCAATTTGGAGGCTATATGGAAAGTCCCTTTTTTAAAGGCGATCAAAAAACAGGGAATTATCGAGAACTGTGCCAGGTTTACGACCGAGAAGGTGAATTATGCAATAGATGCGGTGCGACAATTGTTATGGAAGAAGTAAGTTCCAGAAAAACGTATTATTGCCCCAATTGTCAGCAATAAATCTCGATCATTAGGAGCGGGATTTTTTTATTGGCATTGCTAAGGATGATATTAAGCCATGTTGATTGGAGAGGAAGGCACGAAGACTCCTCGAAAATGCTAACGCATTTCCTTCGTGCGTGGAGCGGAAATCAACAAACAAATTTAACGGGAGAATTTTTATTTAAAAAATGTTTATTATTTTGTCAAAATTTTAGGTTTTCCTAATTGGGTAAATGTAATATACTATATACAAATAAGTATAACACATTTGAAAAAGCATCATAGAATATTACATATTAATTATTAGTAAGGTGGTGGTAATGATTAAACTTACAAGGCGACAGGATGAAATCCTACAGATTGTTAAACGAAGCGGACCAATCACGGGGAAGGAAATTGCTGAAAGGCTCTCATTGTCCAGAGCGGCATTAAGGCCTGATCTCGCCATTCTGACGATGTCAGGAAATTTGGATGCAAGGCCGCGGGTGGGATACTTTTTTAACGAAAAATTAGAGGTAAAGCAACAGGCTTCCAGGTTTATCAATCAAAAAGTTTCAGAGTTTAAAGCACATCCGATTGTTGTGGGAAAATCGACTTCTGTCTACGATGCAGTTGTTCAATTGTTTTTAGAGGATGTTGGAACACTTTATGCAGTAGATTCCGAGGGTCATTTAGCAGGGGTTATTTCCCGAAAGGATTTGCTCCGGGCAGCACTAGGCAATAAAAATCTTCAAGAACTGCCTGTCAGTGTTATCATGACAAGAATGCCGAATATCATTACGATTCACCCGGAAGACACACTGCTCGAAGCAGCTAAGAAAATGATTCATAATCATGTAGACTCGTTACCTGTTGTATCAGAAGTGGGGGATCAACCGAATACATATTTACTATTAGGACGAATTACGAAAACGACGATTACGAAAGCTTATTTAGAAATACTAGAAGAAAAAGCATAGGGGAGTTGCTGCCATTTTGGTACAGAAGGAAGTTGTCTATGTAGTATCAGACTCAGTCGGGGAGACGGCTGAGCTTGTAGTAAAAGCTGTGGCAACACAGTTTACTAGCGGGCAGATCGATATTCGCCGCAATTCTTATGTAGATGATGTTGAGGATATTGAAGATGTCATCCTGTTGGCAAAAAGGGGCCACTCAATCATTGCTTATACCATTGTCATACCTGAATTGAAATTATACTTAGACAAAAGGGCAAGCGAAGAAGGGATTATGGCCATTGATTTGCTGAGTCCGTTAATGAATTCCTTTTCAGATCGATTGGGTCAGGAACCATACCGTCGTCCTGGTTTAATGAGAAAGCTGGATGAAGATTATTTTCGGAAAATCGCAGCGATTGAATTTGCCGTTAAATACGATGATGGCCGAGATCCTAGAGGAATTACAAAAGCTGATATTGTGTTAATCGGGGTTTCCCGAACTTCCAAGACTCCGCTTTCAATGTATCTGGCACATAAACGATATAAGGTTGCCAATGTACCATTAGTTCCGGAGGTACCGCCGCCGGATGAATTATACAAAGTGCCAAGAAAGAATTGTATTGGTTTAATCATTTCACCGGACAAATTAAATGAAATTCGCAAAGAACGACTAAAGGCTTTGGGGCTAGCCTCACGAGCTAATTATGCAAGTTTCCAACGTATTTTGGATGAGTTGGATTATGCCGAAAAAATCATGAAACGGGTAGGTTGTCCTGTAATTGATGTCTCAAATAAAGCAGTTGAAGAAACAGCGGGATTAATCTTGGATATCCTGAAAAAAGAGAGGGAGTTATAAGATGGAGAAATTCGTATATTTATTCCATGAAGGAAACGGCAATATGAAAGAACTGCTTGGAGGTAAAGGGGCCAATCTTGCAGAAATGACCAATATTGGTTTACCAGTCCCTTATGGATTTACAATTACAACACAAGCTTGCAATGCCTACTATGAATCTGGCAAAACGATTCCAACTTTAGTAGAAAAACAGACTTTGGAAGCCCTTTTACGTTTAGAGGAAAAAATGGGTAAAAAACTAGGTGACCCGAAGAATCCTCTGCTTGTTTCTGTGCGTTCCGGTTCTGTTTTTTCAATGCCTGGAATGATGGATACGATTTTAAATCTTGGAATGAATGATGAAACGGTTGAGGGTGTGGCAAGCCTAACGAACAATCCTCGATTTGCTTATGATTCATACCGCCGTTTTATTCAAATGTTTAGTAATGTAGTATTAGGAATTGATACTTACTTTTTTGAGCAATTATTAGAGGAAACCCGAGAGCAAAAGGGATATGCGTCAGACCCAGAAATGACCGCGGAGGATTGGAAAGAAATTATTGTTGGCTATAAAGAAATTGTTAAAAAACATACTAGAAAAGATTTCCCTCAGGATCCAAAAGAACAATTATTCCTGGCTATTAATGCAGTTTTTGATTCTTGGAATAATCAACGGGCCATTGTGTATCGTCGCCTGAATAAAATTGCTGATCATCTTGGAACAGCTGTTAATATTCAAAGCATGGTGTTTGGAAACATGGGAAATGATTCCGGTACGGGAGTGGCTTTCACCAGAAACCCTTCTACAGGTGAGCCGGTTCTATATGGTGAGTATTTAATCAATGCCCAGGGGGAAGACGTTGTGGCAGGCATTCGTACTCCACAGCCAATTGCAGCTTTAAAAGAAGAAATGCCTAGTGTTTATCAGCAATTTGCGGACACCTGCCATCGTCTTGAGCAGCATTACAAAGAAATGCAAGATATTGAATTTACCGTAGAACGCGGAAAATTATTTATATTGCAAACTCGCAATGGAAAACGGACTGCCCAAGCAGCAATACGCATTGCTGTGGAAATGGTCCAAGAAGGTATTATTGACGTGAAGACTGCCTTGCTTCGTGTGGATCCGGATCAATTGAATCAATTGCTCCATCGCCGTATTGATGATTCGGTAGAAAAAAGAATTTTAGCAAAAGGTTTGCCGGCATCACCTGGGGCAGCAACCGGCCAAGTGGTATTTGATGCCGATGAAGCTGAGCAATTAGGGAATGATGGTAAAAAGGTTATCCTTGTCCGTCCGGAAACAACACCAGATGATATCCATGGAATCGTGGCTTCTCAAGCTATTTTAACAAGCAGAGGCGGTATGACAAGCCATGCGGCGGTTGTTGCCCGTGGTATGGGAAAAGCCTGTATTTGTGGCTGTGAGGCATTAAGGATTGATTTAAAAGCAAAGCAATTCTCTGTTGGTGATATGGTAGTAAACTATGGCGATGTGATTACTATCGATGGATCGACAGGTGAAATAATGCTCGGGGAAATCGCTATGATTGATCCTGAATTATCAGATGAATTCCAGCTGTTACTTTCATGGGCAGATAAAGAACGGAAAATAGGCGTTCGTGCAAATGCCGATAACCCTGAAGATGCCAAAAAAGCTTTTGATTTCGGGGCAGGCGGGGTAGGTTTGTGCCGGACAGAGCATATGTTTATGGATATAAAGCGAATTCCAATTGTGCAAAAAATGATTTTAGCAGAAACCTATAATGAGAGAATGGAAGCACTTGACCAGCTTCTGCCAATGCAGCAAGGAGATTTTGAAGGGATTTTCGAAGCCATGCAGGGACTCCCAGTCACCATTCGTCTATTAGATCCACCTTTACACGAATTTTTACCTGATAAAGAGGAGCTTCTAGTCGAAGTAACGAAGCTGCAAATCTTGGATCCTGATTCTAAAGAGTTAGCTCAAAAAGAAAAATTGCTTAAAAAGGTTCGTCAATTAGATGAATTTAACCCAATGCTTGGACTCCGCGGCTGCCGTTTAGGAATGGTTCATCCAGAAATCTATGAAATGCAGGCAAAAGCCATTTTCTATGCCGCTTCAAAACTTGCTGAAAAAGGGATAGAAGTAAATCCAGAAATCATGATTCCACTTGTTGGGCATGTGAATGAATTAAAACAAATGCGTGAATTGGTGATTGAAACAGCGAATAAGGTGCAGGTGGAAACGGGTCGGAGCATCCAATATACTGTTGGTACGATGATTGAGATTCCGCGCGCAGCCTTAACAGCTGATGAAATAGCTGAAGAAGCCGATTTCTTCTCTTTTGGTACAAACGACTTAACCCAAACAACTTTCGGCTACAGTCGTGATGATGCAGAGGGTAAATTCCTTCAAGCTTATATTGAACATAAGGTACTCCCGGAAAATCCATTTGCCGTCCTTGACCAAGAAGGAGTGGGAAAACTGGTTGAAACCGGCGTAACACTTGGCCGCAAAACAAATCCAAAGCTTAAAACTGGTATTTGCGGCGAGCATGGCGGAGAAAAGAGCTCTATTGATTTCTGCTACAGAACCGGTTTAGATTATGTCAGCTGTTCACCTTATCGTGTACCGCTGGCTCGTTTGGCCGCAGCACAAGCAACGATCCGACATGAGTTAAATCGTGAAGAAGTGTATACTACTGCATAATTTTTTAAGAAGACGGTGCCGCAATGGTGCCGTCTTTTTAAATAAAGGCTATGTTAAAGAACAGTGTTGATTTTTACAACTCTGTTGATTGGAGCGGAAGGAGCGAAGACTCCTCGAAAATGCTAACGCATTTCCTTCGTGCGTGGGCAAATTCTAGGAAGAAAATCAATGTCCTGTGGGAGTACGGTTCAGGAGAGTCCCCGCAGGCGCAAGCGCCGAGGAGGCTCGCCGAAACGCCCACGGAAAGCGAAGCGCCTGGAGCGCAAATCAACAGCCAAGTTTAACAGAGCCTAAATAAATGAACTTTTTTATGCTTATACTATAAAAAAAATCCAATAGGGGGATGATCATGGGTGCAATTGAACGAAACGGCTTTCGCTTTGTTCCAGAATATAGTGTAATCCAGCAAAGCGGAGCTATTCACGTTTACAAAAAAGAACAATTTATTGAGGAAATTCAATTTGATTTTAGTGGAAAGTTCCCGGAGCTTGATCAAATAGAGAAAATCGTGGATCATTATTGTGATGAACATAAAATATAAAGAACGCTTGTTCGCATATGTGTGTGGTGGTATAATAGAAAATGCAATAGAATAGGTTATCTCAAGGGTGGCGGCTCATTCCCTGTGAAAGGGGGTGATGCTGTTTGACAGTTTTTCAAGGATTGATGTTTGCTATATCATTTGCAAGTCTCATTGTCGCGATTCTGTCTTTTCACCAAAAAAAATAATCCACCCTTGAGCCGGCAAGCATAAGCGGTGGATTCTCGTTTCTATTTAGCCGATTCCCACTTGGGAAACCTCTATTGCATGACCGGGCGAGTTAACCCCATGCTCGGTCTTTTTTACTATATGCACATCTATATGATCATTATACATAAATCCGTTAGAAAAAGAAATCAAATTGACAAGTTGAGGAGTGATTTTTTGAGTAAGTTGACAACGGTGTATCCTGAAGCTGTTGAACAAACCAAACTGAAGCTTTATGAGGATATTGACCGATATCTTGAACTAAAGGAGACACTTCCATCATTCGAGCAGTACCTATCTGATCGCAAGCATTATATCGAGCAGATTTGGGTTAATGTATGGCTAAATAAGGTGACAAATGATGTTCCTAAAAATGAAAAAAAAGCATTTTTAAGTGAAAAGGGATACGAAGTACAAGGTGTAGACCGGAAGCTGATTAATAAGCTTTTTCGTGATGAAATGAGAGAGTACCAGCCATTTGATGCTCTAACTTGGCTTTATGAGATGTTTGAAGGACAAAAAGAAAAATGGTCGCTTCGTTTCAAAGAGGCAAAAGAACAATTTATCAAACGGGAAGAACAATCGAAAATAGCGGAACAAAAGGCAGATCTTATTGAGGAAATCGAAGATATTGCCGCCAGGATTTTGGAAGAGCAGTATCTGAATATATATGTCTATGTTCGATATTTTGTTGCTAAACAACTAACAGCTGACTTGAAAAATAATGTAAAGTTTCAATCCATCGATCCGGCTGCTTTAGAAGAAAAATTAATCAATCAAGGGGAATTTAATCCTAATGCGTATCAAACGGTCTCGCAATTTTTTACTGAGCTTACGGGAGAAATACAAAAATCGCCGGCATTTGGAAGAAGTTACTTTGAATATCAAACCTATTTTTATTTGTATGAGAGCTTAATATCTGATTATCTTTCTGACTTAGTTCCGGAAAAAGTCTTCCAAATGTTACCGAATGATTTAAAGGAAGATTTTCTTGATATAACCAATGAGCAACTTTCGATTTCTTTTGTAAAAGGAATGATGGGTGAGCTCCTTTATGACCTTGAAGGATTTATTTTAGAGGATATCCAAGAAGAGTATGTTGCTGATTTGCTAAAAATTTCAGATCTCCCATTTGAGTTACATACTCATAAAAATATCCTTGAACAGGATATAGAAGGGCGCGAACAGAAAAGGATAGAGGAACTCGCAGAAATTCAGCGTAAAAAATCTGAAGAAGATCGGATTATGCGGGATATCTTTGGTACTGAATACGATCCTTCTTTAAAAAGAGGAATCAGGTATGTGTTACATATTGGCGAAACCAATACAGGAAAAACCCATCATGCCCTTGAGCAAATGAAACAGGCATCAAGCGGGGTGTATCTAGCTCCGCTGAGACTGTTGGCCCTTGAGGTATATGATAAATTAAACAGCGAAGGTACACCATGCTCTCTAAAAACGGGGGAAGAAGAGAAAACTGTGGCCAATGCTTCCCATATTTCCTGTACGGTCGAAATGTTTCATGAAAAAGAGTACTATGAAGTGGTCGTTATTGATGAAGCTCAAATGATTGCGGATAAGGACCGTGGTTTTTCTTGGTATAAAGCTATTACAAAGGCAAACGCAGAAGAAGTTCATATCATTGGAAGCCGAAATTCAAAAGAGATGCTGCTAGAGCTTTTAGGTAACTCCCAAATTGAAATCTACGAGTACACAAGAGACACACCCCTTGAGGTGGAACCAAAAGAGTTTCATATCAAGCATATTAAAAAAGGGGATGCTTTGATTTGTTTTTCGAGAAGGCGAGTGCTTGAAATCGCATCACGGTTGCAAAATAATGGCCACTCAGTAAGCATGATTTATGGAAGTATGCCTCCTGAAACAAGGAAAAAGCAAATCGAGCAGTTTAATAAAGGAAAAACGAAGGTCATTGTCGCCACCGATGCGATCGGAATGGGCTTAAACTTGCCAATTCGCCGAATTGTGTTCTTGGAAAATGAGAAATTCGATGGGACTCGGAGAAGGCTGCTTACGTCTCAGGAAGTAAAGCAAATTGCTGGTCGAGCCGGCAGAAAAGGTATTTATGACATCGGTAAAGTTGCATTTACAAGTGATATTAAAAAGATGAAAAATCTCTTGCTGCAAGAGGATCGGCCCGTACAGACGTTTTCAATTGCACCAACGAGCACTGTTTTTGAACGTTTTCAAAGATATTATCGGGATTTGGGTACCTTTTTTGAATTATGGGAGAAGTTTGAGAGCCCTAAAGGTACGAAAAAGGCGTCCCTGTCTGAGGAAAGATCTCTTTATAAGAAAATTGTCGGTACTGAAATAGAAGCAAGATTATCCTTAACGGATTTATACGGATTTTTACATCTTCCTTTTGCCAAGAATGAACCGTTGTTGACAAAGCAATGGGAAGATACGATGTATGCCATTATTGACGGAAGTGAACTTCCCGAACCACTAGTAAAAGAGCGCAGCCTTGAAGAATTGGAATTGAGCTATAAGGCAGTCGGTCTCCATTTACTGTTTTTGTATCGGCTAGGTGAGCGTACAGAAGTTGTTTATTGGGAGAGGCTGCGTTTAGATATCAGTGACAAGGTGCAGGAGAGATTAAAAACAGACATTAAAAAGTTCGAAAAAAAGTGTAAAAACTGCGGTAAAAAATTGCCTTGGGACCATTCTTTCCCAACATGTGAAGCATGTTATCGAACAAGATATAAACGGTATTGGGAGGATGAGCAAGACTTTTTATAGATATAGAAATTTAGACTAGGGGAGTGTTACGGTTGGTAAAAGTGGAAGTAAGGAGACCGAAGCAGGAAGAACGGGAGGAGTTAAATCAGTTTTTCTCATTGGTTATCAAAGATACATTTTTAAAGGAAGGTATATCCGACCTTGTATACGATATGGAAGAAGAAATTGAAACAAAAAATCAATATCTGCAAGCTGATTTTGACAGCAATGGGAGGAATCGTTATTTCTTAATAGCCGCAACCGGCGATAAAATAATCGGAACTATTGCTTTTGGCTCTTCCAATTCATTAATTCAGGAGTGCTCCAAGGGCGATTTGACAGATGTGATCGAAATTGGGACCGTATATATTCATCCCGATTACCAAAACCGTGGCATCGGAACATTACTCCTAAATACCATGCTTCTGACCTTAATGAGTAAAGGAATTGAAGAATTTTGTTTGGATAGCGGGTATAAAAATGCCCAGAAAATCTGGCGAAAGAAATTGGGAGAACCAGATTACTGGATGAAGAATTATTGGGGCGAAGGAAGCGACCATATGATTTGGCACAGGTTGCTGAAAGAAATCCCCGTTTTATTCACGATATAAAAGTTGAGAGGAGTCCGAATGACGGAACTCCTTTTTTTATGAAAAGAATGTCAAGGATTTGGAGAAACTTATAAAAAAAGGGTAAGGGTGGAAAAATGCGAGCTCTATTTATTTGTATATCCATAATGGTTTTTGCTTTTACAGAGCATGAAAAGGTGCAGGCCTCAGTAAATCATGAAGTTCTGTCTAATCAACTTAACACTTTCATGGCTAATGATCCAAATCTTAAGGGAGCCATAGCCGGGATCAGTATACGATCTGCTTTAAACGGCAGGGAGATTTATCAGCATAATGGTGGAATCCGCTTAAGACCGGCTTCCAATATGAAACTATTAACAGCCGCAGCAGCATTGGATGTATTAGGTGAGAATCATACCTTTTTTTCCGCTTTATATTCTGATGGTCCGCTGAAAAAGAAAACACTTCATGGGAATCTTTATCTTAAAGGAGGCGGAGATCCAACCTTATTAAAAAAAGATTTTGATCAAATGGCTGAAGAAATTCACAAACAGGGAATAAAAAGAATTAATGGGGACCTGATTGGTGATGATACCCATTTTGATGATGTCCGATTATCGTTGGACCTTCCTTGGAGTGATGAAACCACTTATTACGGTGCGCAGATTTCCGCTTTAACCGTTTCTCCAACAAAAGATTACGATGCAGGTACTGTAGTCGTCACCGTTTATCCGGGAAAAAAACAAGGAGATCAAGTCCGCTATACCATTACTCCAAAAACAAATTATGTAAAAATAATCAATCATGCTAAAACTGCAGCGGAGCAAGAAAAAAAGAACCTAACCATTGAAAGAGTTCATGCTAAAAATATCATAAAATTAGAGGGGCAACTTCCAGTAAATGCAAAAGAAAAAAAAGAATGGGTTGCCGTTTGGAATCCGACAAGGTATGCTCTAACTCTTTTTAAACAATCATTGGCTGAAAAGGGGATTAAAGTAACTGGGAAAATAAAGACTGGGGTGGTGCCTGACACCGCAACTGTTTTAACCAATCATCCATCCATGCCATTGTCTCAAGTGCTCATTCCATTTATGAAATTGAGCAACAACACACACGCGGAGGTTCTGGTGAAAGAAATGGGCAAAGTGGTGATGGGAGAAGGTTCTTGGGAAAAGGGTCTAGAAGTGCTAGAGGATACATTGGCCAAGCAGGGATTAGACACCGGGAACATGGTCATGAGGGACGGTTCAGGTGTATCTCATGTAGACCTTGTTCCGGCAAGCCAAATTTCACAGTTGCTTTTTTCCGTGCAAAAGGAGAGCTGGTTTCCGGCCTTTTTGCATTCATTGCCTGTTGCTGGTATAAAGGAAAAAATGGTTGGAGGCTCTCTCAGGTATCGGATGAAAGGACTTCATGTCATGGCGAAAACTGGTTCACTTTCCACCGTCAGTTCCCTATCGGGTTACGTAAAAACCAAAAGTGGTGAGACCTTGATTTTTTCTATACTGCTCAATAATTTACTGGACGGGGACAAAGGGAAAAGAATAGAAGATCAAATTGTCCGGGTGCTAGCATCGCAGTGACATAAAGTGAGTGTGACGGATGACAAACGAATTTTTGCAGAGAATCAGGTAGGATGTCTTTCATGAGGGTGGTGAAAGACAAACTAGAGTGGGAAGTAGGAGTAACTGTCTTTCATAAAGGGGATGAACGACAAACTGGAGAGGGCAGTTGGAAAGACTGTCTTTCATAAAGGGGATGAACGACAAACAAGAGCGGGAAGTAGGAGAAACTGTCTCTCATATGCTTGATGAACGACAAATTTGAGAGAGTGACTGGGTAGGTTGTCTTTCAAGCTCATGCATAAAGTTATACCAGGCAAAAAAGAGATGTCTGAAAAGAATATTAATATTCCATAATTCAAAATAATACCACTATAATAGACGTCTCTTATCCCATAAAATATAATAAAAGAATAGAATACAATTGGGAGAGAGACATGAAAACGGTTAATAAACAGAATCAGCTTTTGTCAGAACGATTTGAGGTTGCCTATAATCAGGTACACGAAGCATTACGGGGTATTGTGAAAATTAATGATGAACGATTTGTCGTTTTGGTGAAGGTTGGAGCCAAAAAGTATCAAGTGATTGAAACCTTTAAAAAAGACCTAGAGCAATACGCTAGATTAAGGAATGCCATTGTCCATGAGAAAATGGAAGTGGGCTTTTATATTGCTGAGCCCAATGCTAAGGTGGTAAACCATATTGAAAAAATCGCCAATATTTTAAGCAAGCCAAACTACGCGATTTCAATTGCAAGCAAAAACGTGGTTTCTTTTGATTACAATGATAGGATCTTGAAGGTAACGGCAGCTATTAAAGAACATGGTTACTCGAAATTTCCTATCTATAAAAATAAATCCTGCATCGGTCTGCTGACAGCAAGCTCTATAATGAAATGGATGGCCATGAACATGGAAAATGGCTTGGTAAATTTAGCAGATATTCATGTGTCTGATATTATGAAGTTGGAAAAAAATCATCCAATAGACTTCGTATCAAAAGAGATTAATATTTTTGATGTAGAAAATATATTTGAAAAAGCACATAAAAAGAAGTCCAAGCTTGAAGCGGTTATTATTACGGAAAATGGGAACGCAGACGAGAAACCTCTTGGGATTGTTACCCCTTGGGATCTCATTGAAATTGATTATACAGTGGATTAAAGAGCATGCCTTCGGGTGTGCTTCTTTTGTTGTAAGAATATGGTACAAAGCGGGTTTTATAGTGATATACTAGGATTTATAGTGATCGTGAAGGAGAGTTTCCATGAATTCTTTACTAGCGGAATTAAATCAAATATGTACTAAAAATCCTTTCAAAGAGAAAATCATCATTGTGGACAACCATGCAATTGGTGAACAAATCAATCAAGCATTTGTAAAAGTTGGTTATAGTGCTATAAATCTTAAATTTAAAACGGTGCTGGATCTTGCTAAAAACGTACTAGAACTTAAATCCAACCGATATTGGAAGAGTCTGGACCACACTATTGGGGTGCATTTTACCTATACCATTCTCAAACAGTTGAAGGAAACCGGTGCCCTCCAATACTTTTCCGGAATGGAAATAACACCTTCCTTTAGCCATGCTATTTTTTCAACGATTCAAACATTAAGACTATCAGGGTACACCAAAAATACCTTCAATCAAAACGCCTTTATTTCGTTAGAAAAAGCTGCGGATCTAATCGAAATAATGGGAGAGTTCGAAGATATATTAAAAGTAAATCAATTATTTGATAGAGCTGACATTTTAAATCATGCACTTGAATTTGCCAGAATCGAAACGGAAAAGCTCTTTATTTTACAATCCAATCTTCAACTATTCCATTTGGAAGAGCAATTACTGGCAAAAATGTTACCTGAATCCACTACGAAACTTCCACTTGCGCCCGTATTGGGCATTGACCTTCCAGAAGGAACAAGTCTGAGCTCCATTCGCTGGGGAGAGCAGACACCCTTAAGCTATCTTTATCAGCAAGATGGCGCACAAAAGGCAGAGAATGTACGGATTTTCACATCGAAAACCGAGGAATTAGAAGTAAAACAAATTTTGGCGCAAATAAAGACGTCAACAACGCCTCTTGATGAAAGTGTAGTTTATTACACAAGCCCAGATGACTATAGTACCCTTTTCTTTCATCTATCGCAAAAAATCGATCTCCCTGTCACTTTTGGAGAAGGTCTTTCCGTATCATTTAGCCGTCCAGGCCGATTAGTTTCCGGGTTAATAAACTGGATTCAGTCAAATTACAGTGTCCAAGAATTACTGAATCTACTGAATGAAGGCTTACTAGAACTAGGTGAAGCGGTACCGACCAAGAGCAGGATCGCCAAAATCTTAAGAGATTTACAAGTAGGTTGGTCACAAGACCGATACCTGTCCCTAATTAATGCTGAAATAGAACAGTTAGATGGAGATGAAATGCGAGTAAGTGAACTTATCGCGTTAAAGCGATGGTTATCTGGTATTTTTAAAAAGCTGCCGCCGTACCAAACAAACATGGATTACAAAAATTGCTTATCAGGTATTGCCTACGTTTTAACCAATCATTCCAAAACAAACTCGGCACTTGATGAGATGTCCAAAACATCTCTAATCGAGGAAATCGAGAAAATTTCTGCTTTTGCGGACGAAACCTTGCCTGCCTATGATGTATTTGAAAAGGTAAAGGATTTATTGTTATCCATTCGGGTCAACCAATCGCGATCAAAGCCGGGACATTTACATATTGATTCGTATAAAAACGGCTTATACAACAGCCGGTCTAATGTGTTTGTTGTAGGGTTGGATAATAAAAAGTTCCCAGGTAATTCAAGTGAAGACCCGTTGCTGCTTGATCAAGAGAGAATGGAGATAAACAGGGACCTCCCATTATTAAGAGATCAAGGAAAAGTTAATTTATATCGCTTATTGCAGCTTCTTGCTCATTCAACCGGTAGGGTATTTATTAGCTATTGCAACTATGATATGAATGATAATCGGGTAGTCAATCCCGCCTTTATCGTATTACAGTGCTACCGTTTGATGACAGGTCAACAGGATGCAGAATTTAAGCAGTTAAAAACCTTACAGTCTTCTATCATTGCGAATGATATTTTTGAAGACAAGGAATTTTGGAATGAAAAATTGACGAATGACTCAACCGGTCTAGTATCGGAAGGGATCCTGAAGCATTTTTATCCGATCAATAAAGGAATTTTAGCCGAGATCGCGCGTCATTCAAACCATGTGACGGAATTTGACGGGGTGGTACACCTTAATGTTGATCACCATGATCCACGCTTAAATCCAGATAAAACCATGAGTGCAGGAAGGCTTGAAACACTAGCTAAATGTCCATACTCGTATTTTTTAAAGGAAGTTTTAAGAGTAAAGCCAGTTGAGGAGATCAGTTTTGATGCCCATAAATGGCTGGACCCGGCGACACGTGGAAGTCTATTGCACAGTATTTTTGAACAATTTTACAAGGGATTAGCACAGGGAAAAGTGAAGCCTAATTATGCCCTTCATTTAGACCAGTTGATAATACTGGCAACAGGACTGATTGAGCAGCAACGGGAAATTCTTCCTCCGCCAAATGAGCGTGTTTATATACGTGAACTGAACGATCTATTGGAATGCTGCAAAATTTTCTTAAAAGAAGAGGAACGTCACAGTGAGGACTATCAACCACTCCATTTTGAATATTCATTTGGCTTGGAAGATAGGGAACCGGCGGTGATTAAGCTTCCTTCCGGGGAAGTGAAAATTGCCGGGATCGTTGACCGGGTGGACCAGTCCAAGGATGGATTCTATCACATTATTGACTACAAAACTGGCAGCACGTATGGCTATAAGAAAAATGGCGCTTTTAATGGTGGACGTCAGCTGCAGCACATGATTTACGCCTTGGCGATTGAACAGCATTTGGGTATTGATGAGGGATCAGTTACAGAAAGTTCTTATTATTTTCCAACGGTGAAAGGAATGGCCGAGCGGTATATCCGCAAGCAAGACAAAACATTAAGAACCAATGGAACAGAGATTTTAGAAAAACTGATTGATCTCATCAGAAACGGACAGTTTGAGATGACGGATGATGCAAATGACTGTAAATATTGCGAATTTAAACTTGTCTGCCGGCGACATTTCTATCCGAAAGAAATAATGGAGACGAAATGGACAAATCAGAAATTAAAGGGGGTGAGGGGCTATGACTAAGGTTATTTTAGATCATGCTGTACGCGACCAAATTAAACTGGATCTCGGGACCAACTTTCTAGTGGAAGCAGGAGCTGGTTCCGGAAAAACGACTAGTCTGGTGGACCGAATGGTGAATCTAATTTACACAGGTACAGCGGAAATCCAAGAAATTGTGGCAATTACCTTTACGAGAAAAGCAGCTGATGAATTAAAGGTTCGCTTTCAAGCTAAATTGGAGGACGCGTGGAAAAAGGAAGCTGACCTTGACGCAAAATTTCGATTGGGTGTGGCATTACAGAATATTGAGCGCTGTTATTTGGGAACGGTCCATGCATTTTGTGCAAAATTGCTGCGGGAGCGCCCTATTGAAGCAAAGTTGGATTTAACATTTAAAGAGTTAGAGGATGCTGATGATGCCGATGTTTTAGAAGAAGCTTGGCAGAGGCATTTAGAGAACCTACTCGATAATGATCCAAGCCAATTCGATCGGATGGAGGAATTAGGGGTTTCCATGGACCATCTTTTCAAATGGTTGATGGATGTAAGAGAATACTCCGATGTTGAGTGGGTGACGGAAACCAATGAGAAGCCAGAACTGTTTGATGCTTATCAATCATTTATGATATTGGTCAATGAAGCCCGAAAAAGCATCCCCGATCAGGAGCCTGATAGGGGGTATGATTCCCTGCAAAAAGCGATTGTCATGGCGATTCAAAAGGATCGGTTTATCGACTCTTCAAAGGATAAGGAGCTAATTGGGATTTTCAGTTTTTTCGATAAAAATTTGAAGCCCACCTATAACCGCTGGCTGTCAAAAGAGGATGCCAAATTCTATGAAGAAAAAATGACTTCGGAGTTCGAAGTGAAAATAAAACCGCTGATTGTGGCATGGAAGGAATATTGCCATCCCATTATTATTGAATTTCTTAAGGAAGCAGTGACAACCTATGAGCAGCTAAAAAAGGAACGGTCCCTATTAAATTTTCAAGATTTAATGATGCATATCTCTAGGCTGTTAAAAGAAAATGCAGAAGTCCGAAGCTATTTTCAAGGGAAATATCGTTTTTTACTTGTTGATGAATTTCAAGACACCGACCCAATTCAGGCTGAAATTATGTTTTTTTTAACAAGTGAAAATATTGATGAAAAGATATGGACGAACTGCAAGCCAAGAAGTGGTTCATTATTTGTTGTTGGTGACCCGAAACAGGCCATCTACCGTTTCAGACGTGCTGATATTGATACATATAATCGGGTTAAACAGTTAATCGAGGAGCATGGCGGTTCGGTACTGCAACTGACGACGAATTTCCGAACAGTCGATTCGGTCACTTCTGAATTGAATAAGGTGTTTGAAAAACAGTTACCTGAAGTGGAAACCATTTATCAAGCTGCTTATCGCCCGTTAATTTCCTATCATGAAGATGATGATACAGGTTTTACAGGTGTAAAAATGTTATCTGTGCCAGCAGATATTAAAAAGAAGGAAGAAGTCATTTCTTGTGATGCTGATAATATTGCCAAGACGATCCATCATTTAATGGAGCAAGGCCATCGAGCAAAGGACTTCATGGTGCTTACACGATATAATGACGGGATTGCCTTTTATGCCAATATCCTTGAGAATGCCGGAATCCCAGTCAGTATCAGTGGTGAGGTCATCCTTGGAGAAACCAGAGAATTCCAGGATTTATGGATCTTGCTCAGATCCTTTTTAGACCCAACGGATCAAGTTAGTTTGGTAGCAGTGTTACGCGGAATCTTTTTTGGCTTTAGTGATCAGGAATTATATCAATGGAAGGAACTCGGTGGAAGATTTTCCATCTATTCAGAGATTCCTAAGGGACTGCTCCCTGAAATAAAAGCAAAGTTTGAAACAGCCTTAACGAAATTACAGTCTTTTCAAAAGATGATCCGAAATCTTGCTCCAACAACTGCGATTGAAAAAATAATGGAGGCGGTTGGTTTCTATCCGTTGCTTTTAACATTTGGCAGAAACAAGCGTACCTATATTAGTCTTTTGCAAATCATCGAGGCTCTTCGCAAACAGGAAGCAGAAGGCCATACAACGTTCCATCAAGTTTTGAATAAATTGACAGAATTAATTTTTGAAAAAACGGCTGTAGCCAACATGGAAGAAGAGGCGGACACAGTTAGAATTATGAACGTTCATAAAGCAAAGGGACTTGAAGCACCGATTGTCTTTTTAGCACATCCTGCAAAACAGGTAAGCCCTGAATCGTTCCTTACAAAGCATATTAAACGGGAAGACCAATGTTCTAAAGGGTACTTTACTTTTGCCACCGATAGCGGTTTCCAAGTAAAGGAAATGGCGATTCCTCCTAATTGGGAAATTCATAAGGCCGAGGAGTTGAATTATTTAACGGAAGAGGAGCTGCGAATCATTTATGTAGCGGCAACCCGGGCAGAGAAAGCACTGATCATCAGCTCTAACGGCGGAAATAAGAAAAATCCATGGAATATCCTCTTTGGAATGGAAATGGTGGAAGAACTGGAAATTCCGGAGCTTGATATCTGTGGGACGGAAACGGCGCCTTATGAGATTACATTAAGTGAATTTCAAGCAAAAACAGGTAGTAAAGATCTTTGGCTACATCAAAGTAAAGTGAAAACCTATGATCAATGGTCACCGACAAAAGAAAAGGATTATGCCCAAATCACGATTGAACGGGAATCTGGCGGGGGAAAAGATTGGGGTACCGTGATTCATGATGTATTTGACAAAGCGGTGCATGGACATGACCTTGAACATTTCATAAAGAACACTTTATTCAAATACGACATCTCGTTGGAAAAAGAGCCTGAAGTGTGGAAGCATGTGAAGAATTTAAAAAGTTCCTCACTATGGGATGATTTACGGCTTGCTGATGTGGTGTTAACTGAAGTCCCATTTACTCTTAAGCTGGAGAAGGAGAATCCTTTGTACACTTCTATTTCCACCCGGCCTGAGGATCAATATCCATTTTGGGTGAAGGGGACAATTGATCTTATCTATAAGAAAAACGGCTTATGGACCATAGTCGATTACAAAACAGACCGGGCTAAACATGCGGAGGACTATGATAAGCTGCAGGAATTTTATAGCAGTCAACTTATGTTCTACAAGCAGGCTTGGCAGGATCTAACAGGGGAAGCTGTGGCTGACACGATTCTGTACTTTTTAGAGCCGAATTTGTTCAAGTCGGTACATGCATAACAGTAAAAAATGACTATCAAGCATTGGATTGATAGTCATTTTTTTAAGATGTAAAAGTGGAAATGATGTTAAAGACTTCCACCTTCAAATTCCTCGATCCTATTCCGTACATATTTCGGAACTGGTCTAGTTGTTTTAGTTTCAGGGTCATAGCTAACATAAATGATCTCAGCTATTAGAATTGGAGTGTCTTCTCCTTCTCTAGTAATCATGCAATTCATCACCATGCTGGAGGTGCCGACCGTGGACATTTTGCACCAGATATTCAGCCAATCATTCAAATGAGCGGAATTCTTATATTCCAAAGTGGATTTGGCTAAGACAAAGTCAAAGTCGCTGCTGTTTAAATCTAAGCCAAGCCCCTCCTGAAAATATTCCGTTACCGCCACATCAATATAGGTTAAATAATGGGCGTTAAACACAATTTTTTGTCCATCAATTTCTGAATAACGTACCTTTAGACAATGCGAGAAACGAAAATCATCCATCATTAATCACCCCAAAATTTGCTATTTCTTTTAAAAAATAGGCTGTGTTAAAGAACAGTGTTGATTTTTTACACTCTGTTGATTGGAGCGGAAGGTGCGAAGACTCCTCGAAAATGCTAACGCATTTCCTTCGTGCGTGGGCGAAATCTAGGAAGAAAATCAACGTCCTGTGGGAGTACGGTTCTGGAGAGACCCCGCAGGCGCAAGCGCCGAGGAGGCTCGCCGAAACGCCCACGGAAAGCGAAGCACCTGGAGCGCAAATCAACAGCCAAGTTAAACACAGCCAAAAAATAAAAGCATCGATTATCAAACCGATGCGGTCAAACTTATAAAAATAAGTATTGTCTCATTTCCCCATAGCTTTGGAAACCCAGTCTTTCGTAGAGCCGCAGCCCTACCAGTGTTGAATGAAGAACAGCTGTTTTATATCCTTCCAGTTTTGCTATTAAAAGAATAGCTGTCATCATTTCCACCCCAATTCCTTTTCCTTGAAATTCAGGTAATGTTGCCACATTATAGATTCCAGCCACGCCATTACTATAAAAGATTGTTGCGGTTGCGACCGCTGTTCCATTTACATAACCAACATAATGTTCTAAATTAACATGTTGCTTTGACCATATTTCTGTGAGTGTTTCTGATAAAAACTCTGGTATTTCAAAGGCCGTTGAGCAACATTTCGTGAATCTCTTTGAATCGAATTTATTCCTTACAGGTTTAATAATTAACTCCGGAATTGGATCCGATAGAGGCTGAAAGTTATCAATATCTAGAGCCATTAATGAGGTGCTTCTAATTTGTTCGCCGCCAAACTCTTTCAATTTTTCCCCGAGGTTTTGAGGAGTATCATGTTCCCACACTCTCCAGAGAAATGGGACATGCATATTTTTATAATCTTGAATCAACGTTTTGATAAAATATTCACTATTATCTGGGCTTATTGTCTTCAAAATATGATTAAACAAAGGATGTGGCAAAGAAGATTGTACTCGGAAGCAATTTTCTCCATCTATTACCTGGATATCGTTAGTGAACCTACTCCAAAACCGCATAAGGTCCATCATGTTGTCCTGGGTTAATTGAACGACTTCCTTAACTTGTAATTCTTTTAAGGGAATCATATTGAAAACTCCTCCTCAGTACGAATCTAATAATGGTTATGTGAAAAAAAGGCCTTTAGAACTGTTGGACAAAAATAATCCATGATGTTGGTATAAATTCACATAAATAAAATAGGATATAGTAATCAGGAAAAGTGAATGATAGTCGGCAATGGTGCCATTGATGCAGAAAAACTGCAGCAAGGCACCTTTTTGCTTTTTGGAGGTGAATTGATGGGGTTGAAACGTGTACCTGCGAGTGTCTTAGCGAGTCAGGTCATTCCTAATTTAGACGTTGGCTTAAGGGAACAATTGCAGGTTCCTGCTCGCTATAAAAGTCTTGGACTGGTTACGAGCTCAAGTGATGATGTCGGCTATACAGCGATTGATGAGGCAACCAAAATGGCTGATGTAGAAGTCATTTATGCCAAATCATTTTTTGCCGGGGCGGCTCATGCATCAGGTCCATTATCGGGAGAGTTCATTGGCATTTTCGCAGGACCTACACCTTCCGAGGTAAAAAGTGGTTTAGATGTGGCTGTGCAAATGATTAATGAGGGGCCTGCCTTTTATGCGGTTGATGAAGCAGGAGTACATGCTTTCTACGCCCACACAATCTCTCGAACTGGCACGTTCTTATCTAAACAGGCAGGAATTCAACCAGGGGAGCCGTTGGCTTACTTAATTGCGCCGCCACTCGAGGCAATGATGGGTCTTGATGCAGCATTAAAGGCAGCAGATGTGAAATTATGTACCTTTTATGGTCCACCGACAGAAACAAACTTTGGCGGCGGTCTTTTAACAGGAAGCCAATCCTCTTGCAAAGCTGCCGCAGAAGCATTTGCAGACACCATTATTAAAATCGCAAGGTCGCCCCATTTTTAGGTAGAGATGTTTGGATGGTGATGATATGAAGTTGGATCAGGATTTACTGTCAATTCAAGAAGTCCGCTGCCGTTTGGACCAAGCAGCCAAGGCACAAGAAAAATTAGAACAACTGTCACAGGATGAAATTGACCTTATTGTGAAAAGAATGAGCGAAGCGGCGGTGGCCAATGCTGAACAATTGGCCCAAATGGCTGTTGAAGAAACAGGGTTTGGTAATGTGAAGGATAAGAGGTCAAAAAATTTGTTTGCCGCCGAGCAGGTATATGAAGCAATCAAAGACTTAAAAACCGTTGGGATTATTTCAGAGGATCGAGTCAAAAAAGTATGGGAAGTGGCGGAGCCTGTCGGGGTGATTGCTGGGATTCTACCTTCCACCAATCCAACCTCCACGATTATCTTTAAATCATTAATTGCGGTGAAGGCCAGGAATGCGATTGTCTTTAGCCCCCACCCATCTGCGCTCAATTGTTGTCTTGAAGCGGCAAGGGTCATGAGCCAAGCAGCAATAGCCGCAGGAGCGCCAAATGAGGCCATCCAATGCTTGGAAACTCCTACAATGGAAGCCTCGAAAGAGTTGATGACTCATAAACTGACAGACTTAATTTTAGCAACTGGTGGGCCTGGGATGGTAAAGTCTGCCTACAGCTCAGGGAAGCCAGCTTATGGGGTTGGACCCGGAAATGTGCCGGTATATGTGCATAAAAGTTCCAATCTCCAAAAAGCAGCCAAACAGATTGTCGAAAGTAAATCTTTTGATTATGGGACTATTTGTGCCTCTGAACAAGCTGTGGTTATTGATGAAGATGTAAAAGATGTGTTTTTACAAGAATTAGAGAAATACGGAGCCTACCGCTTAAATGCCAGTGAAAAAGAAAGATTATCTGGACTTATTTTAAAAAATTATAGTTTGAATGTGCAAATTGTCGGTAAGTCCCCAACTAAACTAGCGGAATTGGCTGGGTTTTCAGTGCCTTCTACTACCCGGATTCTAGTGGGAGAAGAGGTGGATGTCGGGAAAAACATTCCATTCTCACTAGAAAAATTATCGCCTATTCTAGCCATTTACACAGTGAAGGATTGGGAGGAAGGCTGCGCATTGTGTTTGAAACTACTCGAAGTGGGCGGTCTTGGGCATACGTTGGGAATCCATGTAGCGGATGAGGGGATTATTCGAGAGTTTGCTTTAAAAAAGCCGGCTGGTAGAATCGTGGTAAATTCCGGGACTACTTTTGGCGGGATCGGGGCAACTACCGGGATTTTTCCTTCTTTGACACTGGGCTGCGGGACATATGGAAACAACATTACCTCTGACAACATTGGTCCACAGCATTTGATGAATATTAAACGGGTGGCATTTGGAATCCGGGAAATGACTGAAGATCCACCGGTAGCAAAAGAGGATTGGGAGATCACAGAAGAAGAAATCACCAATATTGTCTTACAGGTTCTAACACAATTAAAAACATAATTTAGGAGGGGAATAGAATGAGTGGGGCAACCTCAGCATTAGGAATGATTGAAACAAAAGGGTTAGTCGGAGCGATTGAGGCGGCAGATGCGATGGTAAAAGCTGCAGATGTACGCCTGGTAGGTAAGGTTCAAGTTGGCGGCGGTCTCGTTACCGTGATGGTCAGAGGGGACGTCGGAGCGGTAAAAGCAGCTACGGATGCAGGCGCTGCAGCGGCATCGAATGTGGGTGAGCTTATTTCTGTTCATGTGATTCCAAGGCCGCATTCCGATATCGAACTGATGCTGCCGACATTGGAAAATAAGCAGTAGATGACGTTGATAACTGAGAAAACGTTACGTCAATTATGGACGAAACAAAAGCTGGATAAAGAGTTCATGATCCATGAAGGAGACGTGTTAACCCCTGCTGCAAGGGATTTTTTGACAGAACGTAATATACTCGTTCGTAAAAACAATTTGATAAAAAAAGAAGAGGTCCCTGAATTCATGATTCCGGTTGGAGTTTCCAATCGCCACGCTCACCTTTCCGAAACACATTTCAAAAAACTATTCGGAGAGGGAGCCTTACTGAAGGAATGGAAGACACTATCACAGCCAGGTCAGTTTGCAGCAAGTGAAACGGTCACTATTGTGGGACCTGCTGGAGTCATTCGAAATGTGCGGATTTTAGGTCCATTTCGAAACGAAACCCAAATTGAGATTTCTCGTACAGATGGATTTGTTTTGGGCGTTCATCCGCCGGTGCGCTTATCTGGTTCGATTGAAGGGACACCGGGAATCACTATCGTGGGCCCTAGGGGTTCTGTAACCATTGAATCCGGACTGATTGTAGCGAAAAATCATGTTCATATGACAGGGAAGGATGCTGAAATTCACCATGTAAATCATGGCGATACTTTAATGCTAACTTCTAAGAATAGAGCGGTCATTTTTCAACAAGTAATCGTTAGAGTAAAAGATTCCTATTGTCTTGATTTTCATATTGATCAGGATGAAGCGAATGCTGCTGGTTTAGCCACTGGGGATGTTGTACGAGTGGTGGGCAAAAACGGCCGAATATTTTCTCCTTTTTTGGGAGTTGACGATAATGGATAAACAACAGTTGGCAAATCTGGTAGAGCAAATTACCCGAAAATTATTAGAAAATGAAACTCCAAAGAAAAAAGTTCTATTTATTTTTTGCGATAGTTATGCGCATGAACCTTTTGTTGACCAGTTGATTCTATTAAAATCGCGTCAAATCGATTATGATTTATTGTTTTTGGACGGAGAGACATCGGCTTGGCTAGGCATTCAACAAATCCAATCAACTGGGGCCGAGCAACTGATTGCAGCGGATGAATATGCAAAAGCACCTATTGAATTGCCGAAAGAGTATGATGCGATCATCGTACCAGAAATCGATTTAGATAATGCAGCAAGAGTTTGCCATGGGATGAAAGGGTCAGTGAAAGCGGAAATTATTTTTTCTGGGTTAGTCCTCAATATACCGATCGTCATAGGTGAGGATTCCCCGGGGATAAAACGGGCGGACAGAAGGACTCTTCAAAGACTGCAACTACCCTTACCATATCAGAGGAAATTTGAAAAATACAAGCTAGAATTGGCCGAAATGGGGATTCAATTTTCGAAGGCTTCCGAGTTATATGAGACGATTCTTCAATTACTTTTTGAAGAATCTAAAGAGGATTCCGCCTCGATTTTTTTTCAAGAAAAGGTGTTAACACTTAAGTGGCTTTCTACTAACATACGGAATAAGAAAACCTTGTTTGTAAAGGAAGGAACGACGCTTACGCCTTTGGTGAAGGATTACCTCAAGGAAAAAGGAATTAAGCTTGTCATCCAAAAGGAGGGGAGCGGATGATTCTCGGAAGGGTGATTGGCAGCATTTGGGCAACACAAAAAGAAGAAGGTATGAGTCAGTTAAAGCTATTGATGATTGAGCCCATTACTTGGAAGGGGGAACCGGCCGGCCAGCTCATCATTGCAGCCGACAGGATTGGAGCCGGTAGAGGAGAGCGGGTGATTGTTTCAAGGGGCAGTCCAGCCAGAATCATTTTTCACAAAAGTGCTCCCATTGATGCGGTTGTTGTGGGAATTGTCGATTCGTTCGAGGTTAATGAACCAGAAGAATAGTAGGTTAAAGGTGGGAAAATATTGACCGAGAAAAAGCAGCGGGTTATTCAAGAATACGTCCCGGGTAAGCAGTTGACCTTGGCACATATTATCGCCAATCCTGATGAGGCTCTGTATTCTAAGCTTGGTCTGGGAAAGGCGGGTGCAATCGGAATCTTGACGTTAACGCCAACGGAAACGGCCATCATCGCGGCAGATATTGCTACAAAAGCCGCAGATATTGAGTTAGGCTATTTGGATCGGTTTACCGGTTCTCTTGTAGTGTGCGGAACCGTCTCGAATGTAGAAATGGCTATTGAAGCCATCAATCAATTTCTTAATAGGCATTTAAAATTCGAAACAGCAGAGATTACCAGGTCATGAGTGGGAAGGTCATGTTAATTGGTCCAGTTGGTTCTGGAAAATCCACGCTTACAAAGCGATTACTCGAGGATCCAACCCCGGCCGTCAAAACGCAGACGTTGAATTATATGGATTGGATCATTGATACACCAGGTGAATACAGCGAAAATCCAATGTTCTATCGTTCTTTAATTGCAACCGCTTTGGAAGCTAAGGTCTTATTAATCATTCAAGATGCAACTAGAATCCAATCAGTTCTGCCTCCTAACTTTTCACAAGGTTTTCCACTCTTTGCCATCGGTGTCATCACCAAAATCGATCATCCACAGGCTAATATAAATGAAGCAGAACATCTCCTGAAACACGTACTACCTGGCAAACCTATTTACTCAGTCTCATCTGTTACCAATCAAGGCATTGATCTCCTAAGAGAAGCTATTTTAGAACATTTATAGTGCGGCTATGACGCTATTGGTGACAGGCACCATCACATCGAATATTATCTGAATTTTAGGAATACGATGGTACTAAGCTTGACCACAAGGGAGTGGGATGATGAGGGCGGAGATGGTGCTGGAGTTGACGATGCTGTCAAGTAAGGATTGGAAGTTGGTTCAGGAGATTGTGGGACAGCTGCAGTTTATGGCGGATGTATCACAGGCGGATATGTTTGTGGATTGTTTGTTGGCCTCGGGTGATGGAGCTGTGGTGGTAGCAGAGTCTCATCCTTCTACAGGGCCGTCTTTATATAAGATGCCGGTAACGGGTGAAATTGCTTTGGAAGAGAACGAGCCTGGAGTACTGCATTGCTTGTTAACGGGTGAAGCAGTAATGGGAGCAAGGGGGATTTCACAGGAAAAGGTGAATATCCAGCAAAATGTCACGCCGATTAAAAACGGCCAGGGCCAAACGATTGCGGCACTGATCATGGAACGGGATATCACGACGATTGTTGAACAAGAAAAGCATGTAGAGGTACTTATGGAGACAACAGAGCAGTTAGGAGAGACTCTTTTTCAGCAGGTGATGACTGAAAATAAACTTCCTGAACTGATTCATGAGGGTTTACTGCTTTTTAATCATAATGGGAAGATCACGTTTGCCAATCAACGAGCCCAATCCATGTTACTGAAACTAGACCATCAAAATCGATTGCTGGGATCCCAAATAGATGACTTGTTTTTTGGCAGATTTGCAATGGAACAGATTAAACAGCATGGAGGCATCTTATCAGAAGAAGTTCAATGCGGCAATCGATTTGTAACGATAAAAGCAGTTTGTCTGCAACGGGACGATCAAAAAGTTGGGGGAATTCTTCTATTGCGTGATGTAACGGAAATGAAGGAAAAAGAGCGAGAAATCATGATAAAATCCGCCGTTATTAAAGAAATTCATCATCGGGTAAAAAATAATCTGCAAACCATAGCAAGTCTTTTAAGACTGCAAATGCGCCGTTCCAATTCAGAAGAAGTGGAAAAGGTCTTTCGCGAAAGCATTAACCGAATCATGAGCATTTCGATTATTCACGAGGTATTATCTCAGGATGGTTTAGATGAAGTTGATTGTAAGGAAATCTTTGAATATATGTCCAAAGGCATTGTTTCATCCATGCACATTCATGAGCATCCGATTCGAGTAGAGGTATTGGGAGATTCACTCTATCTGAATTCAAGAAATGCCAGCTCGTTGTCGCTGATTATCAATGAACTCGTTCAAAATGCCCTGAACCACGCTTTTCAAAATACCACAAAGGGTGTCATTTTGATTACATTAAAAAAAGCCGCAGACTATGTTGAAGTTACCGTTTTAGATAACGGGGCAGGCTTTGAATATCAGCCAAACATAACTGGGAATTTAGGATTAGAAATCTGCCATACCCTTGTCCAAGAGGATTTGAATGGTGAAATAGTATTCAAAAATACGGGAAAAGGGACAATGGTAACGATTGGATTTCACATGCCGGAGGTGGATCAGGATGAGCTATAGAATCATGATTGTTGATGATGATCCGATCACTCGAATGGACCTCCGTGAAATGCTGAAGGAAGAAGGGTATCAAGTAATAAAGGAATGCAAAAATGGCGAAGAAGCTGTGGAATACAGTTTGAGGCTGAAACCGGATTTAATGATCATGGATGTGAAAATGCCTGTTTTAAACGGGATAAAGGCAGCCAGAATCATACGGCAAAAATTGGACACTGCCATTCTTCTGTTGACAGCATACAGCCAGCGGGAGCTTATTGAAGATGCCAAAGAATCTGGAATTACTGCATACCTTGTTAAACCTGTAACCGAAGCAGATCTCATCCCGGCCATTGAAATTGCCATCAGTCAAAAGAGAAAATTTGAATGTCTATCAAAGGATTTACAAAGCTTGAAGCAAAAATTATCCGAGCGGCAATTGATTGAAAAAGCAAAAGGGAGAATGATGGAATCCTTTCTTCTTTCTGAGGATATGGCGTACCGTTTTATGAGGGAATACAGCATGAAAAATCGAATAGCACTAGTTGAGGTCGCTGAATCGATCTTAAATGGAAAGGACCTTACCAACATCATCGAAACATAAATTCCTCAATGACAAAGCTTTTTATACCGGGAGTGAAGCTTGTTGGACACTGAAATCATCAAAAGTGTCGGAATTGACATTGGCACCAGCACAACTAAAATGATCATGAGTGAATTGACGCTTGGCAGGGTCTCCAGTCATTTTGCCTTACCGCATTACGACATTGTCGAGCGCAAAGTAACCTATGTCAGCGAAATCATTTCCACACCTTTAAAAAATCATGAAGAAATCGATCTGTTCCCATTAATGAATTGGCTCGAAAAAGAATACAACAACGCCGGAATGTTACTTGCCGATATTAAAACAGGTGCAGTCATAATTACGGGCGAGTCCGCCATCAAGAAAAATGCCGATGCACTTATTCATTATTTGGCGGAACGGTCAGGTGATTTTGTGGTAGCTGTTGCCGGGGCCAGTCTGGAAGCTGTCCTTGCCGGCAGGGGATCCGGTGCCTTTGATTTTTCTCAAAAACATAAAGAGGTTGTTGGCAATATTGATATTGGCGGGGGCACGGCTAATGTTGTTATAATTCAACAAGGAAAAATCCTTGAGACGATCACCTTCCATGTAGGTGGCCGTTTGATTGAAATCAATGCTTTAGGTGAGATCATAGCTGTTTCACCTTCCCTAAAGCCATGGTTAACAAGTAAAAACTATATCATTAACAAAGGTATGAAAATCACATTAGAGGAGCTATCAGAAATTGTTTATACCTTATGTTTCGATATGCTTGATATCCTATGCGGCCTCAAAGGCATAGATTCACATGAACCACTGATTTTAAGCACATCCAATGTAACACTCCCTTCCATTAAGACCGTGATGATTTCGGGCGGAGTAGGAAAACTTCTTGAGGAAGCCCCACCCATTAGCTTAGCAGAGGTGGCAAGATATAACGATATTGGTCCAATATTGGCAAGGGAGTTTTTAAAAGCATTGAAAAACTATCCTCTTAGCTTACAAAAAGCAACACAAACATCAAGAGCGACAGTGATTGGCGCCGGGATGCAAACGACAAGAATCAGCGGCTCAACCATTTCGATTCAGCCAAATCGTTTGCCGCTCCGAAACATTCCGGTTATGAAAATAGTACTCCTTGAAGATTTCGAACAACAATTGAAGACTGTTTTTTTACAAGGAAGAGAATTATACGGAGGACAAAACGAGGTTCCTTTTGCCATAAGCATTTCAGGTCCGACCTATTTTTCCTATAAAACTCTAAAAAAATTGGCAGAAGCAATTGGTACCCTTTATCCACAATGGTTTCCAGATGCTACTATTTTGGCGGTTGTATGTGAAACAGACATCGCCAAGGCGTTGGGGCAGGCATTAAGGCTGCATACCTCTTCCTCGAATCTTGGGGTCATCTGTATCGATCAAATTGTTGTAGAGCATGGGGACTATATCGATATTGGTGAGACACTGCATGATTCAATGGTGCCAGTAGTAGTGAAAACATTGGCATTTTCAAAATAATGGATAAACAGGGGGTGATAGAACTTGAAAACCAAAATTACGTTAGTGAATAAAACCTACCAGTTTCAAAGCTTGAAAGAAATCCTTGCGAAAGCAAACGAGGAGAAATCAGGCGATCAGTTGGCAGGCATTGCTGCCAATGATGCCCAGGAGCGGCTTGCGGCGAGGCATCTGTTGTCGGAACTGACTCTTGGTGACATTCGAAATAACCCGATCTTGCCCCCTGAGGAAGACGAAGTGTCCCAAGTGATCGAGGACTCCATTAATGAAAAAATCTATCAATCGATGGCCAATTGGTCTGTCAGTGAATTGCGTGAAACCCTTTTATCAGAATCTATTACCAATCAGGATATCTCCCGAATACGCAGGGGGTTAACAAGTGAAATGGTCGCAGCCGTGACAAAAATTATGTCCAACCTTGATTTAATTCAGGCAGCCTCCAAAATCGAAATCATCACCCAATGCAATTACCCAATCGGCCATAAAGGTACCCTAGCCGGTCGGGCACAGCCCAATCATCCAACCGATAGTATCCAAGGAATTAAGGCCTCTCTTTATGAAGCCTTAAGCTATGGAATTGGTGATGCTGTCATTGGTGTGAATCCTGTTATTGATACTGCAGAAAGTGTGAAGCAAATTTTACAAATGACCCGCGAGGAAATCGACCGCTTCGAGATCCCAACGCAAAATTGTGTGCTGGCCCACGTCACGACACAAATGCGTGCGATAAAAAATGGAGCCCCTTCAGATTTGCTTTTTCAAAGTTTGGCAGGGACAGAGGCCGGAAATAAGGCATTTGGCATAAGTGTAGAACTATTGGAGGAAGCGAATGATCTGATCCAGAAAGAAGGTACTGCGACTGGCCCTAACCTTTGGTATTTTGAAACAGGGCAAGGCTCTGAGTTGTCTTCAGATGCCCACCATGGGATTGATCAAGTCACATTGGAAGCAAGGTGTTACGGCCTTGCAAAAAAATATAAACCGTTCATCGTAAACACTGTTGTGGGATTTATCGGCCCAGAATACCTTTACAACAGTAAACAAGTTATTCGCGCTGGACTTGAAGACCATTTTATGGGGAAACTCCAAGGCTTGCCGATGGGAGTGGATGTCTGTTATACCAACCATATGAAAGCTGATCAAAATGACATGGAAAATCTTGCTATACTCCTTGGATCAGCAGGTGTCAATTTTCTCATTGGCGTACCAATGGCAGATGATTGCATGCTGAATTATCAATCTACCAGCTTTCACGATATTGCCTCGGTCAGACGCGTCCTTGGCCTTAAACCTGCACCTTTTTTTGAAAAATGGCTCAAGAAAATGGGTGTTATGGAGAATGGTATTTTCACAGAAAGGGCTGGTGACCCGACGGTTTTCATGTAAAGAAAGGAGGTCTAGTGTTGAAGGAACAGCAAATCGCACTCATAGTCCAAAAAGTGATGGAGCAATTGCAAAAAAAGATTCCACCCGAACAACAAACAGTACAAGAAACAATTAGTCAGGAAGAAAAACCTCCATTGACCTTTACGAAATTGGATTGGAACACAATTATTCCAGAGCCTGCTTATCCGGCAGGAATTGCCGATCTTACAGCTGCAACCCCGGCTCGGATTGGGGTGTGGAGAACAGGGACACGTCCCTTAACCAAGACCATGTTAAAGTTGCAATTCGACCATGCTGCAGCCATTGATGCAGTTGGAGGTGAGGTACTTGAAAGTTACCTGCAGGAATTCGATCTTTTTACAGTGGAGACCTGCTATGAAAACAAAGAAGTGTATCTAAAAAGACCCGATAAAGGGAGGATTTTAACAGAAGAGGCTGTAAAGACGATCAAAGAAAGATGTATTTACAGGCCGCAAGTACAAATTGTCGTTTCGGATGGACTAAGTGCCAGTGCGGTGGAAACGAATCTAAAGAATGTTTATCCAGCTTTACTAGATTCATTGAAAATAAATAACCTTACCACAGGAACGCCCTTTTTTGTGAAAGGAGGAAGGGTTGCCTGTATGGATCATATTGGTGACATATTGGAGCCGGAGACACTTGTTTTGTTGATCGGTGAACGGCCCGGACTAGTCTCTGCAAGTTCTATGAGTGCCTATATGTGCTTTAGGCCAAGAAAAGGAATTGTGGAATCGGACCGCAATGTCATCTCTAATATCCATCCACTCGGTACTCCGCCGGTCGAAGCAGGCGCACATATTGGAACGGTTCTAGGTAAAATGATTGATCAACAAATCAGCGGAGTTAAGCTGGAGCTATAAGGTAGGAAAGGGGGGGGAGAAGAGATGGAGGTTTTTATCGGTTTTACATTAGTCATTATCACCCTTGTTGTCGGTACTGCCATTGGCATGAATGCCAATAAAAACGTCAGAACCTTTAAGGAAGAAGAACATGAAATCTTTGTTGGAAAGGATGAAAAATAAGAAAAATGGAGGGGACATGAATGAAAAATAAAGACCAACAATTGTTGGAGGATAAGAAGCACCTCAACCGTTATGGGTATGCTCAGGAATTATTGCGGGATATGGGCGGTTTTTCAAACTTTGCGATCTCATTTTCGATTATTTCCATTTTAACAGGTGCAGTATCGCTTTATGGCCATGGTTTAACCTATGGCGGACCAGGAATGATGGGTTTTGGCTGGACCATCGTTGCTTTCTTCGTCCTGCTGATTGCTGCTTCTCTTGCTGAACTTGCATCGGCAATCCCAACAGCAGGGGCTCTTTATCACTGGGCTGCTGCCTTAAAAGGGATCAGGATTGGTTGGTACACAGCCTGGATTAACTTAATTGGTCAAATCGGCATCGTCGCCGGAATTGATTATTCATGCGCCTTATTTGCAGACCCACTCTTGGCATCTGTCTTTGGTTATTCCTCTACCGATACCACTATTTTAATTGTCTTTGGCGTTATCCTCCTTTTACACGGAATTCTCAATCACGTTGGTATTAAAATCGTTGCAAAATTAAATGACTTTTCGGCTTGGTACCACATGGGTGTGGTGGCCATCCTAGTTGTAAGTTTAGCCTTCTTCACGAAAAATGGCTTGCAGCCGGTTGATTATTTATTTAAAGTGGGGCAGACTTTCTCTGATCAACCGTATTTCCTTGCGTTTTTAATCGGACTTTTGCAGGCGCAATGGACTTTTACTGGGTACGATGCATCTGCCCATACTATTGAAGAAACTGTTCATCCACGGGTTCGTGCTCCTTGGGGGATTTATAACTCGGTAGCATTCTCATTTGTTTTTGGATTCATCATGCTTGCTTTCGTTACCCTGTCCATACACGATGCTTCTGGTGCAGTAAATTCAGACAATGCTTTCATCTTTGTCATCAGTAAAGCACTTGGAGGAACATTTGGTTCAATAGTTTTATGGCTTGTGACCCTTGCCATGTTCTTTTGCGGGCTTTCCTCGATCACTTCTTTTTCAAGGATGATGTATGCTTTTTCCAGGGATAAAGGTATGCCGTTTAGCCGTCATTGGGCTGAAATCAGCCGTAAATATCGGACACCGGCAAAAGCCATTTGGTTATCCGTTATCCTTTCCTTTGCTTTAGCCCTGATAGACTACATTACAAAACTGATGAATCCTGATGCCGGCTATTCAACGATTGCCTTTTTAACCGCGGTAAGTGTGGTTGGTTTATATGTGGCATATGGGATTCCAATATATTTAAAGCTAAGGGCAGAAGCCAAAGGAATCTTTCTGCCGAAACATTACGGTCCTTGGAATCTTGGGAAGTGGAGTAAACCGATTAACATATTGAGTCTTTTATGGATTATTTTCATATCAATCGTCATGATGATTCCGCCAAATCAAATGGCTGCCTATGCACTGGCAGGAATGTTTATTCTTCTGATAATCATGGATTTAGGATATTACAAGAAGCACTTCAAAGGCCCACAGGCAGCCCTTGAAAAATCAATCGATGAAATTAGACGATTGGAAGATGAATTTGAAAAAGAAGAAAACTAAAAAGGAAAAGTGCCCTTATTGGCAAGACGGGGCACTTTTCTTATTTTGGTAATAGATGAAATAAACAATTATTTTTTAAAACAAGTATCATTCAAAAGGGAAGTCCTAAGCATCATTTCTTGGTTTTTCATTTACATATGGTACTATGTACATATTAAAAAGAACGAGGTGTAAACATGAAAATTGAAGTTTGGTCAGATTTTGTTTGTCCATTTTGTTATATTGGCAAGCGCCGTTTAGAAATGGCACTTGAACAATTTCCACATAAAGATCAGGTTGAAGTTGAGTTCAAAAGTTTTGAACTTGACCCAAATTCTCCAAATTATAATGGTCAAAATATTCACGAGGTGTTAGCCAAAAAATATGGTATGAGTGTTGAGCAAGCGAAACAGGCAAACAAGGGAGTCGGCCAACAGGCAGCATCAGTCGGGTTAACCTTTAACTTTGATGATATGAAACCTACTAATACGTTTGATGCCCATCGTTTGGCTAAATTTGCAAAAGCGGAAGGCAAAGAAGGTGCTATTACCGAAAAGCTCTTATTTGGCTATTTTTCTGAATCTAAATTAGTTAGTGACCATGAAACATTGGCTAATATAGCAGAAGAAGTGGGACTTGATCGCCAGAAAGCTCTTGAGGTTCTTCAAGATGAAACTGCATATGCCAGTGATGTACGAATGGATGAAGCCCTTTCCCAGCAATACGGAATTAGCGGCGTTCCTTTCTTTATTGTCAATCAAAAATATGCCATTTCTGGTGCTCAGCCACTTGAAACTTTCGTAGGGGCTCTTCAAAAAGTATGGGAAGAGGAGTCTGCTACACCGGTCCTACAAAATCTTTCTACAGACGATGATGTGAGCTGTGCAGATGGCAGCTGTGCAATACCTGAGCAGAAGTAGGGAAAATAAAAGATGGGAAAGGAGATCTTGTCTCCTTTCCCATTTCTTTTAGCAGCCTTTTTTTCGTTTTTTAAATACCCACATATTCCCATCTTTCCAACAGCTTTTCGACTGATGTCTGTTATGGGCTGTGCTGTGCCAATTCGTGCATTTTAAATGCTGTACATGTCTGGAAGTCCTTCTTCTTGAAGTATTTCGTCTTGTAGTGTTTCTATGTCTAGACGAAGTCATTTGCTTAGAAGTTGTTCTCCTGGAAGTCCTTTTACTCGAAGTCTTTCTATTTGAAGTTCTTCTCCGTGAAGTGCCTCGGTTACTACCCGGATCCATAAACATGAAATCGCCAAACCCTCCACGTCTTGCTTCATCTGCAGCCATTTGAATATCTTCAGGTGAAAATTCTCTTTCTGCCATATTTGCACCTCCTTTTTAAATTGAAAAGGGAGTACGAATTGAATAATAACTATGAATAACCCACTCCTCTTTTACCAATTTACGTCTAATTATAAATTTTGGTAAAGGACAAAAGCCTAGACGGATAAAAAATGCTGTTTCTCACGTGACCGCCAGCTCTCAAATTACATACCAATAAAGGGAGGGAGGCGATAAGAATGGACGAGGCAATTACAATCCCCCATTATAAACTTTTCATTAGACCTGTTGATTTGAAAGAACTGAAAAGGGATATATGGAAAAATACGCCACTCCCGGCCCAATTATCGATTGATGGTAAACGTTTAGATATTGATGTCTGCTACCGTGGATCGCATATACGTGACTTTCCAAAAAAATCTTATCAGATTTCCTTCTATAAGCCTGCATACTATCGAGGCTCAAAGCTCATTCATTTAAATGCCGAATACAAAGATCCATCCATGATCCGTAATAAACTTTCCTTTGATTTTTTTTCAGAGCTAGGCTGTTTATCCCCGAATTCACGTCACGTTTGTTTAACATTGAATGGAAAAATGGAAGGCGTTTATTTGGAAATCGAATCAGTGGATGAGTTTTTTTTAAAAAGAAGAAAACTCCCAGGAGGAAGTATTTTTTATGCAATTGATGGGGATGCCAATTTTTCTTTAATGAGCGATTTGGATAAGAAGACAAAAAAGTCTTTAAAACAGGGCTATGAGAAAAAGTATGGGAAAGATGATTATTACTTAGAGGAAATGATTTTTAAGATTAATACTATACCAAGAAATGAATTTGAGAGGGAAATTCAAAAATATGTAGATGTAGAGAAATATCTTAGATGGATGGCAGGAATTATTTTCACTTCGAATTATGATGGATTCGTACACAATTATTCTTTATTTCGAAGTAGTGAAACAGGGCTGTTTGAAATGATTCCTTGGGATTATGATGCGACTTGGGGACGTGATGTGAATGGAAAAATAATGGAAGCTGATTATGTACCTATAAAAGGATTTAATACATTGACTGCCAGATTATTAGACGTTGACCATTTTCGCAGAAGGTATCGTGATCTTATTTTAGAGGTGTTAGCTTATCCATTTTCAAAAGAGTTTATCGCGCCAAGGGCTGAAAAATTATTAAACGAAATCCGCCCCTTTCTGCTAATGGACCCCTATAAAAACAAATATATTGATGTGTTTGATGGGGAACTGGATGTAATTTTAAGATATATAGAAGAGCGCAGAGTTTATCTGCAAACTAGATTGTACAAATTGTTGTAGGACAAAAAAAGAGCCGCTAATTGCAGCTCTCTTGAGATATAAAAAGGTTTCTACGGCTAATTTCGTCTAAAAGAATACCAATGAATTCGTTAGATAGGTTTAATTGAATCGATTCTTGATAAGCCTGTAATAAAATTTGATCTTGTAAAAGTTGCAGTGATTTCAAAACATGATCCCTCTTTTAATTGATTTCTGTTCAATATATTAAATTACTTGTTCACTATTTTGAATATATTTAATTAAAAATCCACAAAACTTTCAAAAAAAGGTAAAAATGTTTATCACTGTGATATTTTCCCTTTCAATTACGTACCTATTTATGAAATAAAAGGCTGTGTTAAAGAACAGTGTTGATTTTTTACACTCTGTTGATTGGAGCGGAAGGTGCGAAGACTCCTCGAAAATGCTAACGCATTTCCTTCGTGCGTGGGCGAAATTCTAGGAAGAAAATCAATGTCCTGTGGGAGTACGGTTCTGGAGAGACCCCGCAGGCGCAAGCGCCGTGGAGGCTCACCGAAACGTCCACGGAAAGCGAAGCAACTGGAGCGGAAATCAACAGACAAGTTTAACAGGACCAAATAAAAAATGGCTTCCTCATAAGAAAGGAGGCCCATTATTTTTCTCTTGAGGGAAGTGAGGAGGAAAGCCGTCAGTTTGTATTTGATGAAAAGGGCCCTGCTCAATCGCCAGATCCCCATTAAAATAATTCCGAATCTTAATAAATATTTACTGCTAAATGAAATTCCTGTTGTATAATCAAGAGGTGCACCTATATTGCACCCTCCAACTTTCATTGTGTATATCCACGATAACCTAAGAAATGTTGAATTCTAGTATTAGCGTTCGTAATAGAAGGCGATTTATGAACATTTCGAATATTTCTACCAAGATTATGTTGTTATGGAGAAATAATTTCTTTATACTTTAAATGACAATAAATGTATACAAATACAGGAGAATACAAAAGTATGTTCGAGAAATTTAGGGGAGTAACCAGTACAAATTATAAATCTCTATTTGATCAGAATCCTGATGTGGTCATATCATTTGATACAAATGGTATTTTCATGGAAGCGAATAATGCGATTTCTGATTTATTCGGATATGATGTTGATGAGCTTTTGAATCAATCATTTGCTCCACTAGTTGTGCCATCAGATTTAAAAAAAGCTCTTTCTTATTTTGAGGAAGCAGTTAACGGAGAAGCCAATCATTATGAATGTTGGATTATTGATAAAGGTGGTAATGAGAGAAAAGTAAACGTTACCAACATACCTATCTATAATAATGGCGTTATCACAGGGATTTTTGCAATAGTAAAGGATATTACAGAAAATTACCGAATTCAAACTCTGATTATCGAAGCAGAGAACAAATATAGAAGCCTTGTTGAAAACTCCCAGGTTGGCGTTTATATTTTACATAATCGAAAAATAGTATATGTGAATCCATATTTATGTAAACTGACAGGGTATAGCCTTGAAGAATTACATGGTATGAATTTATCAAATATAATCATGCCTGATGACCAAGTAAAAGTTGATGAAAATATAAAAAAGCTTTATCTAAATAAAGGGACCGGAACGGTTACAAAATTTCGGGTTAAAGGTAAATATGGAAACCCTATTTATGTCGAAGGTTATGGATCTAAAGTTGCTAATCATGGTAAAGATTCTATTATCGGTACTGTGATCGATGTGACAGAAAAAGTTAATTCTGAGAAAATAATCAGACATATGGCTTATCACGATCAATTAACGAATTTGCCGAATCGTTATTACCTTAAAGAAAAAATGGGTGAAGTGATCGAAAATGCCGAAAAAAATAACTCGCATTTTGCTGTCATTTTTCTTGATTTGGATCGCTTTAAGGCAGTTAACGATAATCTGGGACACGAAATTGGCGACAAATTATTAATGGATATTGCGGAACGTTTAAAAGGTTGTGTGAGTAAAAAGGATATTATATCCAGATACGGCGGAGATGAATTTGCGATCCTGCTGCCGGAAAAATCAAGCAATTGTGCGGCAAAGGTTTCACAAATCATATTAAATAGCCTATCACAGCCCTATTATTTAAACCATCACGAAATATTTGTAACTCCAAGTATTGGAATCAGCATGTATCCCATTCATGGTTCAGATTTTGACCAACTCATTAAAAATGCCGATTTATCCATGTATTATGCAAAAAGTCTCGGTAAAAACAATTATCAATTTTTTAATGATAGTTTAGAAAATGATTCCAAAAATGAGTTGGATTATGAAAGGGAACTCAGAAAAGCATTGGAGCGCAATGAATTTGTCCTCTATTATCAACCGCAAATTAATATGGAAACAAATGAGATTATTGGGGCAGAGGCGCTTATAAGATGGCAGCATCCGGAGAAGGGGATGATACCTCCGGCTGAATTTATTCCGATTGCTGAGGAGTCAGGATTAATCATTCCAATTGGGGAATGGGTCTTAAAATCAGCTTGTCTGCAAAATAAGAAATGGCAAGAGGAAGGAATGCCTCCTTTTACAATGGCTGTCAACATATCTGCTAAGCAGTTCTTTCAATCCAACCTACCCGAAATCGTAAAACGCACACTGGTGGAGACAGGGCTAGAACCGAAATATTTAGAACTTGAAATAACAGAAAGTATGACGATGAACGTAGAACGTGCTATTTCTATGCTGCTTGAATTAAAGAAAATCGGAGTTAAAATTAGTATTGATGACTTTGGCACAGGATATAGTTCATTATATTATTTGAAGAAATTCCCGATTGATAAACTAAAGGTTGACCAATCCTTTATTCGAGATTGTATTAATGATGTTCATGATGAAACCATTGTGAAAACAATTATTTCTATGGCAAAAAACCTGAAACTGCAAGTTATTGCAGAAGGTGTGGAAACAAAGGAGCATGTATCTTTTTTGCTCAATCAAATGTGTAATGAAGCGCAAGGTTATTTTTATAGTAAACCAGTTCCTGTAACCGATTTTAAACAAGTAACTTTTAAGTAATTGACAAAACCCTAAATAAATATTTTACCTCAACACCTGAAGGAATTTCAGGTGTTTTTTATCGTAGAAATGCCGCATGATTTAGAAATTCTCAAAATACATTACTATGAAGAAAGAGTTCGTTTAAAGGAAGTGTTACGGATGACTTCGGATCACCGGGTGATGGAGCTTTTGTCCAATTACATTCAGCATCAGCATAAAGGAGTACTTGCTACTGTTATTTCCGTAGAGGGTTCAGCCTATAAGCGGGAAGGAGCTAAGATGATCATCGAACCAAATGGACATAGCTATGGAATCATATCAGGGGGCTGTTTAGAGGCGGATGTGATTCAAAATGCTGAGTTGGTACTGAAATCAGGAAAAGCATGTATCAAGCGTTATAATCTGAATGAAGATTATGTCTGGGGTCTGGGATTAGGCTGCCCTGGGACGGTGGAAATATGGATAGAGCCTATTGGTAACACTGATATATGGAACAAAATGGCGGAGTTGCAATCTTGTTGTGAACCGAACGTGGTTTGTAGATTGTTAACAGAACATGGGAAAGCAGGCCCAAGTTTAATCATTACAGGGAATGAGGTCTTTGGAGAGTTAAAGGATGCCATGATAAAAGAGAAGTTGGTCTCCATTTCTAGGGCAAAGTTAGCTCAATTAACTGCACGTTCTGAAATGCTAGCAATGGATACACTCTCTGGGGATATTCGAGTTTTCTTTGATGTATTTCTCCCTCCGCCACAGTTATTTATTTTTGGGGCAGGGTATGATGTGGTTTCTTTGGTCAATATCAGTCAAGTTTTAGGGTTTCACACCACCATCATTGACCCGCGAGAAACCTATAATACAAAGGAAAGATTTCCATCAGCAAGAACGATACTTGCGGGGCCGGAAAAATACAGCACTATCGGAAAAATGAATAAACAATCCTATATTGTCATCATGAATCATCATTTGGAACGAGATATGGAGTCGTTGGCATTTGCTATGAAAACAGAATCCCCGTATATTGGCCTGTTAGGACCAAAAAAACGACGGGAAAACCTCTTGAACCTTTTAAAGGAACAGAACATTATTTTTTCAAAAAATCAATTAGAAAAGTTGCACAGTCCCATTGGTCTTGATATTGGGGCAGTATCCTCAGAAGAAATAGCCGTTAGTATTATCAGTGAAATTCTCGCTTTTCGGAATGGCCACAAAGGTGGATTTTTGCGAGATCGATCGCAGATTCATCATAAGCGTTCAAGGGAACTGGAGGAACAGGTATGAAAAATATCTGTTCCATTTTATTAGCTGCAGGGTCGTCCTCAAGGATGAACTATCCAAAGCAATTGCTTAAGTGGAAGGGGAAAACATTGATCGAGTACCAGATTAATCAACTAAGGAAACAATCATTTGCCGAAATTATAGTGATCCTGGGCCATCAGTGTGAAAAAATAAAAGAAATAGTGTCAATCAAAGATAAGCGTGTTACATTTTTGACTTGCAGGCAATATCCGGCTGGTTTAAGTGAGAGCTTAAAAACAGGATTATCTTATGCAATGAAAAAATATGAGGGACTCTTGATTATGTTAGTTGATATGCCGTTAATTCAATCAAAAACTATAGAAAAAGTGGTGCATCGAGGGTCAAGCCTATTAAATAACAGAAACGATCCATATGTGGTGCAGCCAAGTTACCAGCAACAACCAGGGCATCCGGTGTTTATCGGCCATTTTGCAAAAATTGATTGGAGAGACTTAAAGGGGGACCAGGGAGCCAAGCAAATGATGAGGAAATTTAAAGATCATTATTTTATTGATTTGATGGATGAGGGGATTATTCATGATTTTGACACCCCTGAAGAGTATGAAAAGGCTTTAATAAAAATTAAATTAAAGGAAAAATGACTTGAATTAGTCAGAAAATTCTTGTAAGCTAAAAATAGCTTCATCCTATCTGCCAGACAGCAGAAGGAAATGAGGATGGTTTTATAATTGAATTTACTGACTAATTAGATTCCACTCCCAGCCTTTGTCGGTTGGTATTAATGGATCAGGTAGCCAGTCCATACCACATCTGTGTGTTTGGGCTGGCTTTTTATGTTTTTGAGACAAATTTAGAAAGTGGAGGTGGAAAAGTGAGTGGTGGGGCATTAACGGGGATTAAGGTATTAGATTTAACAAGGGTGCTGGCTGGTCCGTATTGTACTATGATTTTGGCGGACCTGGGTGCAGATGTGATAAAAGTGGAAGCCCCGGGTGGAAGTGATGAAACGAGGAGTTGGGGTCCGCCGTTTCAAAATGGTGTAAGCGCTTATTATTTATGTACAAACAGAAATAAGCGGAGTATCACTGTTAATCTGAAAACAGAAGAAGGAAGAGCGATTATCCGGAAGCTGGCAGAAGATGCGGATGTACTGATTCATAATTTTAAAACGGGCTCGATGGAAAAATGGCAATTAGACTACGAATCGTTGAAAACGATCAACCCTAGATTGGTGTTTTGTTCGATTACTGGATTTGGTGAAACAGGTCCATTAAGTCATTTGCCTGGCTATGATTATATCATCCAGGGTATGAGCGGTCTGATGAGTATTACAGGAAGTGAAGAAAGTGGACCTATTAAAATCGGTGTAGCCATGGTTGATATCTTAACAGGTTTATATTCTGCCATTTCTATTGAGGCAGCCCTTCTCGAACGCGGAAAGTCGGGGATGGGGCAAAAAATAGATATGTCGCTCCTAGATACAGCGGTTAGCTCACTTGCCAACGTGGCCAGCAACTATCTTATTTCCGGTCATGTTCCGAGAAGATTGGGAAATGATCATCCCAACATTGTTCCATACTCAATCTATAAAGCATTGGATGGAGAAATAATTATCGCAGTCGGCAATAATCGCCAATTTTCCACTTTATGTGAAGCGATGGGGATTGCAGAGATTGCACATGACGAAAGATTTCATACTAATGATGCAAGAGTACAAAATAGAACTTTGCTCGGAAAAATATTAGAGGAGCAACTGCAATTAAAACCGGTTGAGTATTGGACTGAATTATTTTGTGCACACAACATTCCCTGCGGCCCTATTAGTTCAATGGATCAAGTATTTAATCAACCCCAAGTAAACGCACGTGAAATGGTTGTTGAAGTGAACCATCCTGAAGCAGGGGTAGTGAAGCTGGTTGGTTCACCTATTAAACTTTCAAGGACAAAGACAAAGATTGAAAGACACCCACCGGTGGCCGGTGAACATACGAAGGAAATTTTACTGCAAGCCGGATATTCTTTAGATGAAATTGAGCAATTTGAAAGTCAAAAAATTATTTAATGGAGGTTTTTGACAATGAATTTTGATTTTTCAGAAGAACAGGTTATGTTAAGAAAGATGGTAAGAAGTTTTGTAGATAAGGAAATTATTCCTAATATGCGAGAATGGGATGAGCGTGGCTACTTTGATCCAGTCATTTGGAAAAGATTAAGAGATTTGGACCTTTTGGGCGTTTGTATTCCGGAGCAATATGGTGGCAGCGGAATGGACTACAATTCACTGGCAATCGTTTGTGAAGAGTTGGAAAGAGGGGATACGGTATTCCGTACGGCTGTTTCCGTTCATATCGGTTTAAATAGTTTAACGCTTTTACAATGGGGGACTGAAGAGCAAAAGCAAAAGTATTTGGTCCCACAGGCTAAGGGTGAAAAAATCGGTGCATTTGGATTAACGGAGCCTGGAGCTGGTTCTGATGTTGCTTCTCTTGCCACTACAGCGGTTAAAGATGGTGACGATTACATTTTAAATGGTTCGAAAACGTGGATTTCACTTTGTGACGTTGCTGATCATTTTATCGTATTTGCCTATACGGATAAATCGAAAAAGCACCATGGTATTTCAGCGTTTATCGTTGAACGGACGATGCCTGGTTTCTCTTCAAAAGCCATTAAAGGAAAACTGGGAATTCGTTCCGGTAACACTGGTGAGCTATTCTTTGACCAGGTTAGAGTGCCAAAAGAAAATTTATTAGGTCAAGAAGGTGAAGGATTCAAAATCGCGATGGCTGCGCTCGATAATGGTCGATTTACCGTTGCCGCAGGGGCTGTAGGCCTTATCATGGCATCGTTAGAAGAAAGTGTGAATTATTGCCATGAACGAAAAACGTTTGGGAAAGAAATTGGGAAGCATCAGTTAGTTCAACAAATGCTTGCCAACATGGAAGCAGGTTTGCAGATGAGCCGATTGTTGGTATATCGCGTTGGAGAACTGAAAAACAAAGGTGTCCGTAACACCCGTGAAACCTCCCTTGCCAAATGGCAGGCCTGTGATTTTGCCAATAAAGCCGCTGATGATGCAGTCCAAATTCATGGAGCGTATGGTTATTCCAGTGAATACCCGGTAGAACGATTCTTAAGAAACTCCAAAGCTCCGGTCATTTACGAAGGAACAAGAGAAATTCATACCATCATGCAAGCAGAATATGTACTCGGTTATCGGGAAGATAAACCATTAAATAACATGCTGCCGGCTTGGCCGTTCGAAAAAGAAACCGTTTCAAAATAAAATAGTATTGAGAGGGTGAAACGTATTTCACCCTCTTTTATTTTGATTGAGTTTAAATACTTCTCGAGCCAATGATTCTAAAATATAAACCACCGGAACTTGGGTAGTAATATTAGCGTGGTCAAAAAATTCCTCCGTGACATAATAAGGAATATTTAAATCAGACATGTTGGCAATGGTAGAAAGTTTATTATTAGTAATACTGATGATTTTACTGCCTTCTTGTTTTAGCTGGTTAAGATGAGTCACAGTAAAAGAATTTTCTCCTGTCACCGATAAAGCGATTGTGACGCTATTTAGCCGGAGTTGCGAATGAATAGGAAACATAGGGTCCTTAATATATAATGAAAATTTCCCTAAACTGGAAAAGTATCTTGCCCCGTATTCTGCCAAAATACCTGAGCTGCCAATGCCAATAAAGATCACATTCTCTGCTTCTGTGATCAGTGATGCTGCTTGGCTAATTTTATCATCTATATCACCCTTTAATGTCCGTTCAAAGAATTCCATCACAGCATGTAATGAACTTTTGATGGTCGTGGTCTTGTTCTCTTCTAAGTACATTTTCAGCTTGACTTTAAATTCTGAAAATCCTTCACAATTAATTTTTCTGCAAAATCGTAAAATGGTCGCTGTGGATACATGAGTTTCATCTGCCAATTCACGAATTCGCATATATACCACTTTATTCATGTTTTGACTGATATAGTTGTAAATGGACAATTCAATTTCATTAAATGAGGTAATCATTTCGTTAGTAAACATATTTATTGGGGACTCCTCGAAATTTTATACTTCATTATACCATCGGTTTGATACACAGTGTTACAGTTATGTAACAAGTAACCATTATCCATACTTCTGACAACATGCCCTTCATTTATTTACTATCTTTCTATTTAAACTTACTATTCTTATATAGTCTTTAGAAAAAAGCTCATACTAACATGGTATATAAATGGCAGGAGGTAAAAAATGGGTAAGAATCGTTTTCCTGAAGGATTTTTATGGGGTGGAGCAACCGCAGCTAATCAATTAGAAGGTGCCTATAATGAAGGCGGCAAAGGTTTGTCCATTTTTGATATGGTAACTTTTGTTCCGAAAGAGGAACGAGGAAATGAAGGCATCGAGATGGATGTAACAAGTGAAATAGAATTAGAGGAGCTATTGGCTGGCAAAAAAGGGGATAATTTCCCTAAACGCCGTGGTATTGATTTTTATCATCGTTATAAAGAAGATATCGCACTATTTGCGGAAATGGGCTTTAAAACATTCCGGATGTCGATTTCCTGGCCGCGGATTTTTCCAAACGGGGATGATCTTGAGCCGAATGAAGAAGGATTAGCCTTTTATGATCGAGTGTTTGATGAGTTGCTGAAATATGGAATTGAACCTTTGGTAACCCTATCTCACTATGAGATACCACTTCATTTAGTACGCAAATATAATGGATGGGCCGACAGACGTTTGGTTGATTTCTTTGTTCATTATGCAGAGACGGTATTTAAACGATATAAAGGAAAAGTAAAATATTGGTTAACGTTTAATGAAATCAATATCTCAGCCTTTTCACCCTATATCGGAAGCGGGATTCTGGTTGATCGTGTAGAAAATAAGGAACAGGCCGTTTATCAGGCCCTTCATCACCAATTTGTAGCCAGTGCAAGAGCCGTAAAAGCATGTCATGAAATCATTCCGGATGCAATGATTGGCTGTATGTTGGCACGTATGGAGGTTTATCCTGAAACGTGTAATCCGGATGATGTATTAGTTGCATTGGAAGAAGATCAAAAGAACTTATTCTTCACGGACGTTCAAGTTCGTGGATATTATCCAAGCTTCATGAACAAATATTTTGAAGAAAATAATATTAAAATTGACATGTTGCCAGGGGATGAAGAGATCTTATTGCAGCATACTGTCGACTTTCTATCATTTAGCTACTACATGACGATGGTTGCAAGTGGTTCCCCTGAAAAACTAAAGGAGAAAGGAAACTTCTTTAGCGGAGTTAAAAATCCATATCTACAATCATCCGATTGGGGCTGGCAGATTGACCCGAAAGGTTTGCGAATTACTTTAAAGAAAATGTATGATCGTTACCAGGTGCCATTATTTATAGTTGAAAATGGGTTGGGTGCCTACGATAAAGTGGAAGAAGACGGTTCTATCAATGATGATTATCGTATTGACTATTTACGTGCCCATATCGATCAAATGGGCGAGGCCATTAAAGATGGTGTAGATCTTATCGGTTATACCACTTGGGGCTGTATCGATTTAATCAGTGCCGGAACTTCTGAAATGTCTAAACGATACGGCTTCATTTATGTTGATCAGGATGATTACGGCAATGGCACCTTAAAAAGACGCAAGAAAAAATCTTTCGATTGGTATAAAAATGTGATAGCGACAAATGGTGGAGAATTATAAAAAACTATTTAAGAGTCTGTTTCGAACTGAAACAGACCTTTCTTTTTTTACTTCAATTCTAATTCGGTATGTACGTGCTTTTATGGCTGATTCGTGTCTGAAATTGGCAAGACTTCTGAAACAATCTTGCGTTTTTGAGTCAAGCGAGTCCGAAGTTAACCCGACTTCAGACAGGAACTTGTTATTTTTGCAGGTGCGTGTCCGAAGTTGGCAAGACATCGGACACAATCTAGCTTTTTTGAGTCAGGTGTGTCCGAAGTTAACCCGACTTCAGACAGGAACTTGTTATTTTTGCAGGTGCATGTCCGATGTTGGCAAGACATCGGACACAATCTAGCATTTTTAAAACAAGCGAGTCCGAAGTTAACACGAGTTCTAACAAGAACTTGTTATTTTTGCAGGTGCATGTCCGATGTTGGCAAGACATCGGACACAATCTAGCATTTTTGAGTCAAGCGAGTCCGAAGTTAACCCGACTTCAGACAGGAACTTGTTATTTTTGCAGGTGCGTGTCCGAAATTGGCACGACATCGGACACAATCTAGCATTTTTAAAACAAGCGAGTCCGAAGTTAACCCGACTTCAGACAGGAACTTGTTATTTTTGCAGGTGCGTGTCCGAAATTGGCAAGACATCGGACACAATCTAGAATTTTTGAGTTAAGCATGTCCGAAGTTAACCCGACTTCAGACAGGAACTTGTTATTTTTGCAGGTGCGTGTCTGAAGTTGGCACGACATCGGACACAATCTAGAATTTTTGAGTTAAGCATGTCCGAAGTTAACCCGACTTCAGACAGGAACTTGTTATTTTTGCAGGTGAGTGTCCGGATTTGGCACGACATCGGACACAATCTAGAATTTTTGAGTTAAGCATGTCCGAAGTTAACCCGACTTCAGACAGGAACTTGTTATTTTTGCAGGTGCGTGTCCGAAATTGGCAAGACATCGGACACAATCTAGCATTTTTAAAACAAGCGAGTCCGAAGTTAACCCGACTTCAGACAGGAACTTGTTATTTTTGCAGGTGCGTGTCCGAAATTGGCAAGACATCGGACACAATCTAGCATTTTTAAAACAAGCGAGTCCGAAGTTAACACGAGTTCTAACAAGAACTTGTTATTTTTGCAGGTGAGTGTACGAATTTGGCAAGACATCGAACACAATCTAGAATTTTTGAGTTTAACATGTCCGAAGTTAACACGACTTCAGACAAGAACCCGATATTTTAACAGGTGAGTGTCCGAAGTTAGTATTCATGTTTTGGATAACTTCTTGTCATTCAATAATTCATTTGGACAGCATTTATGGAAGTATAATAATACCCCCGAATAAAGGGTACTTATGCAATGCGAATCACATATTCACAATGCAGAGGTGCAAGTTACATATTTTATTTAATTAGGGTCGTTTCTAATTTGGATAAAACCAAAATAATAATGTAAAGTTAAAATAGGTACTAATGACTTTTTTAAAAAGGATGATTGAAATGACCCGTAGAGCGGTTGTGGCTGGCGCTACCGGCTTGGTAGGAAAGCAGCTTGTTCAGTTACTGTTAAATGATCCGGAATACTATGAAATTACCCTCCTTGTTCGCCGATCCACCGGAATCACACATCCAAAGATACATGAGAGAATCGTTGATTTCGACTATCTGGACCGGGAAAATTTAAATTTAAAAGATGCGGATGTATTTTGCACCCTAGGAACGACCATTAAAAAGGCAGGTAGCCAAGAAGCGTTTCGAAAGGTGGATTATGTTTATCCGTTGGCACTTGGTAAATTGGCGCAAGAACAAGTTGCAAAACAATTCTTACTCATCACTTCGATGGGAGCAAATCCCTCTTCAAGCACCTTTTATATTCGGATAAAGGGAGAAGTTGAACAAGCATTACGTAAACTTAATCTCCCGGTCTTACACATTTTTCGTCCTTCGCTCTTACTTGGTGATCGCGAAGAATTCCGTTTCGGAGAACGCTTTGCAGCAATCTCTTCTGGTTTATTGTCGCCATTGTTCTTTGGACCGTTACGGAAATACAAGCCTGTTTACGATAGAACTGTAGCAATGGCAATGCTTCAAGCTGCGAAAAGTGACTTGCAGGGTGTACATGTACATGAATCTAGTCAAATAGTAGAGGTAGGTCAATGAAGGGTACTATTTTAAAATCACTCAAAAATATTGAGGACGAATATAATGTGAAGATTTTATATGCATGTGAATCCGGCAGCCGGGCTTGGGGATTTCCATCAAAAAATAGTGATTATGATGTCCGATTTATTTATATACATAAAAAAGAAGATTATTTATCCATTGACCCAATCGGTGTCGGAAAAAAGCGAGATGTCATTGAATTGCCAATCAAAATCTGCTTGACGTAAGTGGTTGGGAATTGACGAAAGCCTTACGATTATTTCGAAAGTCAAATCCGCCCCTATTGGAATGGCTTCAGTCTGGAATTATCTATTATCAAGCATTCTCAACCATAGATAAAATGAAAGAACTGAATAAAATCATTTTTTCCCCGATATCCTGTATGCATCATTATTTAAATATGGCCGAAAAAAACTTCCGGGAATTTTTACAAGAGGAACAAATTAAGATAAAAAAATATTTTTATGTTCTAAGACCAGTACTGGCTTGTGCTTGGATGGAAAAATTTAATGAATTCCCGCCGATAGAGTTTCCTGTTTTAGTTGAGGCGCTTGTCCCAAACGGAGAATTAAAGGATGAAATAGGAACCTTGTTAAATAGAAAATTAGCCGGGGACGAATTAGATTTGGAACCACGTTTTCCAATAATTAATGAATTTTTAACTGCAGAAATCGTTCGCCTTCGAGATTTTACCAATCAATTAACGACTACTTCAAAAAAAATAACGCCAAGCCTAGATTTGCTTTTTAGAGAAACTCTTGAAGAAGTTTGGTCTTAATTCATGTGAATAGGGGAGATCGGATTGTGAATGTATCATATACAACAAAACAACCTGATAATTTTGAACAGGTATACCAATTATATGAGGAGTTAGGCTGGAATTCCCTCAATTTTACTGTAGGTGAACTGGAAAAAATGTGCCTGCAAAGTTGGTATGTCCTGTATGTCTATAATGAACAGCAATTAGTGGGGATGGGGCGTGTGATTTCGGACGGTGTGATTACTGGAGTTATTTGTGGATTAGGGGTACTTCCTAGTTACCAGTCTATGGGGATTGGGAAAAATATTGTTACTAGATTGGTTGCATATTGCGAGCAAAATCGGGTCATCCCACAACTAATGTGCGGTGAAAATCTGCAATCTTATTATGAAAAGCTGGGATTTCGGAAATTCACTGTTGGTATGAATAAGGATATTAATAGATAGGATTCATATATTTATGAGGTGAAGAATTTGTCAATTAAAGGTCTAAATCATTTATTGTTTTCAGTTTCCGATTTGGAACAATCAATAGAGTTTTATAAAGAGGTTTTCGATGCCAAATTATTAGTGAAAGGCCGAACTACCGCCTATTTTGATCTAAATGGTATGTGGCTAGCATTAAATGTAGAGGAAGACATACCTAGAAATGAGATCCATCATTCGTATACACATATTGCTTTTTCCATTGATGAAGCCGATTTTGAAAAAATGGTTAACAAGTTAATAGAATTAAACGTTCATATTTTGCCTAGCCGTGTAAGGGACGTTCGGGATCGAAAGTCAATCTACTTTACAGATCCAGATGGTCATAAATTTGAGTTTCATACTGGTACCTTAGAGGATCGGCTTGATTATTATAAAAAGGAAATGGTACATATGCAGTTTTTTGAATAAATAGCAAAAGGTGGGGATGTTATGGATCTTGAAAAGGTTATCATCATACCTTATGACACCAAGTACGCGAAAAAAACGGTGAAGATGTGGCGAGATAGTAAAGAACAGGCGATTAAGCAGAAAGAACTCCATAGTTTTGATAATCATGTACATTTTTTAAACTATATATTACCTGAACATTTTCAAATAGAGTTAGCACTTTCTGATGATCAGGTAGTTGGAATGATTGCCTATAATGATCATGAAATAAGTCAACTTTACATTCATATGGATTTTCAGGGAATAGGAATTGGAGAAACATTATTGAATCGAGCAAAAGCTCAATCGAGTGGCAGCTTAACTTTATACACATTTGAAATCAATAAAAATGCCCAACGATTTTATGAAAAGCATGGATTTACCATCATTGCCAGGGGGATTGAAAACGAAGAAAAGTTGCCTGATTTACTTTATGAGTGGGTTGCCAAATAAAAAGTGCTTCGGAACGTATCCGAAGCACCTATTGCTGTAAAGCCTCATACTGCTTAAACAAATCCTTTAATGCCGCAACAAGAGCATTATTGGCTTTTCCCAAATAACCGTTCTTCAGCTCTTCTAATGGCTGCTCTATGCCATTTCGCAAGCTATAGCCCTTCAGAAGCCTTGTAATATAATCTCGGCCGTGTTCTGTTGCCAAAGTACAGGAAGCATCGACAATTACTCCATACTGCTTATCAATCTCAGCTGTGATTGTTAAGGTTTCAAACATGCTTCTGGCTGCCATTCCCGAAGGAAGTTTAGCATGACCTGCTATAAAAATAGTATTCATGATGTTCTCTCCTAAAAACTTTATTAATAAAATAATATAATAAAAGAAATTAAATTAGCAAGAATAATCGGGAAACTCGAGTTTTTCAACTAATTCAGGGTAGTCAATAAAAGGATTTCGATTTCCCTGGATTTGATAGATGGTTTGATTTCTATGTTTCTCATAGAGGGAAACTGGGAATTCTTTGTGCCAACGAATGAGTAATGGAATATTAATTTGGGTCCTAAACGATTTTTTTATAGCCTTTGGATATCGCAGAATAAAATATAGCATGGACCTGGCTACGATGCCTTTTCCGTTTTCCGGTTCAAACCTGCCATAGACTGCCACTCCACAAAGATTTTGTATTGGCTCATTCGGTGTTTCCGGCTGATAAAAGGTGAAATCATCATAAGGGAAATTTGAACGGGCAATATTACACGCCGGCTCACAGACGAATAAATGATGCAGATCACCTTTCATTGGTTCAACAGCCCCGAACCAAGATTGGGGAACAATATGTTCTGTATTGAGTTTCAAAGCTCGTTCAAATGCCTTTAACTCCCTGAATGATTCAAACTCATTCTGCTTTATTTTTCGAAGGAATTCTTGAAAGCCTTGATACCTTTCCTTAATGATTTCAAAATCCTCGTGAATTAAATCTTCTGGATTCCTTTTATCTCCAGAGTAGATACTTTTTACCGTACCATCCGGATGGAGGTCGACCCAAGTATATAAATATAAGTCCTTGCTGACAAAATAAGGGAGCTGTTCGATATGAGTTCTTGAAATGAGCTGATGATACCGATTAAAAAGTTCACTCCCATCACTACTGCCATCCCTTACAGATTGATAGTAATAAACGATCTCATGTTGATTTTTCTTTTCATGAAAATAAAGATTGGTATCTGAAATAATTTTTTGCCTATTATCCCTTAGGTAGGACAACCGTTTTTTCAACTTAATGAAATCGGAGGCATCCTCCCAATGATTCTTTAAGGTTTTTTTCTTCTTAGCCATTTTTTCCCCCTTGAAGAGCCACTTCAAACTGATCAAAAATAATTAAAACAAAATTTTCATATTCTTATTACTCCTGCAATAGCATGGTAAAACCCTTTGAATTTTAAGCTATTTAATTTCATTATAACAAATCAGTTTTAACATTGACGGCTTGTTTTTTTGTCAAAAGAAAGGCTACAATAAGAGACATAATTACATATTAATGAAAAAGTAGGGAAGAGACATGATTGCAAAGACACAAGAAGATATTGATGGATTAAAGGAGATCGGACGAATTTGCGCTGCGATTCGCGATGAATTGGTGAGCAGAACCAAACCGGGGATTACCACAAAAGAACTGGATGAAATCGCCGGTGAATTGTTTGCAAAAGAAGGCGCCGTTTCAGCGCCAAAAGGGGAATACGATTTTCCGGGATATACATGCATTAGTATTAATGAAGAAGTAGCCCACGGTATTCCTGGAAACCGAGTGATTCAGGAAGGAGATATTGTTAATATCGATGTCTCTGGTTCCAAAAACGGATATTTTGCTGATACTGGGATCTCCATCGTAGTTGGTGAAGGTGAAGCAGTATTGCAGAAGCTATGTGATGTGGCCAAGCTCGCATTTGAAGCAGGATTAAAGTTTGCCAAGCCAGGTTCAAGAAAAAGCCGCCTTGGAAAAGCGGTATTTCAAACGGCTAGCAACCATGGACTTACGGTTATTACCAATCTAACTGGACATGGAATTGGCCGGACGATTCACGAACAGCCCGAATATATTTATAATTACTTTGAGCCTTCAGATGATGAACTGTTAAAGGAAGGAATGGTCATTGCCTTTGAACCGTTTATTTCCACTGATGAAGAAGAAGTGTTTGAAAAAGGTGACGGCTGGACCTATGTAACTGAAAAGAGCTTCGTAGCTCAGTATGAACACACGATCATTTTGACAAAAAATGGACCGATTATAACAACGAAATAGAAAAGTTACCCAGTTCATGATGAATTGGGTTTTTCTTTTTAGTGGAATGATTCATCCCTAATTTGGTCAATAATGTCATAGTAAGATTTAATAAATGAGGATGAATCCTATGGAACATATATTAACTTCAATACTTCGGACATGTGCGGCATATATTATTTTACTCTTTGCGTCATTTTGGTTAGGGAAACAGATGAATTCTGGTAATAATCATCATAATTTTGCTCTGGCTATTACAGTAGGTTCTATTATCGCCAATTTGGGATTCGATACCAATTTGAAATTTTTCCCTATGCTGGCGTCGTTTTTAGCACTGATTTTAATGTATTTTTTTTGCTCTATCATCTCATTAAAGAGCAGGCGCTTTCGGATATGGATTTCCGGTGAACCAACTGTCATTATTGAAAACGGAAAAATTTTGGATAAAAATATGAGGAAAATTCGATATAGCTTAGATGATCTTTTACAACAGTTAAGGGAGCAGGGCATTTTTGATTTATTTGAAGTGGAATATGCAATTTTAGAGGTTAGCGGAAAATTATCAGTCATGAAAAAGAAAAACTATCAATCGGTCAGTAAAATGGATGTTAATGTGACAGGTATGTCTTCACTTATTCATCTACCACGTGAGCTAGTTATGGACGGGGTGGAGGTAGAGAAAAATTTTAACAGCGTTTATACCAGAAAATGGCTTGAACAAGAATTGTCCGGAAGAAATTTGCAGATGAAAGATATTCAATATGCTGTTATTTCATCAACCGGAACATTATTTATTGATCTATTGGATGATCAACTAGAATCTCCGTTAGATCGAGAATAGATTGGTGCCTCCAAAGAAGTTGAAATAATCGGGTTTCTTTTTTCTATTATTCAGACAATAAACGTGGTAAACTAGTAAAAAATCAGTTTACTTGGAGGCAATAATGATTAAGGCTATATTTTTTGATTTGGATGATACCTTGCTTTGGGATCAAAAAAGTGTGAAAGAAGCATTTGTGGCTACATGCAAGGTGGCAGAGGAACGCTATGGAATTGACCCGGAACAGCTGGAGGAAGCGGTTCGTGAAGCGGCGAGGGAACTGTATTCTTCCTATGAAACTTACTCTTTTACACAAATGATCGGTATCAATCCCTTTGAAGGATTATGGGGGAATTTCCTGGATGAACAGGATGACTTTCGAAAAATGAAGGAAATTGTTCCGGGATACCGTAAGGATGCTTGGACTAATGGATTAAATGCGCTTGGCGTAGATGATCCGGAGTTTGGATCTGAATTAGCTGAACGATTCCCACAAGAGCGTCGGAAGTTGCCTTTCGTCTATGTAGAGAGTTTTAGGATATTGGATACATTAAAGGGACAATATAAACTACTATTATTAACAAACGGGTCACCTGATTTACAAAATACAAAATTAACCATCACACCTGAACTAGTTCCATATTTTGATCAAGTTGTGATTTCAGGTGATTTTGGCAAAGGAAAACCAGATCCAGCTATATTTGAACATGCATTATCAAGAATAGGATTACCAAGAGAAGAAGTAATCATGGTAGGGGATAACCTGATGACCGATATACTGGGAGCAAATCGTGCTGGCATTAAATCGGTTTGGATCAACCGCCATCAAAAAGACCGAAATGAAGTCATTCCGACCTTCGAAATTACCCATTTAGAGGAATTATTCCCTTTGTTAGAAGAATTAAATCAAGCTGTAAATGTAGACTAAGTCTATATTTATGGCTTTTCTTTTTGATTACAAGTTATGATAAAATTTAAATAAGAAATATCAATAACTTATAATAATATTATGTTAACAAGGTGCCTGGCACCAGTAGGAGGATTTTATATGGAGTTAAGGCAATTTCAATTGTTTCTGGAGGTGGCGAAGCACCGAAGTATCACGAAAGCAGCGGAAAGCATGCATGTGTCACAGCCTGCTTTGAGTAAGTCAATTAAAGCGCTAGAAGAAGAGTTGGGGATGACATTGATCATTCGCAGTAATAAAACTAGTGATTTAACGGATGCAGGCAGGGTTGTTCAAGAGTATGCTCACCGAATGATGGGATTAGTGGATGAGATGTCATCTACACTAAATGATATGACCGATTTGCAAAGAGGTGAAATCAATATCGGATTACCACCGTTTATTGGTAGTTTGTTTTTTCCCAGAGTGATGGCTCAATTTCATCATTCTTTTCCGGCTATTGAGTTAAATATTACCGAGTATGGCGGGGCCAGAGTGGTGAAAAGTGTGGAAGAGGGTGAATTTGAACTTGGCGTGGCGGTTATGCCCATCGATGACGATATTTTTAATGTTTATCCGATAGTTGAAGAGGAAATGAAATTACTTGTCTACAAACATCATCGATTGGCTGATCGTACCGAGGTTAATTTTACCGATCTAAAAGAGGAAGAATTTATTTTCTACCACGAAGAGTTTGCCTTACATCAAATTGTAAGAAATCATTTTTTCATCATGGCTGGATTTGAGCCGAAAATCCTGTTTAAAAGCTCCCAATGGGACCTGATGTCCGAGATGGTGGCTGCAAACCTTGGGGTTACGATTCTTCCGCAGTCAATCTGTAACCGCGTTTTTACAAAAGAGATAAAAATCATCGATTTAAAGCCAACAATTATGTGGAGTATTGCGGTCATTACCAAGAAAGATCGATACATATCAAAAGCAGGGCAAACATTTATTGATTTTATTTTGAAAGAACCATTATAACTGATAGTTATGAAAACCATTCTGAATATGTATTTTACGAATGACGGAGATTAGCGTACTATTACTCTATAGTCAATTGGATTTAGAAAGGAACATCAATATGAAACTTGGAGTAATCGTAGCGCAGGTGTTATTTATACATATATTTTTATATTTAGGAGCGGCATTAAAACTTTTGATTCCTCTACCCATTCCAGCTTCCATGTTTGGACTTGGGGTATTATTTTTAGCTCTTTGCTTAAAAGTAGTGAAGTTGGAATGGGTGGAAAAGGGAGCCAATTGGCTGATGGCCGAACTGCTACTGTTTTTTATCCCATCAGCAGTAGGGATTGTCAATTACGATGAAATCCTCAGCATTCAGGGAGCGGAAATCGTTTTACTGATTGGGATTAGTACAGTGATTGTTATGGGAATGACCGCATTAGTTGCAGAAAAAGTAACCGGAAGAAAGGAGAGTGCACAACAATGATGATGATTATTTTTACTCTCATCACGTTTTTCTTTTATCGTTTTTCAAAAATGGTTTATGGAAAATGGGGCCTCCCTTTTTTACATCCATTATTACTTGCACCAATCTTGTTGATTGTGTTGATCACCATCACCCATGTTTCTGCCAATCAATACATGGGTGCTTCTAAATGGCTTACACATTTGCTTGGTCCAGCAACAGTTGCGTTCGCGGTACCTATCTACAAAAATCTTCCGCTTGTAAAAAAATATTTAGGTACTATTGTCTTAAGTATAACCTTTGGTACGTTGGTGGCGATTTTTTCAACGTTTGGGTTATCAGAATTATTTCATTTGAATAATGATTTTACCATTTCCATCCTCCCGAGATCGATTACCACTCCGATTGCGATTGAAGTGTCAAAAGAAATCGGCGGGCTTCCAACCTTAACAACCGTTTTTGTCATCATTACTGGAGTGATAGGGGGAATTGTCGGTCCAACCGTAATCAAATGGCTTTCGATAAAGACGCCTGTTGCCAGAGGACTGGCCCTTGGAATGGGGGCACATGGGGTTGGAACGAATAAGGCGATGGAATATGGAAAACAAGAAGCAACCTTTTCTTCCTTAGCAATGATTTTCGCTGCATTTATTACGTTAGTATGGGGTGCATTATTAATTCCTGCCTTAATGAATTTTAATCACTTTTTATAATCGTTCACATTTTGGTAAAAAGTTCATTCCTAGATAATGATGTACGTCACAATCTTTCGCATTGTGTGATGGTATTTTATTAATGAGAAATATTATCAAAGTAATTTACCCAGTATTCCAATGCGAAGGAGAAACATCATGAGTGAAATTATAAATAATCGAGAACAACAAATTTATCAAAGCAATGATCGAATTACTAATTTAAAACTGATATTTAAAGCCCTTCATAATGGCGGAAATTTTGATGAAATCAAAGCACATTTTGATGGTTTTATCGGAAAAATCACGATGGAGGAAATTTCTAATCTTTCAAATGAATTTTTGGAAGACGAGGGGATATCGATTGAAGAAGTGCATCGGATGTATAAAGAGCACATGGAACTGTTTAAAGGAGCAATTGAAGAAAAGGAGCCAGGTGGAAAGCAACCTGAAGAACAACCCGGTCATCCTATCCATACCTTTAAAATGGAGAACCGAGCCCTTGAAAATCTTCTCGATACAAAAATGTCCGTTCATTTAGAGCAGTTTAAAGAAGAGGATTCTGCTGAGCATGTGTATAAGCTTTTAGAGGACATCAATCTTTTGCTTGATGTAGACAAGCATTACAGCCGGAAAGAGAATTTGATTTTTCCTTATTTAGAAAAGTATGGAATTTATGGACCGACTAATAATATGTGGAGAATCGATGATTATATTCGCGACAATATTAAGCATGCCAAGAAATTACTTAGCAGCTATCAAGGGGATAAGAAAGCTGTTTTAGAAGTAATGGACTGGGTGATTGAAGAAACTCATGCCATGATTTACCGTGAGGAACATATTCTTTTTCAAATGGCATTAGACCATTTCACTGAGGATGAATGGGTGAAGATTGCAAATGAAAGTGATGAAATCGGTTTTTGTTTAGTTGAACCAGCAGTTGTTTGGAACCCTGATCGGAAAGCTCTCGATGAGAATGCCATTTCAGAGGGTTATATAAAAATGGATACCGGAATTTTATCTCTTAAACAACTAGAACTTTTATTAAACCACTTACCCGTCGATATCACTTTTATTGATCATGAGGATGTGGTTAGGTACTTCTCGCATGGAAAGGAAAGAATTTTTGCCCGGACAAAAGCTGTCATTGGTCGTTCCGTTCAAAACTGCCACCCACCAAGAAGTGTTCATGTAGTGGAAGAGCTATTAGCTGATTTCAAATCGGGCACGAAAGATTCAGAGGACTTTTGGATTAAATTTAAAGATAAATACGTGTACATTCGGTATTTTGCTGTTCGCGATGATGCTGGAAACTATATTGGAACCCTTGAATTTACACAAAATATCGATCCAATTAAAGCAATTGATGGGGAAAAAAGAATCCTTTCATAAAAATATGTCTTCAATAGTCCAATTCTACTAAAGAGTTGGGCTTTTTTGGTTTATTTTTCAAAAAAAGTTCAACAGATTCGAAAATTATCTATTACATATATTCTATTTTATAGTAAAATTATCCTATACAAAGAATTTTTGTTAGGGGCACGCTATGAGGTATACAGGTAGAATTTGTATCACTTTACTATTTATTACAATCGTATTGGGCTGGCATTCCCTTTATTTTATTACTGATCTCAAAGCAGCTAATTTCTTTATGTTTGAAAGAGGTCAGTATAAATTAGATTTAATTCTCATCCCATTGCTATCACCTTTTTTTTGGTGGTTGGGAGTGCAATATGATAAGGCAAAATACTTGGCTGAAAAAGATTCCTTAACTGGTTTGTATAACAGGCGGATCATTCAACAAATTACTCCAAAATTGTTATCCCAAATGAATCACAGTGAAGACACTTTAACGATTTCTGTAATTGATTGTAATAACTTTAAACAAATTAATGATGAGCTGGGTCACAAAATGGGGGACTTAGTTCTAAAGAATATCTCCGATGTTTTGATTATTTGTTCAAATGACGGGGATTATGTGGCAAGGTGGGGTGGCGATGAATTTCTCATCGTATCTCCACACGCTGATGTTAAAGAGGCAAAAGAGGTTACCGATAAAATTGAAAAGGTATTGGCTCATTTATCTACCGAGATGGGGATGAATATATCTGTTTCAATCGGAAGTGCTTTGTATCCCAATGATGCTTATAATTTAAAAGATTTATTAATCATTGCTGACAGAAATATGTATGAACGAAAACAGCATAAACCGCTTAATATAAAGCTAAAGGCATGAACCTGAATTGGAATCATGCCTTTTTATATGGTCTAATTTTCTTCTTCAAATTGATATTCCGGTGGCTTTATTCGGAACCCTTTGGTAAGCCATAGAAGATAGGCTAAACCAATGGATAACCAAGCTAATCCAATGATAATTGCAAGTTTGTCGAGACTAAACCAAAGATAAATGACAAAGGCAAGGCCGATCATTGGGAAAATGACATAACTAACAAAATTTAAATGGTTTAGTATTTGTTTGTTTTTAAAATAGTAAATGATGACCGCAAGATTGACAAAAGAAAATGCGGTAAAGGCTCCAAAGTTAATTAAGGAAGTTGCGGTCACTAAATCTAGTATTAAAGCGGTAAGAGATAGAACCCCAATAAAAATGATATTAAACACAGGCGTTTGAAACTTTTTATGAAGAAAGCCGAAATATTTTTTCGAAAGCACCCCGTCTCTCCCCATAGCAAACAGTAATCGAGAAGCACTCGTTTGGGCTGCAAGCCCAGAAGCCATAACAGATATTAAAGCACCACTAGTAAAAATCGATTGAAAGAAAATCCCGCCTATATGTCTGGCAATCTCAGGTGATGCACCATCCACATTTTTTAATAAGGATACGTTGGGATATAAGGATTGCATGAAATATGTGACGGTGATAAAAAACAAACCGCCTATAAAGGCAATGAGAAAGATGCTTTTTGGAATGTTCTTCTCAGGATTGACTGTTTCCTCTGCAAGTGTGGTGACAGCGTCAAATCCCAAAAATGACAAAGCAAGAATAGAAGCACCTGCGAATAGGAAATGCAGCTTCATGTCATGAGAGAAAAATGGAGTCGTTGTAAATTCTCCACCGTGAAGGATCGTGCGAATCGTCAAAATGACAAAAATAATAGCAACAAGTAATTGAAATAGAACAAACAGGGTATTTGCCTTAACAGCGATTTTGACCCCAACTATATTCATCGTGGTAATAATTACTATTAGACCAATTACCCATAACCAGGAGGATACATGTGGAAACAGGGCTGATAAATAAATCCTAGCCAATACAGCATTAATCATAGGTAAAAATAAATAGTCAAGCAAAGCTGACCAACCAACTAGAAAACCTAGCTCAGTGTTCATCGTTTTTTTGGTGTATGTATAAGCGGAACCTGCATCAGGATAAAGTTTGCACATTTTTCCATAGCTTAAGGCCGTGAACAAAATGGCAATTGTAATTAATATATAGGCAGCCGGGACATGCCCGTTTGTTTCAGCTGAAACCACGCCAAATGTATCAAATACTGCAAACGGTGACATATAGGCTAACCCCATAAATACTATTGGTGCGACTCCTAATGAACGTTGTAAAGTTCCCTGCGATGATTCCAACCTCAACAACTCCTCAATTCGAATAAACTTAATTTTAGAAGAATTACGATTGATTGTGAAGATGTTTTTTTAAAATAACAAGGAACTGTCAATAACAGTGTCATAATATGTTTTTCATAAAATAAATGTTGGGATCTTCCTACAAAAAGGTGTCTCAAAAACTAATCATGATTAATGGATTTTTTCCTTTTTTATTCATCATTTGATTAAAACGGGAAGGTGCTATACTATTGATTGGTTACTATTGTTGAATATGATGATGAGGGGTAGAACTGTGACGAAACGAGTATTATTTATTGGGGCTGGGCGAATGGCTCAAGCGATTATTGAGGGATTAAAAGATAAAAACGATTTTTCCATTATAGTTGCTAATAATGGAAATGAGGAAAGATTGAATGTGATTCGAGAATCCTATGGCGTCGTTACCACAAAAAGCTGGAAAAAAGAAGTGGGAAAAGCTGATATCATTTTTCTGGCGATGCCACCAAATGTTCATGAATCTTTACTATTGGAGCTATCTGGAGAAATGAATGGGCAATTGGTTATGACTGTTGCGGCAGGGATTGGACCTTCATTTATGGAGTCTATGCTCCCAGACGGAACTCCTGTTGCGTGGGTAATGCCAAACACTGCAGCAAAATTAGGCCAATCGATGACGATGTATGCTCCGGGCAAATGGGTAACGGAGCAACATATAAAAATAATTGAAACATTAATCAGTGGGATTGGCGAATATGAAAGAGTTTCAGAACAGCAAATCATAGAGTTAACTGCTGTTACTGGAAGCGCCCCAGCGTTTATTTACAGAATTGCAGAAGCTCTAGAAAATATTGCCCTTGAATCAGGTGTCACACCATTACAAGCACGAAAGTTAGTAGCCCAAATGATCATGGGTTCTGCGGAAATGCTTAAAACCAATGCCAATCCTGCTGCACTTGCTGACGAAGTTGCCACACCAGGAGGATCAACAGCTGCCGGCTTAGAGGTCTTGGATACAAAAGGACTTGCAGACTTAATGACAGAAGCTATTTATGCTTGTAGGGAAAGGGCTGCGAGCCTCACATAAAAATAATTTCTATGGAATAAAAAGTGAAATGGTGCCAAACACCTTTTCTCTTTTTATTCCAATATACTGTTTAAATTTCAATAATAATCGGCAGAATCATAGGTCTTCTTTTTGTTTGATTGGAAATAAATTGGCCTAATGTTTTCTTGATGTTTTGCTTAATGACACTCCACTGACGGTTGTTTTCTGATTGCAAGTCCTGGACAGTCTTTTTAACTAAATTATTGATCTCTTTTAAAAGATCTTCGGAATTTTTAACGTATACGAAACCTCGGGTTATGGTGTCTGGACCTTGAATGATTCTTCCTTCCGTTTTACTCAGGGTTAGCACTATAACTACCATACCATCTTCTGATAGTTGTCTCCGGTCACGAAGCACCACTTCTCCTACATCCCCGACACTGATTCCGTCAATATACGTATCACCAGCAGGAATAGAACGGGTCTGCCTGGCAATACCATGTTCAAAATCCACAACATCACCATTTTTAATGATAAAAGTGTTTCCTTTCTCAACTCCAACTGCCTCTGCTAATTGTCGGTGGTGATGAAGCATGCGAAATTCTCCGTGAATCGGTATAAAATAGGTAGGTTTAATCAATGCTAGCATCAGCTTTAAATCTTCTTGATAGCCATGTCCAGAAACATGCATCCCAGTAGAACTTCCAGAGCCGTAAATCACATTGGCCCCTAATTGGAATAAATTGTCGATGATTCGAGATACATCTTTTTCATTGCCTGGAATCGGGGAGGCTGCTAGAATAACCGTGTCGCCCGGATAAATAGTAGCATCCCGATAGCTGCCAGTGGATAAACGGGAAAGTGCGGCCAGAGGTTCTCCTTGCGATCCAGTGCAAAGGATCGCTACTTTCTCAGGGGAAAAACTTTCGATTTCATTAGGTTCAATCAGCATTCCTTCTGGAACCATTAAATAACCACGTTCTATCGCAACGGAAACAACATTCACCATGGTTCTTCCTAATAAGGCAAGCTTTCGGTTTGTATTTATTGCTGCCCTAACGACTTGCTGAATTCGATTTACATTAGAGGCAAAAGTAGAAATGATCACCTTTCCCGAAGCTCTTGAGAAGGCCTCTTCCATATGACTGCCAACCATACTTTCCGATGGGGTTAATCCAGGGCGCTCCGCATTGGTGCTTTCTGAAATTAGAGCTAAAACCCCCTTATCTCCAATCGCAGCCATTTTATGGATATCTGAAATTCGATCGTTTTCCGGTGTTAAGTCAAATTTAAAATCGCCAGTATGAACAACTACACCCTCTGGAGTTTCAAACACTATTCCAAGACAATCAGGGATACTATGACTCACTTTAAAAAAGGAGACCGAAATTTTACCCAATTCTATTTGTGAATTCGAATCAATTAAATTCAGTTGTGAATCACCCATAAGTCGATGCTCTACAAGCTTTAGTTCAATTAACCCTAACGTAAACCGAGTTGCATAAATTGGTATGTTTAATTTCTTTAAAAGATAAGGAATTCCACCAATATGGTCTTCATGGCCGTGGGTTACAATTAAAGCTCGAATTTTTTCCTGATTTTTTTCCAAATAGGTTATATCGGGAATAATTAAATCTATGCCCAATAAACTTTCATCTGGAAATTTACCACCACAGTCAACAATGACTATGTCTTCCTCATATTGAATGACATACATATTTTTACCGATCTCATTGATGCCACCCAAGGCGAAAACAGATAATCCCTTCTCATTACCCCTCATAAAAAAACCTCCAAATTTCTTTTTTATTATTATTTCCTTTTTGCAGGGCTTTATCAGATGTAAAAGTTACGCAAAAAAAAAGCCAAGAGAATGGGGAAGACTCTCATGGCTTTTAAAAAGGTTTTTAACCAATTAGTTTTATTGCACTGAAAATAATAACAGTAGAAATAATAGTACGCAGTGGTTTCGTAGGAACTTTGGAGGATAGGGTGCTTCCGATAAGGACACCTGGAATAGATCCAATAAGAAGATTTCCAACCAACATGTAATTTACACTTCCTGCATTCATATGAAGAAGGCCAGAAACGGTTACCAATAAGAAAGCATGAGCAATATCAGTACCTACCAATTCAGACCCTTTTAAGCGATAAAGATAAAGCATTGCTAAGGCGAACAAAGAACCTGATCCAATGGAGGTTAATCCAACAATAAAACCAAATAACGCCCCAATGAAAATAGTCAGACCCCGTTTCTCTTCAATTGGTCTAACTTGCCATCGATTTGGTCTGATTTTTTTATCAAAAAATGTTTTGATTAAAATGGCTGCAGCGACTAATAAAAGAACATATCCAAGAGCGATTTTAATAATATGCTCAGAATTATGAAATGTTGATTCAAAAACTTGAAGCATGCCAATCGCAACAACAGCACTTGGAACACTTCCTATTGCCAAGTATTTCATTAATGTAAAATTGATCGTCTTTTGTCGCCAGTGCTGAATGACACCAAATAACTTTGTAATAGAGTTATAAACAAGATCAGTACCAACTGCAATAGAAGGCTGTATACCTACCATTATTAAAACAGGTGTTAAAAGTGCTGCGCCTCCAACACCTGTTAATCCTACTAAAAATCCAACTAGTAATCCCATTAAAGCTATTCCCAGGCTCATGGTAAAGCCTCCTTTTTATATCCGAGTATTTATATGTGAATTATAGTGTTTGAGGGTGAGTTTGTAAATACTTTTCTGAATTTTTTGTTGTTACTTTAAGTGTCTGAGTTATTTGGAAAAACTTTCTTGTTGAAGTATTGTTTCATGGGTGATAAATTAAATCTCGTTCCCTAAAAAGCAGGTATAAAATTTTGAGGGAATGGAACTTCAAGCGTAAATAGTCCGGCAATAATGGCGAGAAGGTCACACCCGTTCCCATACCGAACACGGAAGTTAAGCTTCTCAGCGCCGATGGTAGTTGGGGCCTTGCCCCTGTGAGAGTAGGACGTTGCCGGGCACGAAAAAAGACAACCATATGGTTGTCTTTTTTCGTGATGGCGTGGGGCTAGATGATCTTTGTATTAACTCCTAGTTAAATAATTGTGACTTTTTCAATTTAGCTGCACTAGAAATTGAGTGTTAAAAGCAGGTTATTCCACCAAAATTTACAGCTATATTCTAATATGAAATGATGATATAGTAATACTATAAGTTCTTTAAAGAACTTAAGCTCAACAAGGACATTTGGAACAGGTCAGGGCGGGAACGCAGCAGCCATAACTTATGAAATTGTGTGGGCTAATACATAATACTGTGCCAATAAACGCTAAAACTCATTCTCCATTGAGCTTAGCGTTTTTTATTTGTTTTTAACACTGCTTTTTGGAGCGAAAATCAACATACAAGTATAATAAAATCTTTTAATGTAAAATATTGATAAATTTTTTGAGATTAACGTTTTTGTAATTAGAATGTTACCTGGCATTAATAAAAGAAAGAACGATGTTGTGTATACTTTTTTTAATGGTGAGATTTCATTCGACAACCATGGTACAAAATGAAAAGTAAGACGTTATAAAGGAAGAGGGAGAAATATGTTTGGTTATGATACTAATATAGATCAATTTGCATCCATTAAAGTTATTGGTGTTGGCGGTGGGGGTAACAACGCCGTGAACCGAATGATTGAGGCGGGGGTAGAAGGTGTGGAATTTATTTCGGTTAATACCGATGCACAAGCACTTAATCAATCAAAGGCGGAGAATAAGTTACAAATAGGTAGCACCTTGACAAGAGGCTTAGGAGCCGGAGCTAATCCAGATATCGGAAAAAGAGCAGCGGAGGAAAGTACCCGTGAGATAGAGCTAGCTTTAGAAGGTGCAGATATGGTTTTTATTACAGCAGGTATGGGTGGAGGAACTGGTACTGGTGCTGCTCCAGCCATTGCTAAAATTGCAAGAAATCTGGGTGCCCTAACTGTAGGGGTTGTCACACGCCCTTTTAAATTTGAAGGCCATAAACGTGCAGTAAACGCTAATCATGGAATTAAAGAAATGAGAGAAGCAGTAGATACCTTAATTATTATTCCTAACAATCGTTTATTAGAAATTATTGATAAAAAGACACCTATGCTAGAAGCTTTCGTAGAAGCTGATAATGTTCTCCGTCAGGGCGTTCAAGGGATATCCGATTTAATCGCTGTCCCAGGTTTAATAAACCTTGATTTTGCGGATGTAAAAACCGTCATGTCGCATAAAGGTACGGCTTTAATGGGGATTGGGGTATCTAAAGGAAGTAATCGCGCGGCTGAAGCAGCTATGAAAGCTTTAAATAGCCCACTCCTTGAAACATCTATAAATGGTGCTCAAGGTGTCATTTTGAACATAACTGGGGGTCATAATTTAAGTCTTTTTGAAGTACAGGAAGCAGCGGAAATCGTTTCCTCCGCTTCTCATGAGGAATTAAATATGATTTTTGGATCGGTCATTAATGAAAATTTAAAGGATGAAATCATGGTTACTGTCATTGCAACAGGATTTAATGATCTAGAGGAAGGAGAGTTACAAAAGCCATCTCAACCATTAGTGGAAGAAAAGCCTGTTTCATTTAAAAAGGAAGTACATAATCCACTTTCAAAAACCAATATAGATTTTGAACGAAATACTAATCCTTCAGAAGAATCTATTGAAGATTTGCCAGCGTTTTTTCGAAATCGAAGAAACCGGTATTAGAATTTAGGTTTTGGAGGAAATGTTTCAGATTGCAAAATTCTTGAAATAAAGCAATTAATTAGTCTAATATAGTTCATGATACTAATATCACCAATGATCTTAGTTAAGAAAGGACTAACCAAAATGACTAATATAAATATTCCTTTATCTGTTTTAAATCTTGTTCCGATTCGAGAGGGTCAAGATGCAAAACAAGCAATAGATTCAATGGTAGACTTGGCACAGGCAGTGGAAGATATGGGCTACAATCGTTATTGGATTGCGGAACATCATAACACGACCACTCTGGTAAGCTCTGCTACCTCTATTTTAATAAAGCATGCATTAGAACATACAAAAAGTATCCATGTTGGCTCTGGCGGAATTATGTTGCCAAATCATTCATCATTAGTGGTGGCGGAGCAGTTCGGTACACTTGCGACGATTTATCCTGGACGTGTCGATCTGGGCCTTGGTAGAGCACCAGGTACTGATATGATGACAGCAGATGCATTAAGACGTTCTAAAAATGATTCTGTCTACACCTTTCCTAATGATGTGAAAGACTTGCTCACCTATTTTGGCCCTGAAGAACTCCAAGGCTATGTAAAAGCTTTTCCAGGTGTAGGAACCAATGTCCCTATTTATATTCTTGGATCATCTACTGATTCTGCTTACCTTGCAGCAAGTTTAGGATTACCTTACGTGTTTGCTTCTCACTTTGCACCAAGATACATGGAAGAGGCTATTTCTATTTATAAAAATCGATTCCAGCCTTCCGAATACCTAGATCAACCCTATATGATGGTATGTTTAAACGTTATTGCTGCTGAAACCGATGAAGAAGCTAATTTTTTGTCCACTTCCACCCTGCAATTTTTCTTAAATGTTGTTCGTAATTCGAGAAAGCCGCTACGACCACCAGTTGATAACATGGATGAACTTTGGAACCCAATGGAAAAGGAAATGGTATTGGGAATGTCAAGTGTGACCCTAATGGGAAGCAAAACGTCCATCCGGGAAAAGTTGACTTCGTTTCAGGAAAAATATCATGTCAATGAAATCATGGCCGTTTCGTACATTTATGATCAGGAAAAACAAAAACGTTCCTACGAAATATTGAAAGAAGTTGCAGATGGAAAATAATGAACAATGTAGTTTGGAGTGAAGATTTTGAGCAGATCGTTTGCTAAATGGTATGACTTTTTTATGAATCCCTTAGAAAAAAGGAAGTTTATTAAAATTCGTCAGGAGTTGCTGTCAAAAGCATCGGGGCGAGTGCTTGAAATCGGCTCAGGTACAGGAATTAATTTTCCTTTATATAAGGGAGTGGATAAAGTAGTTGCGATTGAACCCAGCCCATTTATGCAGGAACGCTCACGTAAAAAACAATCCCAAGCTTCGGTCCCTATTAAAGTGGTGCAGGCAAGTGCTGAACAGCTCCCCTTTGAATCGGACACGTTTGATACAGTTGTAGCAACACTAGTGTTTTGCACAATACCCCAACCAGAAAAAGCCATAGAAGAAATGAGGAGGGTTTGTAAGCCAAACGGCAAAATCCTCCTATTCGAACACGTGAAAATGGAAAACCGCTTTCTAGCAGTACTCCAGGATTGGCTTTCCCCGGCTTGGAAGAAAATATGTGACGGTTGTTGTCTAAATCGGGAAACACTGACACTATTAAGATCAAATGGGATCTCAATATTAAATGTTGAGGACTATTATAATGGATTATTTGTTAACATTGTGGCAGAAAATCAAAAATAATGTTTAATCTTGTATAATTAAGAGAGTACATATTCTATTGCAGGAAGCGGGTGTGGTTTTTGAAAAAAGCTAAAGCAAATGTGAGTGCTATACTTATTGCGGATTTGTCCGATACTTTTGTTACGAGAAGAATTCCCGAGGTGAAGTTAGAATTTGGTGGAATTATAGGGGATCGTCATTTTGGGGTTACCTTTCCATCTGATTCGCGCCAACCCATGTATCCGAGAGGAACGGAGATTCTAAATCGCCGACAGATTACGATTTTATCAGAGGAAGATCTACAAGAAATAGCTGATGATCTTGAGATCGAAGAGATCTTGCCTGAATGGCTGGGGGCTAATCTACTAATCAATGATTTTCCTGAACTTACCAAATTACCGATTGGCTCACGAATTCTGTTTCCTGGGGGAGCAGGCCTAATCTGTATGGGTGAAAATAAGCCATGTGTATTCCCTGGTGAACAAATTCAAATGCATTACCCTGAACAACCTAAACTTGCCACCCGTTTTGTAAAAGCTGGATATAAAAGGCGGGGGATCGTCTGTGCGGTGGAATGTCCTGGAAAGATTAAGGTGGGTGAAGAAGTTCAGATTCTGATCAACGATCCTGCCGATCCAATGCAATAAAAGGAGTCCAATACGAATGAATCCAGTCCAAGTGATCCAATCCCTTATTAATGTAGAAAATGTCCACAAAGCCACGGTTGTTCCATTAAAACCGGGTCAAATGGTTTATGGCAGTGTGGAAAAATTTCTTCCTAATGATACCGCGATTGTCCGGATTGGAAATCGAAAGTTATTTGCTGATGTGAAGACGCTCCTTTCAACAAACGAAAATTATTGGTTTGAAGTAGTAACAAGCAGTAATGAAGGGGTTCAACTGAAAGTATTAGAGCAAAAAGGATCTGCTAATTCATCCCATTTTTTATTGAAAAATTTTCAGCTACCCGAAACGAAACAAAATCAGCAATTATTGCAATTCTTTTTATCCAAAAATGTCCCCTTTACAAAGGAACAGTTGAAGATAGCCGGTTTTTGGCTTCCGAACCAAACGGATCTAACGAAAGAATTAACAGCATTGGAATGGATGGCTAGAAAGGATCTTCCGTTTACGAAACCTATTTTTGATTCCCTAGTAGCTGTCCAGGATGCTAGACCATTAAACCAGCAACTTTCCGAATTAGTTCAACAATTGGATGGGCCGCAATTTGCCTCTTTTCAGTCAACAGAGCCTTTAAAACAAGTAATAGCTTCAATCATTGGTACAGAATCTTTCAATCAAGTATTAAATGGAAATGAAGCAAAACATATGCTACAGTCCTTAATCCATTCATTAGGGCTTGAGTATGAAAAGGATGTAGGGCAGATATCAGCCCATTTAGAGGATACCACTCATGTGCTAAAACCAATATTAATGGAAGCTATATCTGAGCTTGGCTCAAAAGGGAAAGAACTGGAGCCTTTATTAAATCGGTTAACAGGCTTACAACTGCTTTCACAAGATTTTACTGGCACGATACAGCAAATGGTGATGCAGCTTCCGATTACACTTGGAAATCAGCCAACCGATGTGACCATTCAATGGAACGGACGTAAAACCAAGGAAGCTCAGATTGACCCCGATTACTGTAGAATCTTATTTTACCTAGATTTACAAAGCCTGGATCAAACTGTAATCGATATGCAGGTTCAAAATAAAGTCGTTCACCTGTCTATTATTAACGATACAAATAATCTGGAACCTGTCGTCAATGCATTAACCCCTTCTCTTAAAGAAAAATTAGAGACAATAGGATACAAACTTTCATTTGTAAACATTATCCCTTCTTCAGAAAAAAGAGTAGAGCATCATGTAAATAAACCGGAGCATTTATTTATGGAAGCCTATCATGGAGTGGACATTAAAATATGAATAAGCAAAATAGTAAACCACTACAAGCAATTGCTCTAGCTTATGACCTCCAAAAAGATGCAGCTCCAAAGGTTGTAGCAAAAGGCAAAGGGTCAGTTGCAGCTGGCTTGATTGAAAAAGCAAAGGAGCATAATGTTCCCATTCAAGAGGACTCGTCATTAGTGGAACTACTCAGCAAACTGCAAATAAATGAAACTATTCCAGAACAACTGTATAATGCGGTTGCGGAGGTATTTGCGTTTATTTACAATGTTGACAAAGAGCATTCCAAAAAATCAATAGTGGATCAAAAATAACTTCGAGTTAACCTCGGAGTTTTTTTTATAGAAAAAGTAATGTCCCCCATTGTTTTAATACATAAATTAGATTATTATCTAATTAGATAGTAATCAAATAAGGAGTGATAAAATTATGCAATTAAATAAAATCGTCGAATTCCATAAAGCATTAGGTGACCTGACCAGGATTAAAATTGTCGCGTTACTCCAGCAAGGACCCTTACATGGGCAAGCCATTGCCGGAAAATTGGGACTCACTCCACCAACCATTACTCACCATATTGCCAAACTTCGTGAGGTTGGCCTGATCAGAGAAAGAAGGGATAAGAACACCATCTATTTTTCCCTTAATGAAAAAATCCTGGAAATGAGTGCTAAAGCCATTTTGTCAGTAGGAACGGGGGGGACTTCAAATATGGAAATGTCAGTTACGCCAGAAGAAAGGGAAGCGATCATCAAAAATTTCTTCACCAAGGATGGCAAGCTGAAAAACTATCCGGCCCAACGCAAGAAAAAGCTAGTGATTTTGGCACACATAGCGAACGGATTAGAATTTGGAAAAGTGTATTCAGAAAAGGAGATTAACGAATATTTAAAGCAATATCATGAGGACTATGCCACATTAAGGCGGGAACTGATCATGTGTCAATACATGTATAGAGAGAATAATGAGTATGAACTAAACCCTGTTGAGTTATGGTGGCTGCGTTAAGAAGTATTTTTTTGCAAATCTAATTAGATGTTTGTGAAATTAGATGTATATATAAGTAGGTGAGGTAATGGGCATATCTTTGTTGAAACAAGAAAAACAATACCGGAAATTATTTTTAGCCGGGGTTGTCAATGGAGTTGGTGATCGATTTAGTTCAGTAGCTGTTTTGGCGATGCTGATGCAACTAACTGGGTCGGGTTTAGCCGTTGGTGTGACTTTAGCTATCCGGCTGCTGCCATTTGTCATTTTTGCTCCGATCGGTGGTAGACTTGCTGATCGATTCTCACGAAAAGTGATTTTAGTTGCCACAGATTTAATCAGAATTGTTTTCGCCTTGGGCCTAATCTTTGTGGAGAGTGAAGCTGATCTTTGGATCGTTTATGTCAGTTCATTTTTCCTAGCTGTCGGCGAAGCCATTTATGCACCTGTAAGGAAATCTTCCATCCCGCAGTTGGTAAATAAAGAGCATTTACTAAAAATAAACAGTTTGGAGCAGGTGCTAATTGGCATTGTTTTAATCGGGGGTGCCTTCTCAGGCGGTATCGTTGCTTCTATATTTGGGGCACAAATCACATTTTGGTTAAATGCGGCCTCCTTTTTAGGAGCTGCTGCTCTCATCAGTACCATCAATTTTCCTGAACATACAGAAATAAAAGAAGAAGCGAAAGTGAATCGAGAATCTATATTTTCAATATTTAAAAAGGTAATTTTAATGTCCATTCCTGTACAAATTTTGCTATTATGTGAGATTCTTTTAGCGTCATTAAATGGCATTGATAACGTGCTAATCAGTGTATACGCAGTTAAGGAGTATCAGCTGGGGGATGTAGGTGTCGGTTTGTTCTATGGGGCGTTAGGGATTGGGCTGACTTTAAGCTTCACAGTAGCGAACCGGCTTCGGAAACATCTCCTAGCCACAGGTTTGGTTTGTTTAATGTTGGAAGGCTTTAGCCTGATATTGTTAAGTCAAACCCATTATGTCGTTTTTGCCTTCCTGCTATTCTGTGGGGCAGCCTTTATGACCGGAATAGGCAATGCTTGTTTTGATACAGTATTAATGAAGGAAATCCCCGAAGAATATCAAGGTACGATGTTTGGATTATTGGCCACTATCTCGAATCCCATCTTAGGGCTGTCCATGTTCATTTCCGGAGCAGCCTTAGAAATTCTGGCACCACGTACTATGGGGGTGATTGGCGGAATGGCCTATATGTTAGTAGCAATCGTCATGTTGATTAGCTATTTTTCAAGAGGATTTAGGAAAAAAACAGCTATCGGGGAATAAGGCCGTTATTCTAAGCGGTCTTTTTCATCATTAACCGCTGTAAACGTTTTACCATATTATAATCATACGAACTTATTGGTAAAAAGAATTATAATATGGGAAAAATCGGACAAGAATGTGAAGGGAACTCAATTTGAAAAAGAGGTGTGCAATAATGAAAGAACCTTTTGAATACCCGAACATTTTTTACAATGAAGTCATTATGTACCTAGAAACCAAATGGGACCGCCGTTTAACCGACCATGAACGGAATGTCTTGATCGAAGGGTACCGCTTTGGTCGAATGGTAGAAGCAGAAAATGAAATAAAAATTTTGTTTGCAAAATAAAAAGCACTCTTTTTTATAAAGAGTACTTTTTGAAAAATTTATGCCAAAACCTCAGATTTGGACGGCATTATAACCAGTTCAAGTGCTTGTTTTTCTGTTTCATCTAAAGGTACCAGCGGTAATCGGACCCCACCGACAGATATTCCTTTCATATTTAGGGCCGCTTTGACCGGAGTAGGGTTGGGCGCAGAAAATAGGGCTTTCATAGTAGGCAGAAGTCTGCGATGTGCAGCTGCCGCTTCTTTCACTTGGCCATTTTTAAACAGATGAATCATTTCCTGCATTTCATTGCCAATAATATGAGAAGCTACTGAAATGACACCTGCTCCACCAATGGAAAGGACTGGGAGGGTTAATCCATCATCTCCGCTGTATAAAGTAAAATCATCAGGGGTTTGGTCGATTATAGCAGCCATGGCATCTAAATTGCCGCTGGCTTCTTTTACAGCAACGATATTATTTATGTGTGATAAACGCACTACTGTTTCCACTGAAAGGTTGGTCACACTGCGACCAGGGATATTATAAAGAACCACTGGTAACGAAGTTGATTCAGCGATTGCTTTAAAGTGTTGATACAGGCCTTCTTGTGAGGGCTTATTATAGTAGGGAACAACAAGCATAACTCCGTCAAGACCGACTTCTTCAGCTTGTTTGGATAGTCTAATTGATGCATGTGTATTATTGGATCCTGTTCCAGCGATGACAGGTACTCTGCCGTTAACGACCTCCACAACAAATTTAAATAAGGTTACTTTTTCTTCCGAGGATAAAGTGGGAGATTCCCCAGTTGTTCCAGCAACTATTAATCCGTCAGTTCCATTGTCAATTAAATAATTTACTAGATTTTTTGTCGCGTCAAAATCCACCTCACCATTATCATTGAATGGTGTAACCATTGCGGTTAATACTTGGCCAAAATTCATTTTGCTCACCCTTTTTATAATTTTTTTAGAAATTAGAGGGGTAAGGCCATATCAAATTCAACGCAAAAAAGCAACAACGAGGGATCCGCTGCTGCAGTAGAAACAAAAATCATGCTCGTTCCTGTGCGTGAGATAGCCCTCCATATAGTTCCCTATATGACAGTTCAGTACTTATTCAATAGCTGAACCAGCTTCAAATACTATGAGTATCTTCGAAGCTTCGGCAAATTCCCCTTTCCACAAACCTCATCGGACCTCATAATCCTCCAATCGTGTACTAATGGTTTTTGCGCCTCTATCCTCACTTCAAAAGGTTTGAAGTAAGAAAATATATAATTTATTGTAATATAACAGAATATTCCATACATTACAAGAGGAAATACATGTTATTTTCTAAAAATGAGAGAAAAGTCACAGGCGGCTCATTTGTAATTTTTATTGGGATAATGTTAAAAATAGATAGAAGTTATTTGTGAAAAAAGGGGAATATAACGTGGAAATTGGAATTAGTACGTTTGTTGAAGCAACACCTGATCTTAAAACTGGTGAAACGATAAGTCATGCTCAAAGAATACGTGATGTGGTAGAAGAGATTGTCCTGGCTGATCAAGTTGGCTTGGATGTCTTTGGGGTAGGGGAGCATCATCGTGAAGATTTTGCAGCATCATCCCCAGCAGTGATTCTGGCTGCGGCTGCTTCTAAAACAAACCGAATTCGGTTAACAAGTGCAGTAACGGTTCTGTCATCCGATGATCCCGTTCGAGTATACCAAGATTTTGCCACTGTTGACGCGATTTCTAACGGCCGTGCAGAAATCATGGCGGGTCGAGGTTCCTTTATCGAATCATTCCCGTTATTTGGTTATAATCTGCAGGATTATGATGAGCTATTTGAAGAGAAATTGGAACTACTATTAAAAATATGCCAATCTGAGAAAGTGACTTGGCAGGGTAAACATAGACCGGCTATTAATCATTTGGGAGTCTACCCACGTCCGGTTCAGAATCCTTTGCCAGTATGGATTGGTAGTGGAGGTAATGCAGAATCTGTCGTTCGGGCAGGTGTGCTCGGTTTACCGTTAGTATTAGCGATTATTGGCGGCAGTCCGCGGCAATTTGCCCCACTGGTTCAGTTGTACAAAAGAGCCGCGACACAAGCAGGTCACGATGTTTCCAAGTTAACGGTAGCATCCCATTCACACGGATTTGTTGCCGAAAGTACAGAAATAGCTGCGGATAAGTTTTTCCCGCCTACACAATATGTGATGAATGTATTAGGGCGTGAACGTGGTTGGGGTCATTATAGCAGAGCCAGCTTTGATTCAGCCCGGAGTTTGGAGGGTGCACTGTATGTAGGGGATCCTGAAACAGTGGCGCAGAAAATCATTCATTTAAGGAAAAATGTAGGAGTCACTCGCTTTATGCTACATTGTCCTGTGGGTTCTATGCCACATGAAGACGTCATGCGGGCCATTGAGTTGTTAGGGACAGAGGTGGCCCCTCGGGTTCGGGAGGAAGTTTCTAAGTGGGAAACAAATGATAAGTAATTGGTAAGTAAGCTTTGGAGAAGGTCTATGTGAAAAAATGGGTCACAAAAGAAGGGTCTATTTGACCGAAACATCTAAAGAACGGAAAATACGGTCATATAGGAGAGGTCTATGTGACCGAAACATCGAAAGAATCGAAAAAACGGTCATATAGGAGAGGTCAATGTGACCGAAACATCGAAAGAATCGAAAAAACGGTCATATAGGAGAGGTCTATGTGACCGAAACATCGAAAGAATCGAAAAAACGGTCATATAGGAGAGGTCTATGTGACCGAAACATCGAAAGAATCGAAAAAATGGTCATATAGGAGAGGTCTATGTGACCGAAAAAACGAAAGAATTGAAAAAACGGTCATATAAGAGAGGTCTATTTGACCGAAAAATCAAAAGCACTGAAAAAACGGTCACCTAGAAGAAGTCTAAGTGACCAAAAAAGCGGAGCAATCGATAAAATGGTCACTTAGACAAAAAAACTTTTAATCCATTCTAAAAATACAATTAGACGTATTCTGTAAAAAATTACCGTAAAAATCTCCGGAATGGCCAATGGTCATTCTTAAATTAACCCAAGCCGCTCCAATCCGACTGCAACCCCATCTTCTTCAGCAGTAAGTGTAACCATATTTGCAGCACGTTTCACTTCATCTAAAGCGGAACCCATTGCAACCCCCATGCCCACAAACGAAAGCATTTCGATATCATTTAAGCCATCTCCGAACGCAACCGCTTCATCAGGGGCGATTCCGACTCGCTCTAACAGCTTAGTTATTCCAACTGACTTATTGGATTTCGACAAATTCACATCACAAGTACGAGCTTCGCCTGAAGTCCATCTTCTGAAATCCAACTCAGGAATCATTTTTTGATAGGACAATTCTTCCTCAACTTCACAATGAAGGAACAGTTGATAAATATCTTCCTCAAGCCAATATTGCTGCGACGCCAGGCCTGGCTTCCAAGGGTCATGCTGATAGGCCTCTCTGACAATGGGATGCTCCAAATCTGAAACCCTAAAGTCCTTGCCGCTTAGAAAGGTTAGGGCATGATTATAATCTCGTGTTAGTTGAAACACATTCGTTAAGATTTTATTATCTATGCTATTTTTGTAGACTTCTTGTCCCTCATGGGAGACGTATGCCCCATTAAAAAATACCATCGAGTCTGTTCCGATTTCCTCCACAATCGATTCTGAAAAATATGGAGCCCTGCCTGTTGCAATGATGACCTTCAAATTTTTATCTTTCAAACGTTGAACAGCCTGTTTAGTGGCCGAACTAATGGCTTTTCTGTGAGGAAGAATCGTTCCGTCTATATCAAAGATGACAGCCTTGTATTGCATGTAACACACTCCTACTTTACGATATTAACAAATTACTCATATTTCATATCAGTATAACATGTATTTTGAAAAAAACTAAGCTACCTGCATTTGGATAAAATATGGTTAAACAGTAATAAATAAATTAGCCCTCATGAATATTCATGAAAGGGCTAATAGTTATTTACCTTTTTTTCTTTTTAGAAAGATCTACAATTTGTTTGTTTTTATTAACAACTTCCAAAATAACCTGCACATGAATCATCTTTTCATCGATATTGTTTACACTTGAAACTTTGCCTTTCCGGCCTTTTATTGTTAGGTTATCACCCTCAGCAGGTAGGCTATTTCGTAGTTGAACCAATAAAGCATTTTTATTTTCAAAAAAATGAACAACATACATAGTCGAATCACCTATTTCATTAGGAATATATTTAAAATATATGAACAACAAGGAATTTTAGAATGGGGCATTAACAGCGGAGTCATTGAAAGAAAATACAGTCTGTGCCATTTTTCATAAACTTTTCATTCTCTTCTTATATATAATTAGAAACATAATATAAAACTGAAGGGAAAGACGTAATGAAAAAAATCGTACTAAACTGTTTAACATTTCTTTTAATGATAGCTCTTTTTGGCTGTTTAGCCACAAAAAAGAAAGAATCCAAAAAGAATGTAGAATTAATTATATAAACAGCGGCTAGTTTACAAGAAGCTTTAACTGATATAAAAGCCAAGTTTGAAAAAAACACAATCATGTAGTTGTGAATTTTAATTATGGAGCATCTGGAGCACTTCAGCAGCAAATTTCCCAAGGGGCACCAGTTGATTTGTTCTTTTCCGCGGCTGCGGACAAATTTGATCAACTCGTTAAGGATGGGCTGATTGAGAAATCAAAGGGGACGGATTTGGTAGGCAACGAATTGGTCTTAATTGTTCCAAACGATTCAAAAAAAGCATTACATCCTTCGCTGTTTTGGTAAAAACAGATAAAATCTCCATCGGAACCCCAGAGGCAGACCCGGCAGGTCAATACTCTAAACAAACATTGGAACAATTAAAACTGTGGCCATCTGTTGAAAATAAGCTGGATTATGCCAAGGAAGTACGGCAAGTTCTTACATATGTATAGACCAACAATGTCGATGCGGGCATTGTTTACAAAACGGATGCATTGATTTCTTCAAAGGTAAAAATTTGGCAACGGCAAACGAAAACACCCACTCACCAATCATTTACCCATTGGGAATTGTGAAAAGCAGCGCTCATCCAAAAGAGGCTAAACAATTTTATGACTTTCTACAATCTGGAACATCTTTGAAGATCTTAACCAAATATGGGTTTAAAGATGTAACAAATAGAACTTAAAAATACCAAACCGAGTCAATAAAAAAATCTTCCAAAAACGGAAGATTTTTTATTTTAATTTGGGATATCCTTGCTGGCGCAAAGCCTCATACACCAATATAGCCGCTGTATTCGATAGGTTCAGTGAACGAACATGGTCATTCATCGGTATTCTCAAAAAGTGATCTTTATTTTTCTCTAATAAATCTTTTGGTAAGCCAGTGGTTTCTTTTCCAAACATAAAATAATGGTCCTTTAAACCATCACTGAAATCAAAGTCTGAATGTGTTTTTTCACCAAACGTCTCAATATAGTAAAACTCACCTTGATTTTTTGAAAAAAATTCATCCAATGAGTCATAGTACGTTACGTTTACAGACTCCCAGAAATCTATACCTGCTTGTTTTAACATTTTTTCATCTGTCGAAAAACCAAGGGGCCGGATTAAATGCAGGGCCGTTTCCGTTGCGGCACAAGTAAGTGCAATATTTCCAGTATTTGCAGGAATTTCTGGTTGATATAATACAACATGTATTGCCAAGAATGGTCACCTCTGTTTTTATTTTACTCTTAAAATTATAGCATATTGGTTTACGGATATAGGAAGTGGTAGGGGTATAAAAATGAAAAGACTAGCTCGGGATTTTAAAGCTAGTCTGTCTTAATACCATTTCCTTATTAGGGAGTGGCGATGTGAATTTAATTCATCTTAAGAACTTGATTCATCTTGATCATGATTTTCACTAGATTCATAATGTTCGTTGTCATCTTGGCAGCATTGAGCAAATAAATCATCCGGACAATCCTCCAGAATCGGGTTGCACGGGTTGAAATTCGGATTGTTTAGGACTTCATACGGGCGCATCATTTCGTGATCCTCATGTTCAAGAATATGACAATGCCATGGATAGATTCCGGTAAAGGGTCCAAAACGGGCAATAATCCGAGTCACTTCTTCAGGATTGGCCCGAACGGTATCTTTCCAACCTCTTTCATTAGGATCTGGTTCACGTGCCGGACCAATAATAGTGATATTTCCATTATCATCAATCGAAATAGGTTCACGATTAAGAATCTGGAATTGAACAAGGTGCAAGTGAATGGGATGGGTGTCAGCCGTCAAGTTATACAGTTCCCATACTTCTACGGTACCGTTATACGGAGTTTCTGTAATCGGCAAATCATTCCACTCCATGCCGTTCAGTAAAAGTTTCAAACGGGCAGGAAATTCTGGATCATCCATTTCGATTAAGAAATTCTGTCTTACCGTCGCGCCATTTTGATTGAGTCTCTCCAAGCAGCTTAATGCTTGAGGAATATCACTTTTATCTGGTTCAGAGAGTTTTTTAGAAACGCGAATTTCCATAATTTGAGGAAGAAGGGGAGTATCAGAGGCACCATTAGGGAATGGTGCGGGTGCGTCATTTGTTAGGATGATTTTTTGACCTTTGTGTTTTGAAAAATCAATGATAACATCTGCTCGTTCAGCAGGAGCTAATAAAAGCCCTTCGACATTAGAAACAGTAACTGGATTCTCTAGGAAGCCGCCATCCGTTCCTATTTGGATAAAATCTTGTCCAGAACTTAGTCTTAATCGGTAAAATCGAGCATTGGAGCCATTAAGAATACGGAAACGGTATTTTCGCGGTTCGACTTCAAGAAAAGGCCATACTTTTCCATTAACTAAAGCTGTATTACCGAAAAACTCAGGAACCACAGATGGATTTGGAAGTGCTCCCACATCAAATGGTGGAGGTGGCTGCGGTGCTGGGAATAATGGTGGTGGCGGCTGTTGTGCAGGCGGTGGTTGATGGCCTGGCTGCGATGGATAGAAAAGTTCACCATTAGGATAGAAGGAACGATCTTGTATTACTAACGGTATTTCGAATTTTCTCCTGGGGAGATTTAGTTTCTTCTCATTCTCATCTCGAATAAGATAAAAGCCGGCAAGTCCTGCATAAACATTTAATCTAGTAATTCCTATGGCATGATCATGATACCAGAGTGTTGTTGGACGCTGACAATTAGGATAGAAGTAAACTTCATGCAAGAATTTGCTGCCAACACTTTTGAAGTTTCTTGTAAACCAAGCTTCGGGATACCCGTCATTTTCCGGTCTTACCCGTCCGCCATGTAAGTGCACAACCGTTCTTACAGAGGGTTCATCGGGACCCGCACCATGAAGTGTTCTATCCACTGGCAAAAGATGTTCAAACGGTAAATGGTTTTCCCATTTGACTAGAATAGGATGATTCCTGGTAACTTCGAATGTAGGACCAGGATACATGCCGTTATAACCCCAAACAGTAGTTTCGGGTAAGTCTCTGTGTAACTTTTGTGTAACTTGTTTCATCGTTACCTCATAATAGGGAATTCCGTCTCGATGACCAACAGGCTTTATTACTAATGGGAGAGGCAAAGCATCTACAAACTTGTCTAAAAACGACAATTATAAAATCCCTCCTTATTTTTTTAAGAATCAATATTGATTCTTTGAATCTGTACATTTTTTGTTAAGTTGTACTGGCAGGATATGCAATTGACAAGAGAAAGGTATGGGGTAAAAGTGCAAATAATCAGAGAAGAAGCATGCGAACATCTAAATTTTAAGTTTTGAATTTTGAAGCATTGGGCTGCTTTGAAACCAAATAAAATACTCTCGTTCTCTCAAGTCTGAGACGGGGAACCTGTGACTGTCACTCTATTAGAACACATATGAAAAGTAGAGTCGGCCACTTTGCAGGTTTGTTGTTCGTAAACAGTTTTAAACAAATGTTCATATGTTATTCAGATTTGCATTTAGAAAAGTATCTAAAAGGATACTCATGTTGGGGAACCATTATCCGGACTGAACCCTACAATAATGACCTCACAGATCACATGTGAGATAGAGTTGAACACTGAATTTTGTGAGGCGGTTGAAGGGAGAAGTTACACCTCCTCCTACTTGTCTTTATCAAAAAGATTTAAAAAAGGATACTCTGTTCAAATTCCTGACCGGTCCGTCGTATATTACAATCTTTTCTTTATGGAAAAAACATTGAATCAGGTAGTTCAGGAATTGCGACAATTTACCGAAAAGATTGCGGCGTCGTGTTGAAGAGGGATAGCCAAAAAGTCAAGTGCCTATGCCAAACTGGCGGGAAGTAAGGATAGAGCCATAAAAGTGAACACACTCTCCTTCAATGAATTACAGAACTATACAATTGAAAAATATGGGTATGAGAAAATTAATGAAATACCACCAAAGGTTAAGGGAAATAAAGGTGTGATAGAAGATCACGAATTAACGGTTAAAATTGTTGATGAGCTTGGACTTTTGTGTAAAGAACTCTCCCCGTTCATTGTTCTCTTTTTTGCTCCACCGTTTGTTCCAGTGATATCTTCAGTAATCATCCAGGAATTAAACAGGTTTTAGATCAAATGGTTACTTATGCAAATGAAGCGCACGGAATTAACTTGGCGATTCAACACTATTTTCCAGGGATGTCTGATTTAAGCTTTGTTGGTATGCAGATGCCTGTTGTATTATATAGTCCACATACTGCCAGTATGTCGTTGTGGGGGAAAGAATATAGTCTGCCACTAGTAGAGATTTCGGAGCTTAATCTGTCTGTATTAAACCTCGGGCCGTTAGGAAAAGATGCCCATCAATGGACGGAGCGACTGGATATCAATCATGCATTTGAAACACTATATGATATGCTGCCAAAAACCATTCAAAAATTATTAAAAATGTAAAATCTTAGTTTAATGATAGAAGATGAGTAGACATTCGTTAACGATACCAATAATATGAAAAAAGATATGGCTCAGTTCAGGGGAACTGAGCCATTTTTTTAGCAGATAGGAAAGAATGAAATTTCCTATCAGGCATCCGTGTAATTACGCCTTTGTCTTCACCAATCGGGAATTTTTTAATTATTTAATCTCCACAAAAACAAACAAAAACGCATCATTATACTGCTTATATTGTTTTTCTATATTGATGTTTTGGACAACTATAGTCAATTTGGCACGGCTGTTTTCAGTTGTGAAGGTAGCCTCATCAGGAGTAAGTTCACCATTTGAAGTTTGATACTGATCAAACTTATCAAAGATCTGAGTGGTTTTAAAGCTAATTAGTTCAGAATCATCTGCTCCTGTTAATTTTAATGCGTGCTGATCTTTTAATAGGGTATATGTTTTTCCCGATTTTTTAATGTGACAAATGATTGCATTACTAGGGTTTTCAGCACTATTTATATCTGTCTGCACAAAAATATCATGGCCGGTAATATCAATTGGTGTTGGTTGTTTCATAGAAAGATAAATAGACTGTACATAATCAGCAGGTTTTTGATATTCCTTGAATCCAAAAGTCTCATAAAAATCATTGTAAGCATTGAAATCTTTTGGCAACCAATCGATATTTTTAGTATAGCCCATCATGTACAAGTATTGAACAGCATTGGTAATCCTCAATTTATCCTTATCCGAAATATGGGAATTTGGCTTAATTTTATGATCTTCCAGCATCTTATTTTTTAAAAGTACTTCTTTAAGCGTAGATGTTTGACTTGTTCTGCTAATAGTGAATGCATCGACTGGAGGTACAATTGAAATAGCTGCGAAAATAATCAACAGGAGGGCCACAACCCCATTTTTTCGAACAGGTAGTAGGCTGAAAATAAATCCAGTAATCGCAGCGAATAGTCCAAATAGAAGGACATAATAACGGGTATGAGTGATTCCGGTATCAGAAAGGCTGATTACCGAAGATGTAATCTGGAACAGAACAATGGGAATAAGAATTTTTGGAAAAATTGTTCTAAAATATGCTGCGAATTTATTCGCAAGTTCACTCACTAGAATGTAAACCAAAATTACAGTGATGGCATAAGTGACCAGCATAGGTTCAAGGAGATTATCAGTCCAAAACTTTCCACCTATGTTTTTAATCATGTAAACAATTAGAATCATAGTAAACACGGCTATTAAAGGAATCACAATGTAAGACAACAAAACTTCCAGAAACTTTGGACAATGGGCTGATTGATTAATGTCTTCTTCTTCGGCATGATTAATAGCCGGAATCAATGAAAGAAAGAACATTGGTGCGAATAAGATAAACACCACATTTGCCATTTGACCGTAAAATTCTGGGTCTATACGAAAAATTAGCTGGTCGATTGCGCCCAAAATGATGCTAATTCCTCCGAAAAGAACAGCTGAGAAAAACAGGGACAGAAAAAATGCCTTGAAGGTAATCATAAAACTATTGTTAAAACTTATGTTACTTTTTATGACAGGAACCCAAATGAAAGCAATAAGAAGAGAAAATAATGCAACCGCCGTTCTGATTTCTACATCCATTCCCGAATCTGGAGCATTCATAATAATAAGGTAATATCCTGCCGTTAATAAGGTAACAAGCCCCATCAGGGTTAATCGTGAAGAAGATTTTGAAAAAAAGCGTTCAAAGACGACTTGTGAAACAGCACTTAAAAAAGCACCAATAATAAAAGTCATTAACCATTTCATATTTTCATTTTTGGAGATTATCAGGTATGCATTTAAAATGGCTGCACATACTAGAAATAGAGTGGTTAAAGGAAATCGAGTAACTGCATCAGTTAAACCCTTGAGGCGAACCTGGAACTTTCTCATCCATTTCATTTTTCAACCCTCCTTTTATTAACGTTACCAATTTCTTCTATATTAATTATATCATGAATAAATAAAGATGTATGTCAGGTTCGTTCATGTTACCATGCAGTATTTTCCAATTTAGCAAAGAAGTACTTATGAAAAATCTCATAAGTACTTTTCTTTTTTAATTTTCTAAAATTACATTGACACACTTATATGGTATGTTATATTATTCAACATATGATGTTAGGAAACCTAACATGTGATAGGTGGTGGAGAAATTGAAAAAAATTGAAGCAATCATCAGACCTGAAAAATTAACAGATACAATAAGGGGTTTAAAGCATATTGGCATTACTGGATTTACAGTTTCTCAAGTAGTTGGCAGAGGGAAGCAAAAGGATACGAAAGGGGTCTATCGAGGCAAAAACTATAAAATCACCCTCCATCCAAAAGTGAAGATGGAGATTGTGCTATCGGATTATATGGTAGAGCTCACGATTAAAACTATAATGGATGCTGCGCAAACAGGTGAGGATGGGGACGGAAAGATTTATGTTTTTCCTATTCTTGAAGCCTATAATATAAAAACTGGCACAGCCGATTATGACATCGATGATTTAGTGAAATAAAGGGGTGAGGATCAATGTCGTTACTACATGTAAATGCCGTTTGGGTTGTTATTGCTGCAGCAATGGTCCTGTTTATGGAAGGTGGATTTAGTTTATTGGAGGCTGGGTTTGTCCGCACCAAAAATGCCGTCAATGTAACAATGAAGATTTTCGTGGATTTAACAGTCGGTACTTTAGCGTTTTGGATCATTGGATTCGGTATTATGTATGGAAAGGACGCTTTTGGTCTAGTGGGAATTAATTTATTCGGAAATCCCGAGAATATTCATCTTTCAATACCCTTACCAAGCGCAGCTTTTGTCCTATTTCAAATTGGCTTTGCCGTGGCTTGTATTTCCATTGTTTCCGGTGCAGTTGCGGAGCGGATGAACTTTAATGCTTATATCGTGACCGCCGTTTTGATTTGTATCGTTATATATCCTTTATCCGGTCATTGGATTTGGAACAGTAATGGATGGCTGGCTAAACTGGGCATGAAGGACTTTGCTGGTTCAGCTGCGATACATGCTGTTGGGGGGCTTGCCGCTTTTTCGATGGCAAAAATATTAGGGCCAAGAAAAGGCCGGTTTAATTCAGACGGCAGCACAAATGTTTTTGCGCCAAGTAATATCCCTTTAGCCTCGGCAGGGACCTTTATTCTTTGGTTTGGATGGTTTGCTTTTAATACCGGAAGCACATTGGATGCGTCTAATAATTCTCTCGCTTCCATTGCTCTTAATACGATGCTTGCAGGGGCAAGCGGGGGAACAACAGCCTTGTTTCTGACCATAAAGAAATATGGAAAAGCGGATCCGAGCATGACAATTAATGGTGTGTTATCTGGTCTTGTGGCTATTACTGCGGGATGTGCCTACGTTTCACAATGGAGCGCTATTTTAATTGGACTTATTAGTGGAATTATTGTTATTTTTGCAACTTTATTAGTAGATAACCTAAAAGTGGATGATCCTGTAGGTGCGGTCGCGGTACATGGATTCAATGGGGTATTTGGGACCATTGCTGTCGGATTGTTCGATCATTCTCAAGGGTTGTTGACTACAGGTCGTTTTTCACTGATTATCATTCAGCTGTTAGGGGCTTTAGTTGTAGTCTTATGGGGACTTCTAGGCGGAGCTTTGATGGCTAAGGTTTGCGAATGGACTGTAGGTTTAAGAGCAGAGGAACGCGAGGAAGAAGAGGGATTAGATATGTCCTATCATGGTATTCCAGCCTATAATGAATTAGAACGATTCACTGATTTGCCATCGAGTTTGTATAATTTCGAAGAAACGACTGGCATCTCGATTGCTCCTGCAAGTGGCAAGGAAATTGTGTGAGAAAAAGTAACATCAACATGGACCCATTCTTATAAGGATGGGTTTTGTTAATTTTTTGAAATTGAGGGAAAATAAAAAATGCTTTCAAAAATTTTACAAACAATTCATTGGAAGTTTTTCATGAAATCTTGTAATCTGAAACAGTACCTTTTTTACAAGGTAAAATGAAATAAGAATGGGGGACGAACAAATGGGCGTATCTACAAGCAGGCAGTCCACCATTATCGCACTTTTGCTTGCTGGAACATTCATTGCCATTTTAAACCAAACTCTCATGATTACCGCTATTCCACCCATTATGGATGAAATGCACATTACCGCTAATAGTGCACAGTGGTTAACAACAGTGTTTATGCTGGTCAATGGAATCATGATTCCAGTTAGTGCCTTTTTATTAGAGAGGTTTACTACTAGGCAATTATTTATCTCAGCAATGAGTATTTTTGCTTTCGGAACATTAGCTGGAGCATTAGCACCCAATTTTGAATTGCTATTAGGAGCGAGAATCATCCAATCCTGTGGTGCTGGCATTATGCTTCCCTTAATGCAAACTGTATTTTTAATGATCTTTCCTGTAGAAAAACGTGGTTCAGCAATGGGACTTGTTGGTTTGGTGATTTCCTTTGCACCTGCGATCGGACCGGCATTGTCGGGATGGGTAACTTCACATTTTTCATGGAGAGTCTTATTCTTTATCATTCTGCCCATAGCACTTATTGATATTGCGGTGGCATACTTCGCTTTGAAAAATGTAACGGAGGTTTCCAAGCCGAAGGTGGACGTCGTTTCCATTATTTTTTCCTCGATCGGTTTTGGCGGGCTGTTATACGGGTTTACCTGTGCCGGAAATTTTGGCTGGACGGACAGGATGACATTGCTTTCTCTCGGAATCGGCGGCATATCATTAATTTTGTTTATTTCTCGGCAATTGCGTTTGGAACATCCTATGCTGGAATTTCGAGTGTTTAAGTTTTCGATTTTTCCTTTTGCGATCATCATTGGAATGATCGGCTTTATGGGGTTAATTGGAGCAGAAACCATTATTCCACTTTTCATGCAAAACATGCGAGACTTTTCAGCATTTGAAGCAGGGCTTGCTCTATTACCAGGAGCGTTAATTAGTGGATTTATGTCTCCAATCGTAGGGCGGGTATTTGACAAAATTGGCGCTAGATGGCTCGTAACCATTGGTTTAACGATTATGACGGCTGCGTCCTTCGCGTTTACAAAATTAGGACCATCAACAAGCATGACGTATATTACAATCCTTTATGGAATAAGAATGTTGGGGCTTTCGATGACAATGATGCCTGTTGCAACCTCAGCGTTGAACCAGTTGCCTAAACGATTGTTGCCTCATGGTGCTGCGATGGATAATACTATGAAAATGATTGCTGCCTCAGTAGGAACAGCGATTTTAGTTACGGTAATGACCACGACATCCGAAACAGCACAAGGTAATCCAACAATTGACCATCCTGATATGTACGGAGCAAACGTTGCTTTCATGGTTGTATCGGGTCTTTCGCTAATCGCTCTTATCTTGTCCTTTTTTATGAAAAATGACAGACAGCCTAAAGGTGAAGGATTAGAGAAACAACAGAAGAAGGTAAGAGTAAAAATGCAACCATAAAGAAATGCAGCATGTTCTCGTCATGCTGCATTTCTTTTGAAAATTTATTACTCACCTGGTTTTAATCTCCTTGCTTTTGAAGATCATTTCAATTTAGGCGTTTACACTTCGAAACTCATCAATTGCCCATTTCTCTAATGAATTATCGATTTGTTGGTCAATACGAAGCAAAGTATCGCTTTTTCTCTCTCACTTATCCCACGACCTTAATAAATACTTCCCGTATTGATCACCGGCTGACTGCCTTTTTCAGAAACTAATGCTACCATCAAATTGTTTACCATTTGTGCTTTCTTTTCTTCATCTAATTTTACAACACCTTCTTCATCCAATTGGTCGATTGCTGATTTGACCATGGAGACAGCTCCTTCAACAATGACTTTACGAGCTGCCAAAACTGCTTTTGCTTGTTGTCTTTGCAGCATGGCATGAGCAATTTCACTAGAATATGCCAAATGCATAATTCGTGCCTCGATAATTTCTACCCCCGCAAAGGTAAGGCGTTTTTGTAAATCTTTGGTCAATTCAACTGCTACCTCATCTGAATGTTGCCTTAAGGAAATTTCATAATCGTTATTAAAATTATCATAAGGATATTGACTGGCAATATGACGTAGACCCGTTTCACTTTGGGTATGTACAAATTCCCGATATTTTTCAACGCCAAAGACAGCTTTAGCCGAATCAGAAACCTTATAAACCACAACTGCAGCAATTTCAATCGGATTTCCTTCGAGATCATTTACTTTTAGCTTATCGCTATTAAAATTGAGCACTCTTAGAGAAACTGTTTTTCTAATGGTTAAAGGAATGGTTAACCAAAATCCCTCGTGTTTAATGACGCCAAGATAGCTTCCAAAGAGGGTAAATACTTTGGCCTGATTTGGTTGCACTACCGTAAACCCTGAGAAAATCAACAATGAAACAAGCAAGAGCAGAATGGAAATAATCAATAGACTAAATCTTTCTGTTAAAATGAATTGTTGAAAACAATAAATCGTAATGGCTGCAAATAGCAAAAATAAAATAACCCCAATGAACCCATTGAATTTGGCAATATTTTTTTCCTCCATATCAATCGCTCCTCATAAAAATATAATTCCATATTTGTCCATCATGATATCACCTTAAGATAAAAAGGATAATAACTATTAGTAAAATTCAAAATTTTATCAATAATTTTCCAAATATTGTATTCGTGGAGAGGTACGAAAGAAAAAACACACCATAAAGAATGACCTTCATCCAATACATGTAAGGTAAAAAAACTATAGTAACTCAAAAGGCAATCCCATCTAATTGAGAGGATTGCCTTTTTTACTAAGAAACTATAGGTTTCTTCATCTTATTAGGTTTTTTTAGCTTTTTTTCAAATATTGTTACTAAAATAAACAACCCCGCTAATCCAACTCCAAATGCGATGACAAAACCGCCACCATGAACTAAGAGTGCCCCAATCCATAAGATGCTCAAGATGAAGTGAGCAGACCGTATGGATTTTTTCTTTTTACGCTGCAGCACATATCCATAAATGGCTAAGCTCAGCAATAGTAAAAAAGCAGCAGCACCAGTTAAATTATTGGTATTTTTGAAATCAGTTATTAAAAAGTACCCACCATGAACCGCTACCAACGCCAATGCAGCCCAGCCAATATAGGTATGAAAACTGAAGGCCTTTTTAGCAACTATTTTCACTATTTTAAATGGTGACTTGAGTTTCTTTTTCAAGAGGTACCAAGAGAAGCTCAACGCACCGGCCAAAATGGCTCCGTTTCCGAATAAGGTGAACAATTCTGCCCCTTGTGGCCGCTCCGGTTTTTTACCGGCTATTTTTCCAGGAGTAGGTTGTAAATGAGCGAAATCGTAATAGTAAAACAATCCAATCAATACAATGCTTACTAGTGCAACTAAAACAACAGGAATTACCCCTTTATTAATCTTTTTCATAAGTTCCTCCTACGAATTTGATATATACATCATAACGGAGGAATCTTAATATTTTCTGAAGAAAATCTTATTATTAACTGAAAAAACTTGGTAAAGTGACCAAGCTTTTGCTCATCAACTTGATATTATTTTTCCATATATGTAAATAATTACAGTTCTTCCAACTGAAAATCTGTTGGAAAATCGCCACATCGCTTCACTCTCTTATGTGCTATTCTAAATTGACTAGTTTATTTGGAGGTAATGAAATGAGTTGTGGTTGTTCAACGAATAAGCAAGATGGAAAAGCCATCGTGGATCATGTAAAAGCAAAAGGGAAGGAACATTTTGCTCCACTTGTTCCACATAGCATTACTTGTGAATGTGGTGAAACGTTTACTCTTGAAACCGTCATTATGAATTGTCCGAAATGTGAAATGACATATGCAGTGACACCTTGCAGTTCAGGTGATTTCAACAATATTAAATCAGCGGGTATTAGATACGCATAAGGTTGCAGATGCAGCCTTTTTTTATTTGTCTGGGGATCTCTATTAAGAGGTTCCTTTTTTAAATAGAATGGAAACCGTTTATTTAACAAAGTCTATATAAGAACTAATACCATAAACACATCAGAGGTGTAAGCACATGTCTGTTTTTTCATTATTTATCAAAGAATGGGCTAGGATTTTCAAAAATAAGATGACACTTATTTCGATTATTGCTTTATTTTTTATTCCAATCCTATACAGTGGGATGTTTCTATGGTCATTTTGGGATCCGTATGGTCATCTGGAGCGTATGCCTGTTGCTGTGGTGAACAATGACAAACCGGCGACAATGGATAATCAAACACTGAAAGTCGGAGATGATTTAGTAAAAAAACTGCGGGAAAATAAAGAGTTTGATTGGAAGTTTGTAGATGAAAACACAGCGCAACTTGGATTAAAGAAGCATCACTACTACATGGTGCTTACTATTCCTGAGGATGCCTCAAAAAATGCAGGTACCTTATCAGATTCCAATCCGCAAAAAATTAATTTTACTTATGCAATAGATGAGTCCTATAACTTTGTCGCATCAATGATTGGGCGAAATGGGGCGGAAAAAATCAAAAATCAGGTGTCTAATTCTATTTCTGAAAAATATGCTGAAGTGATTTTTGATAAAGTGGCTGGTATGCCAAAAGGACTCCGTGATGCAGCGGAAGGATCACAAAAAGTTACGGACGGGGCTAACCAGGTACATAACGGAACTTCACAATTGTTAACTGGGTTATCTGACAAATCAACGGATATTCATTCTATGTCAACTGGTGCCAGTGAGTTAAACAATGGTATGAGAAGTTTTTCAAATGGAATTGCTCAAACATTAGCCGGATTTAATTCACTAGAAACCGGCGCAAAAAAAGTTGAGGATGGTTTAGGGACTCTTTCACCAGGGACCAATAATCTGGCAAGTGGGACAACTGCCATGAAAGCAGGTATTGAAAAGGCGACAGGCGGTTCCTCATCCGTTACCAGTCAATTACAACAATACTTATCAAAGCATCCAGAACTACAAACGGATGTTGAATTTCAAACAATATTAGGTACCAGTAAGGCCGTGACCTCAGGTCTGACTGAAATAAATAAGTCTGCGGGTGCCTTGGAAGTAGGGGCAGCACAAGTAAATCAAGGTGTTGAGGCATTATGGACAGGTCAAAAGTCAGTTACTTCGGGAATTAGTCAACTGAAGGCAGGCCAAAATCAACTAAATACAAGTTCCGGGCAGTTACTGGCTGGGACCAATAAATTGGCATCAGGAACCCAATCCCTTTCTAGTGCCTGGGGCGGGATTGTCACCAATGTGAGTAAGCTAAATGACGGTGCGAACGACTTAAAAAATGGTAGCCAAGAGCTCACGACTAAATTATCGAATGCTGCAGAAGATGCGAACCCGGCAAACACATCAGATAAAACATATTCTATGTTTGCGGATCCGGTCAAATTAGTGAATCAGTCATTCCATAAAGTAGCCAATTATGGGACCGGGCTAGCTCCATATATGATCGCTTTAAGTTTATTTGTCGGCTGTATAATGTTAACAATTGTCCTTGATTTGCGAGATATTCCGGAAATCCCAAAAACAGGATTTGGTCTGTTTATTAGTAAACTTGCTACGCTTGTTATAGTTGTCACCATACAAGGATTGATAGTTGATTTTTTATTAGTTAAAATATTGGGACTCCATGTTAAAAACCCGGATCAGTTTATTTTAATAACAGTACTTACAAGTGTAACCTACATTGCCCTGATTCAAATGCTAGTAAAACCATTGGGGGATGTCGGAAGATTCTTGGCGATTATTGTCCTAATCAGTCAAATTACTTCAACAGGAGGAACCTTCCCGATTGAAACATCACCGGGTTTTTTCCGAGCATTACATCCATATTTGCCAATGACCTATTCAATAGAAGGATTGCGTGCAGCCATTTCCTCTCATGAACCTTCTACGTTCACAAATAGCATCCAGCACCTTTTAATGTTCTTTGCAGCCTTTGCGATTGTGACCTGGATTTATGCGTTTGTTCAGGTGAAGTTGTTGAAGCATCAAATAGAGAAATAATACTATTGAATAAATATTAATATCTAACAAGGTAACAAATGGCCAAAGTTGGAGAATAAGGAAAAAACGGACGCACCTTTGTAGTAACGAGTTTACTTTAGAGGTGCAAACATTATAAAACACATAGGAATACGCACTGGATTCACAGTGCGTTTTTTATTGATTTATCAGGGTATCAGCCAGATTTCACAACGTATATTAAAGTAGACCTCCCTTTCTTTATCACCCTTTCCAAGAACAATGGCTGAAGGATTAGACCAATTAATAATTTTTATCCAGAGTAACAATTTCTCCTATTCAACAACCTGTTGAAAACATAAATTCAATCAATGCCTTCCTCGTGCGGCGAACGAAATAATGATTTATAAATCGAATTCGATGACCCCAACTTGATGGCTTTAGGTGTTCACTGGATTTTGCTAAGTATCCTTTCAGTTGATTGGTCGTCAATGATTCAATATCCAATTATTTAAACGGGTGCGATTGTTCTATAGGAGCAGTCGCTCTTTTACTAAATAAGAGGGTTAAATTGAAACAGGAAATTCGAATAAATTAAAAGAATAACTAACAATCTTAATAAAAACAGGAGTTGGAAAATGTTGCTGAATACACAAAGGAAATTAGAGGACTAATCGGAAATAGACCATTAATGTTGGAGTAAATTATTATACTAATTTTTCCCTTTCAGGCACACTTAGAAAATATCGAAGGTGAGTACCTTCATAAAGTTATGTAAGGTAAAACATGATGAATAACTAAATGTTTGGATTGTCAAACTAAACTAGACAGTTTTCTTAAGGTGCGTTAGTTTGTATTCCTTGGGGCTTAAATAATATAAAGTACTATGGATGCGTAAATGGTTGAACCAATGCACATAGTCCGTAAACTCCCTGTGTAACTCTTCTAAACTATTAAAATGGCGTTTTTTTACAAACTCTGTTTTAATGATTTTGAATGTTGCTTCTGCTTCAGCGAAGGAAAATCGGCTTTCTTTGATCTGTAGATAGGAATATCAGATAGTGTAATTATTTACCTTATAACATAAAAGGAGTACCTTATTACTCCACTCCATCTACACTCAGTCATTCTTTATTTTTTATTCAATCTTCATCTGTGATGAATGACATATCGGACAATCCTGTTTTTATACTCAGTCCCCAACCAAAGAACTCGTTATGTGTTATTTCTGCACGAATTGTGTTCAAACCGGCTCGCCAGCGAACTGGAACACTGGCAAAATTACATCGAATTCGTCCATCACTGCCCGGAGGATTCCATCTCCAATCTCCTTGGTAAACCTCTTCTTCATTAACCCATAGACGAAGATGATCGCTGAAACCGAAAGTTAAGAGAGTCTCTTTCTCCTCAGGAATAATAAAAGTGCTTTTGGTTTGGACAGAAATACCTTGTTCAACCGCATGGATTCTGTTTATGTTAAGTGTTCCATTTTCTTCAACAAATGTTTTCGTCCAATTATTTTCGGCGACAGGCTGTTCATCTTTTAAATAAGGTGTTGAGACCATCCATTCTGTTACAAAAGTTTCGGTTATCAGTTGCTTCAAATTCTTTTCTCTTTTAATGATTGGTGTCGGTTGTATTTCCTCCACAGAGAGATTGCGAATGTAGCTGGGCAAATATCCCCAAAACCCTACTTTACCAACAAATCCTCCATGTTGAAGGTTAGGAATTACAAGTTGAGGAGAAGTTTTTTCGCCCATATAGACGGCTACGCCATTCTGTTGAACTTCTATGGAAAATTTCACCCATTTACCAGTAGTATTCGGCAAAGACTTTTGATATAAAGGGCCATTATAAATTTGCCACGTCATAGAATCATTCATAATCGGATCGTATTGAATTTCTTCTGGCGCCAAATAAACCAGTTCATAATTATGTGAATCCTTGGCCCCGAAAACAAGCCCTATAAAACCCACTTGTTCGGGAATGGCTACTTCCGCTTGAAGACGAAAGCAATTAAAAGTTATTTTGTCACGAAGAAAGATAGCAGATCCGGTCTTTTCAAGATATGCTGCCTTTTGCCCAAGATATACCCCTTGACGAACGTTAGAATCTCCCAAATCAAATTTATCCAAATCATTCCACAGGTTAAACAATAATTTCGTCATTCTTTCACTCCTATATTGAACTTTCATAAAATTAGATTTCAAAGGTGATGTTTTGAAGACCCCGATAATAATTTCCCCAGTTGGTTGTAAACCTTAGAATGCAATAATCAGGATCAGTAATTCCAAGAGGATAATATACTTCCCGTTCCTCTCTCCAAAATCGTTTTTTGTACTTCAAGTCCAGCAGAATCTCAATTTCACCGACAAGCAAAAGGCCTGCAAAATGCTTTGCATCATAAAAATAAACAGATGCTTTCGGATTTTTAGTAAATTGAGACACTCTTTTGGAAGATGTATTTGTGCTGAACCAAATGGTCTTTAATCCGTTCGATTCAATCTTGAACATTGCTTTTATATTGGGATATCCACTCGTCATTAGAACCTACCATAGCGATTTCTGAACATTGCAATAATTATAAGGACTCCTTTGTACTTTCCTTTTTTTCTATGGGATTGATACCGTTCTTCAACAATTGTTTTGCAGATTCTATCCCTGCCTCAATAACACTTCCGGTATTCATAGTCAGGCCTCCTAAAGGAATTTTTATATGATTTCTATCTAATAAAGATAATGATAAAAATCTTTTAGCGGGCCAAACCCTTCGGTTAAATCCCTGACAAGTTCATTATTAAAGAGTCGGTTATCTATGTGGCAATTACAGACGAGATATAAATTTTTCCGTTGATACCAGTCTAAAATTTCGTTTGATTTATTTGGATCTAATCGATTTTGTATAGATCCCCTTCAATGATAAATTTCCGTTGTTTAGGATAAAACGAAACAGCATTTTTAAATTCATTTGGGTTACTGTCGATCATTTCTCTAAATTTATCTATAGTATCCTTCGTAGCGGAGTAAAAACCCATCCCATATCGGTAAGAAAAAGGCGTTAGCTCAAAGAAAAAGGAGGGAGCATCTGCCCAATCTTTTTTGGGCCTTTTGAATGAAATCTATATATTGGTGCGGAATGGAGACTTGTCCTTTGAAAATCTAGTATCGCGGTATATTCGTGAAATGGTTTTACCAATCGCAGGTGAAGTTTCAAAGCATGGATCAATAGAGAGCATGAAGTCGCTCAATTCTGAAACGAGAGATTGTGCCGGTTTTAGTAGGTATTCTGTGTAAGTGTGCTTGTTATTTTCAAACCAATCTTTGGTGTTATTCGATTTCAAATCGGACAAAATTCAATAGTTTTTTGTGAAAAGCTATTAAAGCTGCTGATTGGCATGTATAAAGCTCCTTTACTGGATTTCATGTTTTTTGAGATTATTTAAAATTCGTTCGAGATACCCCTCGAACTCGTCAATTTCGATTTCATGAAATCCTTTGTAAAATAGTTTAGCCATATTAATATATACTTGTTCATAAGCAGCCTTCATTTTCTTGTTTTCCTCAGTGAGTTGAATGAGTATTTTACGTCTGTCATCGTTTGGAGATACACGGAGAAGAAAACCCGTTTCTTCGAGCTTATCTAGCATTCGGGTAAGAGTCGATTTGCCCAAGGCGGTGTTTTTAGCCAGTTCCTGAATAGATATGTTGTCCTTTTGCCAAAGGGAGAAGAGGATTCTTCCTTGAGCAGGGTTGATTTCATAAATGTTATCCTCCTTGAGCTTCCTAGAAAAAATACGTCCTGACAATTGATGTATTTTTGAAATTAAAAAACCTCCTTAGCGTAGCATTATAAGAGACTCCTTTCTTATACCATTGAGACGAAAATATATTGAAAAGTAAAAATATTACATTCACAATAGTTGAATATAGTACTAATTGTCAAGCTATTGATAACTGCAGTTGCTTCCGATGAAAGCCGTTTATGATAAGTTCTAATTTTTGTTGGATTCAAAATGTCCGCTAATAATTGATTTAAGATTAGAGTATCATGTCCGCTAAGGTAAATCGAAAAATTAGGGGGATTTTTATGAAAAGTGGATACCATTTATTAACATGGAAGAGATATAATATCTAGCTTTGTAGGCAGGTAATTCTGTTTCAAAAATCCAGTCAAGTTGATATAACTTTCAATACTAAAGTCTCTAATCACAATCATTATCTTACTCTCCAACAAATGGAGTATTTTTATAAGAACGATGAACAAAATGATCAAACTTTTTTTATAAAAAATAATATATCTACAATACGAAAAGAAACCATTTTGATCAATCTTTTTTCAAAATGATTTTCTTTTTTGTTACTAATAAATGAGGGCTTACGAGCTTTTTTTAATCAAACTTTATTCCAAACCAACACAAAATGGATAAACAAAGAAATTGAAATATTGCGTAGTAATTACTAAAAGACTGTCGAGTGACACAAAAGGACTAAATCGAAAATACCTAAATTATAACATTTTTAGCGAAAAATTAAGGACTCTTGTGTCAAAAATAATGACACAAAAATCCTTAATACCTTGTAAAAATCCTATTGTATGTGTTGAAGTAAATGATGACAGTTTTATTGTTTGTGATTTAACAACATTAATTAGTTACAGTGATATTGTGAAAATTTCACTTAGACTACTAGGGCGTTGATCCAAGAAGGATTAACGCTTATTTCAGGAATTAACGCTTATTTTGCGAACTTCTGAGTGAATTTATAGCAGAAATTAAAGGGTGAGGAAACTTGTGCAGAAATATTTCCAAATACAAAATATATTCATTTTAAGGAAGGGTCACCACCAAAGTTATTTCCCTCAAATTTAATTCGAGCGATGGTATATGCTGGGGTTGGTATCCAATTTTGTGACCATCTTTGTTTGTAGTTTATTTAAAGAATGGGATTCATTGAGATTTCATACCTTTAATATGTTAATATGGACCACTTGTTATGTTATACATAACAATAGAGGGAATTGGTTGGAACCAGTTCAATTTGGTTTTGTAAGATGTTATTGGAGCTATATCACGGGACATTACTTATAGCGCTTGGCATTTGAATTGATACCACTATTAGCATTTTATTAAGACTTGATTATAGTGGAAAGTTTCAATGTAATTGGAGATTCATATTAATATTTTATTGAGAGTGTGAGATTTTTCACTTCAACTACCATGAAAATAAGTTTCCTCAAGATTAGTAAAATGACAATACTTAAGAAGACCCTGCTCAATCGTTTAAAAAAAAAAGAGGAGAGCGTTAATTAATAAGTCTATGAAATGGTTGACTGGATCAAAATCAGTATCAGTATTGACACTTCCTTACCATTTTCATTCTCTGTGGTGAAGCGCTGATTTTGCGCTTCATGGATGGCTAACGGGGCAGTTTAGTGCAGGAAGGATTCTCCAATATACCCATCGAATTAAAAATAGATTAGGTACGGGAGGAGCAACGGTGGATACTAAAATTTTATATTACAAAATATTTGAAGGTGATGTAAAACCAATTGACTATGTTAATTGGGCTAATCAAATGTTGATAAATGGCTTTTCCACTCAGTCTTTATATACCCTTTCTTCACTAAGGGAATCCCTTAATATTTTTGAAGTTGAAGATTATTTTAAAAGGGCTATGAATGAACTGAAATTAATGGAACCTTCACAAGAGGAGTGTGCAAAATATTATATTAGAGATTTATTATTGAAAATTGTAGCTGATGAAAAAACGGTATTGATAATGCTTATAGGATATATGAAGTTGTTAGAGAGCATTTCATTAACGAAGAATTATTAATATGATATGAAATTAGCGAGAAGATAGATGACTTTCGTTATGGTGATAACATTCATAATATAACCAAGAAAGTATTAATACCTCAAATTGTAGAAGAAGCTAAAAAGCAACTAAAAGACAATTTTTTCTTCAATTAACGGGTAGCTTTTGTTCAGGATAATTTGATCGCTGCGGCGGTCATTTCTTGTTGAACAGGCAGTTTAGTTGAAAAAAGTATAGTATGAAATAGAGATAATTTACTTTAAATACGTAATTTAACAGACAGATATAAGGTGGTGTGAATTTGAACTTGATTTCAATTCTTTGTTCCATTGTTGGAATTCTATTGATTTTTTCCGTTTTTAAATCCTTTAAAAAAGAAGCAAATTCAAGAGGAGAAATAACAAAGGGGATATTAGTAGTAATATTAGATGTCCTATCTGAACCGATTACAAGCGAAGGGCTTCGTATTTTTTTTGGTTTCATTTTTATTATAGTGGGATTTCTATTATTATAGGTGCCTTACTAAACTAAAGGGAGCGTTGATCCGTGAAGGATTAACGCTTCTTTTTGTTGAAATTATTGAAGTAAAGAGCAGTTTAGTGGAAGAAGGTTCTATGATAAAAATCTTATATGTAATCATTTTTCTCTACGACAAAAAAAGATGGCAGCTGTTGCTGCCATCTCACCTTTCCACCTAAAGGTTTTCTTTATAGAATCCTACCAGTTTTTCAACAGCCTTATTAACAGGTTCCGGTTTGTCATATAAATCATAGTGACTTGCACCATCAACAACAAACAAATTCTTTTTAACGGAAGCTGCTCTAGAATAAAGTTCTTGTCCATCATTATATGAACCGAATCCACCTTGTACGTTACCAATAATTATTTGTAAAGGTTGAGTAAGAAGTTCTTCTACTAAATGGAAAGCATCAAAAGCCATTACTGATCCTATACTAGTGAATTTTAACTTATTTGGAGAATTAAGACTTTGACCTCTTGGAGTAGTATAATAATCAACAGCTTCCGTAATATCTATATCAGTAATACCAGCTTTTTCTCTTTCCTCTTGGCTATTAGGAATCCAATTCGTAATCATTGGTTCAGCCCCACGAGCTTCAGCAGTACGTTGTTTACCAATTCCCTCTAGTGCCTTGATTGCATCACCTTCACGATATAAACGACCGATATTAGCGCCAACGACTGTACCTACTGCCTTGATTCGACGTTCTGTCATTGCGGCATTTACTGCATAACCCCCTCCAGCACAAACGCCTAATACACCGATACGATTTTCATCTACATAATCCAGTGAACTCAGGTAATCCACCGCACAACGAATATCTTCAACCCTTGCAGACGGATCTTCAATATATCGAGGTTCACCTTCACTTTCACCTTGATATGACGCATCAAATGCAATGGTTATATATCCTTGTTCAGCAAGTTTTCTGGCATAGATTCCCGCGGTTTGATCTTTACAGCTACTACCCGGATGAACACAAACTATTGCAGGATACTTTTTATTTCCTATAAATCCCTCTGGTAAATAAAGATGTCCTGCTAACTGAAGACCTTTGCCATTAAACTGTACATCTGTTTTGGTTACTTGCATTTTGAATCCTCCTATTAATTATTTCGCACAAGTGTGCTATATTTACCTTACGTACCTTATTATACGCGGGGGCAATTTACATTCAATGACCAATTATGCATCATTTGAGTGATAATGAACAAACTGCTGAAAATTGTGCAATATCTTTATGGGCTATATTTCTACATGTGATTAAATCGAAATAGACGACATTTAAAAAATGAAAAAAAGTTTAGTAAAGGTAGGATGATATAGATGGAAACAGTTGATAGAAGAGTATTGAAATCACAGGAGGCAATCAAAACAGCGTTTATTGAGTTGATGGCTGAAAGGAATTTTGACCAAATCACTATTCAAGAAATTGCAGATCGAGCTAACGTCGGAAGAAGAACAGTCTATGCACATTACTTAGATAAATTTGATTTACTTGAGAAGTTAATCGATGAACATTTAGAGGAGCTTGAGCGTATTTGTGATGAAAAAGCAGAGGAAAGCTTTATAGATGGAACCATTATCTGGTTTGAATATTTTGATAAGCATGAGTTGTTTTTTTCCACTATGTTGGCGAGTAAGGGAGCGCCAACATTTAGAAGTCGTTTCTTGCAATATGTCATTGATGAATTACATGATGAAGTTCATGTATATGAGGGGAAGAATAAAGGATTAAATAAAGAACTATTGCTACAGTTTTTCGGAGTTGCCATTGTCGGCGTAGTGGAAGCATATATTTTAAACGCTATAAAAGAAAATCGTGAATCACTACCTAAGCAAATTGGGATTTTATTAGAAAGAAATTTGTAAGCGAAGTATGTGAATAGATGTACTTAAGCTAACAGGGTGCAAGAGTTAAAGAATGGGATGGCTGCGGCGATCCCTTTTTCTTGTTGCACTAACATGGCAGGTTAATTTAAGAAGGATTACCTCTATCAACCCTAGAATATTAACCAGTGGAATAAAATCATCCATTTTGTGGGGGCTATAATCTTGATAAACAGAATTAACAAATTTTCCTTAGTTTTCGTATCATTTATTATTACAATAAGCTTTTTATATTTGATTGGAATGAAATTTAACATACCTATATTAGTGTTTCATCATAGGTATAAAGACTATTCAACAGGTTCATTATTGCCCTATATTGTAGCTGTTGTAGTCAGTATACTTGTTGAAAGGATGTTTGTTAGAAGAGTTAAATCCTAAGTTGTGAAGGACTTAAACTAACGGGGCAGGATTGTGGAACAAGAAGAATTTTCTATTCAAAACAGAAATAGAGATAAATATAAATGCGAAAAAGTTAGGTGGTATATAATGGCATTATTCATTGGGGCAATGCTTATTGTAGGGGGGGATTTATACTCTTTTCTTCTTTATTTAGAATGAAAAGTAAGGATTACAAAGACATTGGTATAAGTGGATTTATAGAATGGGATTTATTATTTAAATTATTAAGTAAATTTCCACCAAGTGTATATAAAATTTTCGTGCTATTAACTGGTGTTGCCTTTATAGTTCTTGGAATAATTATTGTTTTATAAAAAAGGGCTTGTTCCATTAACGGGTAGCATTCCTTGAACGAGGGATGCTTTTTCCTTATTAAACAAACGGTGCAGGTTAGTTTAATAAAAAACATTTCCAATGACAGGGGTATTTGTTATAATTGGTGTAAAATTACACTAAATGTATATGTGTTAGATCTGGGGGAGTTGTATTGAAATGGTGCATTTTTTTATATGGGTGTTAATGATAATTGCAACTGTATTAGGCGTATACGGACAGTCTTTAGCATATTATGGATGAATTAGCTAATACAAATCGAGCATTACACTACTTAACCATATTTACAATTATTAGTGTGCTAATATACATAGTCATCCCTTTATTTGCTTATTTGAAGATAAGGGTAAAAAAATTTGCTCTTATATACATATTTGGTTTTGGACTAATAGGTTTTTGTGTATCAGGATGGTCGGTGTTTGTTTGTGCGATGTGGTGGGGCTAAATACAATACAGAATTATTTGAACTGAAAGGTGGTGTGACTCTTCAATAAGAAGGGGTTTGCTTCACACTAAAAGTAACGGGGGCATTACTGGAACAACGGTAATGCTCTTTCTTATGGTGCTAAAGAGGCAGGTTAGTTACATAAGTCACGATAAATAATCTTTCATAAATGGAGAAGAATACTTATTAAAAGGATAAAGAGGGTGCGTGGAACATTGAATAAAAGAATTAAATTTATTTGTTTAATATTCTGTATTGCTTATTTTGTACCAACTAATGAGATAGCCTTTGCAAGTCCAAATGATACTCCTCCTTCCATTGAGGAAATGTTCACTCAAGTTGGATATAAATCTGCTGAAGAAGCCGTTAAGGAATTTGAAAATCACTTTGAACAAGATGTAAAATTGCCAAAAATCAAGCCTTCTATTCCTTTCACCCATCAATTCGGTAGATTTTATGAAGATAAGGACTATGACACAAATGATTTTCTATCAATCCATTTTGTGAATGAAAAGTCACGAGAAAATAATTATAAAGTTGATATTCGACCCTTAAAAAATAAAATAACTTTTAAGGATAAAGGCAATCAAAAAGTATATACACTTGAAAATGGTCAAAAAGCCATTTATATGGCTGATGCTCCACTTATGAATTTCCTTGTTTTTGAAAAGGATAATTGGCAATATATGCTCGGAATTGACAAAAAGGTATCAAACAAAGTTACACCTGAAATATTAGTTGATATTGCTAACTCAATTTAATAACGAATTCAAGTAAAGACCATTCGGTTGACTGCGGCATTACTTCAGCAATGAGGTAATGCCATTTTCTTATTAACCTAACGATTTGTGAGTTTGTGAAGAATTCCACTTAAACAAACGGGCAGGATAGTAAAACAAGAAATACAAATGGGGTGCATTAATGAGTGCTGAACTTAACTTAAAGAATTTATAAGTGATTAAGTAATATTTCTATAGCAGAAATATAATGGTAATAAGGAATTTAAAATAGGGCTGAATTTTGCCTATTAGGATGTATTAGATATAATCGAATCTCAACTAAAAGCATTTTGTTATGATGTTTAAAAGATTGGTAATATAACTCCTTAAATTAATAAGAAAGCTAGTTTCAAGTATAATTAATTGTGTAACTTACAGGTGTGTTAATCCAGAAGGATTAACCACCTTTTTTGTTGAAATCTTTATTGTGCAAAAAACAGTGTGTTAGTGAAAGAAGTAACTTTGGTTGAACGTATAATTAAATTAAGGAGAATTAAAATGAGGGGTTTCAGTTTCAAAGTTCCAAATAGTTCTGAAAGAGTATTAGAGGAAATTCTAAAGCCCATTGATATTACTGAGTATAATTGGCGTATTGGTTACGGTGAATCTTATGTTATGAATGAGTCTGAGTTAGGGAAAAAACCTTTTCCAACAGATGTAAAAGAAATAGATGGTACAACACTTAAAGAGTTAATTAGCAAAGAAGGATATTTAGTAATTTTTGCTGATTTAAAAGCCTTCCCAAAAGGGAAGATAGTAACAGATATAAATACGTATGAGGAGTTCATAATTAGTGACTGCCAACTTGTGCTTTTACTCTCCGATTGCGATTATTGTGAAATTTATTGTAAGGACAAGAATAATTTGGAACGGATGACTCAACACGCAAAAATATGTGTGTTTGAAGAAGTTGAATATACCACTGAGGAAAACGATGGAAGAAAAGGTTGTCAGTATGTTAGATGAAGAGAATATTTTTGAAAGGGGGCCCAAATTGATGTTTTTAGAAAAGCACGAATCAGCAGCAGTTGAGGAGTTTACTTGGTTTGATGAAATAGGTAATTTTGTTGATTCTGAGCAACCACAAATAAAAATAGAAGTAGCAAAAGTAAATAGATATATTATTGAAGTTTCACGAAAAAATGAGATTGTAGTTCCAAAATTTATACATTGGCTTTTAGAGAATAATGACAAAATATATTGTATAAAAGATTGCAGGAATTATGTAGCTAGTTTATCTAATATTCAAAAGATACTATTTGAAAGAGATCAACAGAAAAGTAAATGGGTGAATCTTCCAAATTACAACCATATTTATTATAAACATTTTAAAAACCTTGAGGATGCAGAGATATTTTTTTATTCATTTCTAATCATTTCAAAAAAAGATTTAGACTCAAATAATTTAATGAATTTATTTATGGAGTTTAAATTGGATACTTCAAGATTCCCTAATCTTAGTTTCCCTCGCATATTACCTAAAAATAAGGATTTAATTATAGGCGAAGTTTCGTGGGGAGAGTCTTATTTTAAACCTGGAACAACAGAAGAACCTGTAGTCCTTGTGTGTTATACAGCTCGGAAATTGTAATTCCATTATCTTAAGAATGTGAAAAAATATACTTAAAGTAATGGGGGCTTTACTTGAAGAAGCCAAAAGGACCTAAATGGTCCTTTTATATTTGGTAATAAAATACGAATTTCATTTATTGTTTTGGAAATACTATCTGTCGAGGTGAAATAAATGAGCAGATTTAAAGTTGTGTTTGAGAATACAATCCAAAGTGGTGGATTTTTCATTGGAGCAGTATTTGATAACATTACATCAAGAAAAAGATATGTTGGATTCATTTTATGGTCATGATGATTACGAGTTGGACATGAGGTTATTTGAAGGGGAGATTCAGAAAGTTAACCGATTGTTGGAGAGCTAAGGCTCTCTTTTTTATTTATAAAATAAAGATATTATTTTCTTCTTCAACTACCATGAAAATAAGTTTCCTCAAGATTAGTAAAATGACAATACTTAAGAAGACCCTGCTCAATCGTTTAAAAAAAAAGAGGAGAGCGTTAATTAATAAGTCTATGAAATGGTTGACTGGATCAAAATCAGTATCAGTATTGACACTTCCTTACCATTTTCATTCTCTGTGGTGAAGCGCTGATTTTGCGCTTCATGGATGGCTAACGGAGCAGTTTAGTTGGAGAAAAAAAACGTTTAATGCGTATTTTGGACTCAAATTGCGAAAATAAATGAACTGTACTATGAAGACAGTTCAATTAATAAGTATTTTATTTTTTAAGAGGAGAAATGACATTGTTATAAAAAAATCTTTCCCATTTTGCTAATAAACCCTTTCCATTTTCACCACGTTTTATTTTCATTTCGTGGTTCTTATGATATTCTGCTTTTCGTTTATTATGTTCTTTATGCCATTGATGGAGAGCAACTTGTTTCATTTTTATTCTCCTCTCATTTAGTACCTTAATTATATAGCTCAGGTTGAAAATTACAAAGTAAATTTTGTCACAAAAAATGACATAAAGATGTTAAACAGATGGAGAAAATTATGCAATGAGAATGGGAGTACGATATTCGAAATTGAACCTGTAAGATGAAGAACAACAATGTCGTAATACGAGGATATTGTGTACTTCTTGTTCGACTAAACCAGCTAATAGTTTGTCAATATTTTTCAATAAAAATTTAAAATATCTCATGCTATATTAAAAATATGCATGCCAAATAACCTTCCGTTAGACTAATTTTGGAAGGTTTTGTGTTATTTAGTTAGATATAGTTTCTAAGCTATATCTTGGA